>QKCC01000277.1 GCA_003245835.1 Spirochaetales bacterium | reverse complement strand
AGGGAAGCCCGGCCTGGCTGAAGCGAAAATATATCTGATCTTTCAGGGTTGCAAACGACGAATCGGCTGCAGCCCTGAGGATGCAGTCTGAGTCAGGCAGGTACTGAAGCACCGTCGCCGCACCCATCGAAATACCGTATAAATGAATTCTGGAACCGGGCCTGGAGGCCTGAACATAAAGAATGACAGCCGCGAGCTGCTGCTTTTCCCTGATTCCGTAGGAGGGAACACCCCTGCCGCTCTTTCCGTAGCCCTGAAAATCGAAAAGTACAACACCCCAGCCGGCATCAACAAAGGGTTCAGCCATCCGCAGAGCTGACGCCCGAGTACCGCTTACACCATGACAGAAGATAATACAGTCCCCGCACAATCCTTCAAGGATCTGCCCTGAGACACGTCCACCGTTCACCCCTCCAACCTCAAAATCCTTCCAGTTCATTGCCAGAATTTCCGGATTCACTGAGCCGTCCTCTATACCTGAGCTGATGATATCTTCGGTCGTGCGCTTTTCGGGTCTCAGCAGAAGCAGCGTGACTTTGAGCGGCAGCACCAGAGCCGAGGCGAGGAAGACAATCAGAATTATGATTAAGACGGGCATAAATTAGATTTTATGCGGAGGGACCGAGGCGGTCAAGAAGAAAAAAGCCGCCCGGAAAGTTCCTCCGGGCGGCAGATTTATCCGATTATTTCAATCGCTAAAAATCATCCATTCTGGCGACAAGGTTGATAAAGAATACCGCACCGGTCCTGTGTACTACTAATTTCAGGTTATTATACGTATATGTATCCGGTATTTCGTAGTATGCAAAGTTCAAAAATCTGCCCTGTCTGACGACCGGGAAATGTGCCGAGGAACTTGCGTCTCCGGCATAAATAGCACCATCAGTAGGATCGAGTCCTGTAGAAAGGTAAACACCCCTTCGGCCTGTACTTGCACTGAAGATTGAAGTAGTTAAAGTGCTGGTTCCATTAGTCATAAAATAAGATTCTGCCAGCGGAGTAAGCCAAACATCTTCTGCGTCGATAGCTTTCACGTAGGGCCGCGTTACTGCGGTAGTTGCAGCATCAAGAGTCATCGAACCTATTATTTCCGAGGGTGCGGTACCCGACAGTCCCCATGTGGTAAAATAGCTGTTCACACGGCTCAGGAAGGAACCCGAATAATAACCCATTGCAATTACACCGTGATTATTGGCGACAATATTGTGTATCTTTTCGTAAGGCGAGGCACTGACATAGAGGTCGTACGATGCCTGCGGGGTGATAATTATGGGGTCCCCTCCTATCACTTCGGCCGTGCCGTTGTATGTCTCCGATATAAAATCCTCCGGCAGAAGCGTAACCACATAGGTAGGCATTGTACCGCTTACATACCCTGCGGAGATCTGGTCAGCGATACCTCCGGATTTATCTTCAAGCAGCGATTTTAAGGCCTGGGCCCGGGTCACGTCTGATGAAACATCATCGTCATAAATCACCGTGACATTTGAAGAAAATCCAAGTACCGAAGTTGTACTGTAAGGTCCATAACCGCCCGTATCCGCGTTGTATGCGCGGATAAAGAAGTATCGTAAGGCGCCACCGCCGAAATTATACACATAATTATAGGCATAAGTAGTTCCGTCAAGCAGCGTGACTGTATCACCATTATTCGGATCAGCATTCGGATCCGAGGACCAGTATGCATAATAGTAAGTCGTATTAGGTCCGCTGTCCTCTGTTACAGTCGAATAATCCACCCGCGCGTATCCGTTGTATGAAGTAGAGTACAGGCTGCCTTTTGTGGCATATGTAGGTTCGGGTATCTGCAGGGTAATTGTATCGTAAGAGCTGAAACTTGAAGTATTGCCTGCAGGGTCTTTAAACCTTACATAAATGAGCTTTGAACCGGCGACAGGAGTAAAATTAATATCTTCATATGTAACACCGGACGGGTAGTTGCTGCCGTTATCAGTGTTATATGTACTGAATGTCGTTCCCAATGACAGAGGTCTCCATACTGAATAAACCCATGCAGATCCGTTATAGTATATATACTGAACATCAAGCTCTTCAGCGAGGGCCTGGTTATCACTTGAGCTTACAGAAAGGTAAGCGTTCAGCGATGGAGTATAGGTTGCACCGCCGTTGATGCTTACCGTTCCCACATCAGGGGCGGTCTGGTCAAGTATAATGGTGTCGGAATACCACCCGGTTGTATTGCCGAGGTAATCCTTTACCTGAACATAGAGATACTTAAGGCCCTCTCCGGTCGGGACCGTGAAGGTTTTTGATTTTGTAGTTGCTGTAAGTGCCTCCCAGTCCGTATACCCGTTATTGTAAAACCGTATCTGTCGGGGCTGGCCTTCATCTGCTGCATCGAGCGGTATTGTAGCTGAAACAGTCACACTTGTAGAAGCTGTATACCTGTTGCCTGAACTGGTCAGCGTTCCGGTCGTGATTCCGAAAGAACTGATTGTCGGAGCTGTAACATCTATAGTTATCGCGTCAACAGCTGAATTGCTCCAGTTTCCGGCGGAGTCCCGCTCCTGGACCCAGAAGATATAGTCGCCGTTTGAAAGGCTCAGGGTGACATTGTTGCTGTCGATCTCAGTCCAGCTGCTTCCGCTGTTTATACTGTAACGGTAATGCCCCATACCGCCACCGCCGCTGGACCAGCTCCAGGTCGGTGTAGTATCGATTGTCGCATCAGTTGTCGCATTAGTGGGCGGAACACTGAGTGCTGGGACATTCGGCGGAGTCATATCAATAAGAACATAACTTGAACTTACAAGGTCGACCCATGCAGTGTTAACAGAATCATATTCTTCAACATACATATAATGATATCCGTCATTCGTGCCGTTAGTTGCAAACGAATACGAGAAGGAAGTTGTTGTGTCGTCAGTTGCTGTCCATGCGGAAAAATCCGAACTGTCGAGCTGGTACCTGTAGGTGCCGCCGCCGCTGGATAAACCTGTGGTCCAGGTCCACGTCACAGAACCCGATTCACCTTTAATCCTAGTATAATCGGCCCCCGTCAGTGTAATAGGTGGAGGTACAGCGGTGAACGTAGATTCAGTCCAGATCTTTTTTGAAGCAATCGCGGACCAGTTCCCTGCCCGGTCCCTTTCCTGAACATAAAGAATAAAACGATGAAGGTCATTCTCATACGCGGCTTCCAGCGTATAGCTTTCAGTATCGGTAAGCGTCCAGCCTTTAATTTCTGCATAATTAGCATCGGTCCCGTCATCCATCTCAAGCCGATACTGGTATATTCCGTTGCCATCTCCGCCGCTGAGCCATGTCCATTCGGGCAGCGTCACTGCAGTATGATTGATACCGCTTACAGACGGTATTCCGGGTGCAGTTGTATCCCATTCAAAGAACAGCGGCTCTGTCACCTGGTTCGACGCGTTATCAGTAACTGTAACGGACAGTTCATACATTCCGTCTGCAGAAGCGCTTAATTTAGGCTTGCGGGTATCAGTTTCATCAACAGAAACTATCCCCTGTCCTGAAACAACAGCCCAGTCGATAGAAGCGATACCGCTTCCCGAGCTCGAATCTGAGGGATTCACAGGATCATAGATTGCATTTTCAGCGCCCGCAGGTTCTGTTGAGATACTGTAATCAACCTCGGTTTGTGCGTATACGCTTATCAGCTGTCCGCTATTCGTAATTACCGGTTCCAGCGTGTCTATGCCAAAGTCGATATGGATATCAGTTGCTTCATTGGAGCGGTTGCCTGCGTTGTCCCAGGCAGTTATATACAACCTGTATGCGCCGTCTGTTTCACCTTCAAAAGTTGGTGCCGGCGCTGTCAGATATGGTACATTGCTTTCTATATAATTAGCAGGAAAGGTAGTCTCCCAGTTATAGTCTTCCCAAACCGGAGGCGCTGCATCATCAGGACTGCCGAAAATAATCCGGTAGAAATCAGCGCCGGCTGAAGCGGGCCATTCTATAGCAGGCTCTGCCCGGTTGGTGTACTTCACAGCACCGGTATCAGCTGAAGATGAAAGAGCATTTCCTTCCGAATCATAGGAGATAATGGATGTAATATCGGCCGGCGGAGTTTGATCCCAAATAAACGGAACAGCAGCTACAGTAGTATTGCCGGCATAATCACTTACGGTGACTTCCAGTGAGTACGTACCGTCAGCATCTGCGGTGACGGCAGGAGCCATTATCGCAGAGTCATCGAAAGTTATTATTCCTGCATTCTGGTCCGCCTGCCGCCAGGAATAAACCAGATCGGACGCGGAAACAGGTTCTTCAAGACTGCTAAGAATAGCAATTACATTATCATCAAAAGTACCTGTCTGGATTTTCGAAGCATTCGCCGATTTGAAATCTGCTGCTGCAAAACTGACAGATGGCGGGGTTGTATCAAGAATAACAGCGATCTCCTGCGGTACAACGAGATAATTGCCAAGATAATCACGAACATCCACGTAAACAGTATGAAGATCTTCAACTGTATCACCCAGGGCCCAGTCCGGAATAATCGGGGACCAGTCCTTCCAATTGTCCGGATCTGCAGCATTCCATCCAGGTTCTCCCTCATCATCAGAAGTTATATCTGGAAAAATACCGTCATTGGAAAGCCGCACCTGGTAAAGCCCGCTGCCCTGATAACCGTCCGCACCGATGTCATTGGCGCTTACGACAACCTCAACCGTTCCCTCGGCGTTATTCGTGTGCAGATAACCGAAATTGCCGAGCTCGGCAGTTGAGATATCGAGACTGGTGATAGTCGGGGCACTGGCGTCATAAATTACATTAAAATGGATCCAGGCAGAATCATTTGAAACTGAATCCCAGAGTTTATAATTCAGAAAATACGATTTCTCCGTTCCGCCCAGGGTCCAGAATTTGGAGGTATTATAAATTTCCTGAGCAGCTGTATCTATAGTAGAAGGCAGGTCTCCCTGTCCCCAGAATGACATCAAAACGACTTCGTTATAATCATCATCCGCATTTACAAAGAGATCAAGATCATTCCTGTTTGTTGCCCAGTCGCCGTTGGGTAGTTCATAAAAATTATCAGTACCGATCGGAGCAGACTGAAAACCCGATATAGCGAGGTCCCCGACTGGCGCAGTAGTATCTTCCGCATTGCCGGATCTGAAATACCATGAAGTTATTTTCCCATATTCATTTCCAGCCGCGTCCCTGACAGTCGGCTTAATGTATGCCAGGTAATCAGTATTGGGACCGATACTCAATCCAGTGATTTGCACTTTCCCATATGGAATATTACCGTTGTCGTAAAATTTAAATACACCGGAAAGCGAACTGCCGCCTGCTTCAATATAAAAATTTTCCGTGGTAAAACTCGCAGGATCCATCTCCTCGTTAAAAAGTACCTCAACGACACTGGCGTTGAACGGAACATTCGTTTGATTTTCATATGGAGAAACCTCTTCGACTGAAGGAGGAGTCTGCTCATAGATAATTGAAGAAAGCGCTACTTCAGAAATGTTGCCCGCAACATCCCGGACCCGCGCTTCGAGAGTCTGCACAGAACCCAGGGCTACATTCAGATCATATGAATCGATGAAAGCGACCCCGTCGACCAGCGGACTCCAATCTGCCGGCCAGTCATCTCCGGCAATCCGGATCTGGTATTCAGAAACACCGCTTGAATTTTCCTGATCCATTCCGTTGACAGCAATAGAAACCAGAGAGTTACGGGTAGCGCTTCTACCACTGTTCAGCAGCAGGTCAGCAACAGAGGGTATGGACGTATCCATATCTATCGAATCGGAAACTGATTCAATAGAAACATTCCCGGAACCGTCTTTTACCTTAACAAATACGTTCTTTACTCCTTCACCTTCAGGAAAAGTCAGAGGAAAGGAATCAGAAAAAATAGTCCAGTTGCTATCGGGAAACGAGTTGATGAGCGAAACATTCATCTGTGCAATTCCGAAGTTATCGGTTGCATCAATATTAACAGTTACTGTTGTAGAAGTAGTCCATTCATCACCATTATTAATTGTCACTGACGATATAGTTGGTTTTGAAGTATCGCCCTCAATTCCGGTGGTAAACGACCAGGTATACTTTTCCGATATGGGATTCCCGTCGGTATCCATAACACCGTCAATAATTACTGTATAGACCGTACCTACAGCCAGATTTGTGGTCGGCGTGAAGGTGATAGCTTCATTTTCAACGCTGCGGGAACCGCCAAGCTTGGCTGCAGCCGGATTCTGAACATAGAAGGTGTCGGAATTTACAGAATCTTCATCGATATATTTTGAAAAAGTGACGGTAATGGTGCTCAACGTTATAGGCACATCATCATCTGATGCCGCGGGAAAAATCGCAAGGACCTCGGGCGGCGTAATCGCAAGAGACACCTCCTCATCGATTACACTTACGAGCGGATTTCTGCAGCTCAAAATCCCGGCTCCCAAAATTAATCCTGCAAGGATCAGGTATAAAATTCGCTTGTTTCCTGTCGCCATCCGGTCCCCCGTGTTTCTATTCTTCGTAGTCTTCTTCGTCACCCCAGAAGGTCTGTCCCTTGTCCAGAGCGGCGGAGGCCCGGACGATTGAATTTCCGGTATTGCCTATATAATTATAATTTTCAGCAAGTTCTGGACTTATAACTGTCAGTTTTCTGAACTCGTCCTGCGCCGACTCAAACTGTTCAAGCTCAAATTGAGTCCTGGCCAGGCCTGCAACAACCAGAGGGTTGTCAGGTTTTATCAGCGCAGCCTGTTCGTAATACTTCAGCGCTTCGGGGTATTCACCCTTCAGAAACTTGATATTGCCCAGATTGAATGTAGGAGTGTATGCATTCCTGTCGATTTTGAGAGCGGCAACAAACTGTTCTTCAGCCTTATCAAACAGGCCGTAGCGGCCGTAGAGGATGCCGAGACTGTTTCTGATCCTCGCACTGTCGCCCTTGCTCAGACGCTGGTTATAATAGTCAACCTTTTCACGGATCTCCTGCGAAACAAAGGCATCAAGACTGGAAGTATAACTGTCAATAATATCCTGAGCGTCCGGGAAAAGCAGAGAGAGGGTACCGCCGGAAAAACTGACCGGCTGATAGAATTTCCATGCCTCATGAATCGGGAAAAAGCCCTCAACTCCGAGCCTTACGGCATCACGCCACTGTTTGGCTCCTGTAGAAGAGGCTTTCAGGAACCCCTGCTGTACGAGGGTTATCTCAACCGGGACCCATGCTTTATCTTCCCTGAAAATAAAATTATCTGTATTCGAAAAATCACGCTTCGCCTCGTCCTCGGTCAGCCCGAGAGAGAACGCCATAAAGATATGTCCCGGCACGGTAATAAAAGCCGTTTCGATACCGACCGATTCAAGAAGCGCAGACATAAGGATTGATAAATCATCACAGTCACCCGCCCTGTAGATCAGCGACTGTGAGGGGAACTGCAGAAAATCCAGGAACAGCTTATCATCTGAAGCCTCGGCATATGCAGACTGAGGATCAATTACATAATTCATTCCGTACAGCCTGAGTGTTTCAAAGATACCCATTGCGATTCTGAAATTAAGATTCAGCGGGTTTTCTCCAAGATCACGGATCAGCCCTGCTGTGTTTTTTGAAAAGATGAGCACGGTCGGGTCACGGGGAGTCACAAAAGACGCGGCCTTGCGGTCATCGTCCCATGTCATTGAATTACGGTCGAGGACTTTCAGTGTCTGCGGATATTTTACGCTGAAACGCTTTCCGAGGTAGGTGTAATCAATCTGGACCTCAGCGGATACTTTCGAACTCTCGGTCAGATCGAGTATACGATTGTTGAAAATCGCATTAAGATCGACATCGACTTCTTCCCGCCGTCCGAGCGAGTCAATCGATTCGCACAGCATCGGCTGTTCCATATATTCACCGACGTTGAAGTAAACATCAACATTGGAAATTGAACTGTTTTCACCGTTTCTGATTGTGACGGTACCTACCGGGTGGTCTTCATAATAGCTGTAAAAAACCGGGAAGACGGGGTCGTTCGTCATGTTTGTAACCCCTACCTTCTTACGTCCGGAATCAGGACTCAGCCTGAACACGCCGCCGAGCCACCCGGATGCGCCCTGATAGAGGTCGGAGACCGGATCAATGTCGCCTAAAACGTACTTGTAGCTTCCGCCAAGCGTCACTGCAAAAGCAGGCGTGAGGTCAAGAACCAGCCCGGTTTTTCCGCCGGCATAGGGACTGAAAGCAGCATCCTGCCCGGGGTAAATGTCTACAGTCCAGCCGAGATCCGGGCCGATCTGCCAGCTGAGCGTATCGGCGATTCGGAAGTCAAATCCCAACCCGAGCCCTGCGGAGCCGAGAGAAAGCATCTGCGCCTGCGACGGCTCAAAGCCTACTCCGAAATTAGTTTCCATATACATAAAAGGCAGATTCGGGAATATATACTGAGCACTCAACAATCCGCCGCCGCCGATGAGCCAGGTTCCGTCTTCAACAAAAAGAGAACTCCGCTCACCGATAGGGATATCAACTCCGCCGCGAACATGAAAAGCCCAATTCTGCGAATCCTGGGCATACAAACCGGGCATTAATATTATAAAAAGGGATATTAGAACGAGAAATTTACATTTCCGCATATCACACCTCCACAGTTAAAACATGCGTATATAAATATTATACTACATAATTTAACATAAAGCAGGGATGTCGTTCTTAATTATGACAAAATATGTTGCAATTAATATTAAATCAGAAATTTTCCGTTCTTGATTATTCCGACCCGTGTTCCGTCACTGCTAACCGCGGTTACATCAACCCCGGGTCCGCCGATCATCATATCCTCATGAACGGAGGCCTGGTTCATTCCCATTTCAAGCAGCTGTTCCCTCGAATAATGTCCCGGTACTTTCAGGGCGGCGGTATATGATGCCCCGAGGGCTATGTGACAGGATGTGTTCTCATCATATAGACCGTTATAAAAAGTGCGCCCCGACTGCGCGAAAGTGGAGGACGGGTCCACCAATGCGACTTCTCCAAGGTAACGTGCCCTATCGTCCCGGGCGAAGAAATTATCAAGGCTGTCTTTACCATCATCAGCTCCGTAATCGACAACCTTTCCGTCTTTGAATTCGAACCAGGCGTTCCTCGGAACCGAGCCGAGATTCTGGGCCATAACAAGAGGCCTTGTCAGGGCGACACGTCCGTCAACCCTGCCGCAGTCCGGAATTGTAAAAATCTCGTCGGTCGGCATATTCGGGGCAAAAACATCACCGGTTTTAGCAATTTCCTGACCGCCGCACCACGCTGCATTGGGGTTAAGACGCAGCCGCAAATCCGTACCCGGACCTCTGAACTCAAGATATTCAGCAGAAAGCCCGGACAGGTATTCCTTTCGCTCCACGTCCTTTCGGAATTTTTCCTTCCAGGCAGCCACAGGATCCTCCCGGTCCAGCCGCATAATCCTTATCACCTCTTCCCAGTATGCTTTATACGCGTCTTCAGTACTTGATTCAGGAAAAACAGCTTTTGCGGTTGCAGCTGTCGGAATAAAGGTAAGACTCCAGGGATAGGCATCATCCATCGACTGCGTCCGTCTGAAATCCGTCAGTTTCTGGTAGTTTCTGAAATATTCAGCCGAGACATCACCCGGCAGGTCTTTGTATGTATCGGTCTCAGAAAAGCTGAGATATGCAATACTCTTCCACCCTTTAACACATGTATCGTCAAGCATTCTCTTAAGGTATTCAGGGTAATCTATAGAGGTTTTTCCGGCTTTTATGGCCGCGGCATGAAGGAAATCATCGTTATAGCGCATACCGACATAGGCCGCGCCCTTCTCGTAGGCTTTATACGCGAGGCTTCTTACAGCTTCACGGCAGTCAGCGTCCAGAGAGATCAGCAGATTATCGCCCTCCGTAAAATTGACGGCAAAGAGCATCAGGTCGGCAATTGAATCATAATACTTTTTATTCATAATGCACCCCCTGTGCAGCTCCGGTGCCTAACCGATAATTGTTTCGAGGATCTCCACGGCATCTTCAATGTACTTGGGACAGACATTTTTGCAAACATCGTTCTCGATTACATCCATCGCATCTCTTCTTATCGAAAGATCGTATCCGAGAAGTTCAGTACATTTAAGGGATTCGTTGCGCTTCAGAAATTCGTCCTTGAACCTGGACCACATTTCTTCGGCTGAATCTTCATGTCCGATATTCTGCTTAAAGTGAAAAAGGACACAGCCCGCTCCGCTTACGGCACCGCATTTGCTGTGCGGAAGCCCGGGAAATTCGCAGTCGGTATGAATATATTTATCCTCTTTGGAACTGATTATTACATCATTTTCGAACGCGCTGAAAACAGCCTTGTCGCAGTCGTGTCCGCTGATAAAATACGAAAGTGCAGCTTCTTTTCTGGTCATGACTCACCTCAAAATAATTTTCCGGAATATTTAATTCACAGCATTATACCCCGGGAACCCGCTTTTGTGTAGAGAAATCATGCGGGGACAGTAATATGAATTACAGCTTCAATTTACTTGAACTCGGTGAGTCTTAGTTTTTTCGGGTCGGCTGCCCGCAGGTGCCGCAATTCTTCCTGAGTCGGAGCCGGTTCGATTTTTATATCTTTTGCAATAATTTCAAATCCGGTATTGGCGCGGACTTCATCAACGGATGAGTAATGAAATACTGAATCAAGCACAAGCCGTCCGTCTTCCATTCTGAACATGCACAGCGGAGTAACTATTCGGTACAGATTACCCCTGGTGGTATTAAAATCACACTTTTCGACAAAGGTTCGCTTATCGTGTACAGTTCGCCAGATAACAGGTTTACGGGCAGTCGGAATCAGCACAGCGGAACCCGCACCTCCCGGGAGCCTTACCTTGGGTTTATTGTAGTCGCCGATTACGCTCGCATTCACATTTCCGTAGGGATCAAACTGCACACCCGAAAGAAAGGCTACGTCGAGTCTGCCCCTCATCGACAGGTCGAAGACCTCCATCAGCGGAAAATACGCGGGCGATTTATTCAGCAGATCGGCACCGGCGGTTGATGTGTCGAGCATGCCCGAAGGATTGCCGTCGACCCCGCCGGGGATATTGAGGTAGACAAGATCAGGCGCCTGCAGTCTTTTAGCAAGCTTTACCGCGGTCATCGGAACCGGGGACGACACCCCGTGAAAGACGGTCTCGCCGTTTTTAAGCAGCCTGGCTATCGCGGTTACCATCATGTCGGCAACCTGCATGTTATCTCTCTTTACAGTTTCAGTATTGTTCATCACAGGCTCCTGACTGCGCTGTAGTCTTTGCGTTCGAGCTTCGCGAGATAGGCGGCAAGGCATTCGGGGCTGTCGATCGCCAGGTATTCCTTCATACCGGCATCCGACACCTCGTAATTCGGCGCGCATGCGTTCGGAAAGGCGCCGCCCGGTATATGGACAACATCCGAAACAAGAAAATGCGGAATATCCACCGATTCGGTCCGGCTCTGAAAATAGGAACCCGGAAGGATCTTCTCTGCCGTGATGATTACTCGTTTTGCGGCGCGGGTCATCAGCACATCATCGTATTTAGGTCCTTTGATAATTGCGTTCCCGCTTGCGTCGGCTTCATGAACGTGGATTACAGCGACATCGGGAACAAGGGCCTTAACAACCGCAAGCTGTTCGCCGGTAAACGGGCAGTTCATGGTTGTGAAATAATCATTTGCCGCAATGAGATCGCTGTTCACAAGTCCGTGCACCGGCATAAAGGGTATGCCGTATGCAGCCGCTCTCAGCGCCGAAACGACCGTGTAGCAGGCATGTTCATTAGCCTTGACGGCACCCGACTGTACAGCCTTGCGGTAATGGTTCGCGAGACCGTACTTTGACTCGAAGCTGATGAAGCCGGCGTCCACAGACTTTACACAGCCTGCAAGACAGAGCAGATC
>QKCC01000100.1 GCA_003245835.1 Spirochaetales bacterium | reverse complement strand
AACAGCCGCCTTACCGTCGCCGGGGCTGACATCGACAGCCTTTATGCCGTCTTCCGCGACCGTAACCTGGTAGCCTAATTTCAGTGCATCGAGAACAGTGTTCTTAACACAGTAGTCTGTAGCGAGACCCGCTACGATTAATTCGTCGGCCCCGGCGGCTTTGAGCTGTTCGTCCAGATCTGTGCCTTCGAAGCCTGAATACGCGTCGCTGTCTGCTGCTGCCGCCTTCGAGATTATTAAAGCCTGCCGGGGAACAATCAGATCACCGTGAAATTCGGCCCCTCCGGTTGCGGCAACGCAGTGCACGGGCCAGATTCCGCCGAAATCGGAAAAAGAACAGTGTGATGCCGGGTGCCAGTCCCTTGTAAAGAAAACCGGCATGCCGGCGTCAAGAAACGCGGCAGTCAGGCTGTTAACCGGCCCTACAACCGCGTCGCCGTCTGTTACCGCGAGCGCGCCGCCGGGACAGAAGTCTTTCTGAATATCTACAACGATCAAAGCTTTCATGGCAACAGCTTACACGGGAAGCTGAGGCTGATCAATAAGAGGCTCAGAGTATAAAAAACAAACCGAAAAGAACCAGAACAGCGGCGCCGGAAATCGATAAGATACCGTGCAGCATCTCACCGGAACCGGGGTTAAGTTTTGAAAGCACCGGATTCAGCCGGTTTCTTATAAGCCCGGCTGCCGGCGGAATAAATGTCAGAACAGTGCCCATTCCAAGAGACATGGCCGCTACGGCATATACTCCGGCTGCCGGGGCCCCCACCGCCATTGAAAAAATCATGATTGTGGCAGCTCCAGGGCAGGGGATAAGCCCGGAGGCCAGCACGAAAAAAACTGTATCGGGGCTCCGTTCATCATGTTGACCGCGGTCACCTTTTACCGATTCAATGATTTGACTGACAAGCAGGTATATTCCGAGCATGATTATGGCCCCGTAACTGATCTTCTCGATTACAGGGGTTATATTGTTGAACCTGCTCATCAGCGCCTTTACTGTTACCAGGTATAGGCCGCCGATGAATATCACGGCGGAAAGCGCGTGCAGAACTGCAGTCATAAAACCCGCAAGCATCCCGGTTTTCCATTCTGAGGGTCTGGCTACGAAGTAGGTAAAAAGAAAGACCTTTCTGTGGCCGGGTCCTATGACATGGAGCAGACCGTAGAGGAATGAAAAAATCAGGAAGCCCGAAAGGACTGATATATCCTGTGTAGATTTATATTCTGTTATATACCCGGAAATCCGGGCCTGAAAAGACTTCTGGGCCTCTCTTATTTTCTGCATGAATACCGAGTCGTAGAAGAATCCCGTGGCAGTTTTTCCGGCAGGCTGAAAATCCTGCGTCTGGGCCGCCTGTACCGGTCCGGAATCCGCAGAAACAGGTCCGCCTGCTCCGGTAGACAGAAACGGGTTCTGCTGGGCTGAAAGGCTGACCGGGAGGAGTGCTGCCGCCGCTGCAGTAAAAATGAAAAAACAGATCTTTCTCATTCGGACTATTTTGTTATCAGAACAAGTTCGACAGGAAAGGCCTGGCCGGTATAAACAGCCCCTTCCCGGGCGACAGCCTGGGCTGTGTTGTCGTAAAATATCGGGGCGTCCTCTTTTTTAGAGAGGGTCCAGCTTATATTTCTGCTGCCCGGCGCCTCTATCCTAACCGGCGAGCTCTCAGTGTATGCAATATCACAGAAAAAGGTATCGTCATAAACTGCAATTCTGATCTCGTCAGCTGAGGATGCTGGACCGGAATAGGGGAGGAAGAACCCGTATCCGAGGCGGTTTCCGGACATGTAAGCGGTGAAATCACTGAAAGATGAAGGGCGGCTGATCCTTCCTCCGCAGTTGAAATATGTGAAATAGTTATAGTTAATCAGGTTTATAAATGATGTGTCGCGGATTACCTGTATCTCGCTTTCGGAAAATGATTCCTTCCAGCCGATGCCGTTGTCCATCAGGACGGAGCCTGTAAACACCATATCGAAAAGCCAGTTGATTCTGACGCCGATGAATTTATCCTCCGAGAATACCGGGGTGAGTTTCATGTCTATAAACATATGCGGATGGGCTGCTGCTGAAACGGCAGGAATCGTTAATATAAGCAGTAATATGAATAATCGTCTGTTCATAGCGCAATCTACCAGTAATAATTATATTAATCCAGTTTTACGGCCCCGGCATGAACTTTTCCGGTCCGGTAAAAAAAAGGCACGGCCCTGAAGCCGTGCCTAAAAAGTGCTGTGGATAAATCATGTCCTGAGTGTTTTAGGATCCATACTGATAATTGTCTGTCCGGGCAGGTTTATTCCAAGCGTATGCTCAATCACCTCTTCAATCCTTTCGACGAACAGGAATTCTATCTGTTCAGCTACTTCTGCCGGAATGTCCTTTATATCGCTTTTATTCTCGACTGACATTATAATCCGTTGAATCCCCGCCCTGTGTGCGGCAAGGACTTTTTCTTTTATTCCTCCGACCGGAAGCACTGTTCCCCGCAGGGTGATCTCGCCGGTCATCGCGGTCTTGGTATCCACAGTCTGCCCCGTAATAAGCGATGCAAGCGATGTAAACAGCGTTATTCCGGCGGACGGGCCGTCCTTAGGGGTGCTTCCCGAAGGTACATGAATGTGAATATCGTTCTTTGCGAAATCGAAGTGGGTAATCTGGTGTGCAAGCCGCGAGCGGATAAGGCTCAGCGAAATCCGTGCAGATTCCTTCATTACGTCTCCAAGCTGTCCCGTCAGCACGAGTTCACCCTTTCCGGGCATAAAGGTGCTTTCTATAAACAGTATATCTCCGCCGACAGGCGTCCAGGCAAGCCCGGTTACGACGCCCGGGAAGTCGTCCTTCAGCGCGTCCTCAAGACGCACTGTTTCGCGGCCGAGTATCTCTTCCAGATCTTCGGGTTTGACTTTGATTGGAAGTTCCTCGGAACCGTTGACAATCTTCTCGGATGAAACCCTTGCAATCTTTGCAAGCTGTTTCTTGAGCCCGCGCACGCCCGCTTCACGGGTATACTTGTCTATCACTGTTTGCAGTGTTTCTTCTGAGATTTCGAGTTTGTCGGTGCCGAGCCCGTGCTCTTCGAGTACGGACGGCAGCAGGTGGTCCTTGCCGATGAAGAATTTTTCCTTGTTTGTGTAGCTTGAAATCGGAATTATCTCCATTCTGTCCAGAAGCGGTCCGGGAATTGAGCTGACGGCGTTGGCGGTAGCTATAAAGAACACCTCTGAAAGGTCAAACGGAATATCGAGGTACCTGTCAGAGAAGCTGTCGTTCTGCTCCGGATCAAGCACCTCAAGCAGCGCGCTTGCCGGGTCTCCGGCGTAGGCAACCATAAGCTTGTCTACTTCGTCGAGCACGAATACCGGGTCGCGTTCACCCGCTTTTTTCATCTCGGCTATTATACGTCCCGGAAGCGCCCCTATATATGTCCTTCTGTGTCCGCGGATTTCGGCTTCATCCCTGATTCCTCCGAGGCTGACCCTGACGTATTTACGCCCGAGCGCTTCGGCTATGCTTTTGCCGAGGCTTGTCTTTCCGGTTCCCGGAGGCCCCTCGAACAGCAGGATTGTTCCGCGCTTTTTCTCGGTCAGTTTCATTACGGCAAGGTGCTGGATAATCCTGTCCTTTACCTTCTCGAGCCCGTAGTGGTCGCGGTTGAGGATCTCACGCGCCTTTACAAGGTCGATTGTTCCGCTGCTTTTGCTGTTCCACGGCAGCGCAAGTATCAGATCCAGGTAGGTCTTAATCATTCCTTCCTCGTGCCCGTTAGGTCCCTGGGCTTCGAGCTTATCGACTTCTTCAAGCGCTGCTTCCCTTGCGTAATCAGGAAGGTCCGCCTCTTCAATCATCTGCCGGTAATCTTTCTTTTCTTTTTTGCCGGGCTTCTCTTCGTCGAGTTCCTTCTGGATCTCTTTCATCTGCTGCCGCAGCATGGCCTGCCTGTACTGCTTGTTCGTACTTTCGGCGAATTTGTTGGCCATCTCGATCTGCAGCTTCATTGATTCTTTCTGCTTTATGAGGTGATCGAGAAATTTGATTCCGCGCTTGTGCAGCGAGCGTATCTCGAGGAGTTCCTGTTTTTCCTCACGGGTAATATTAAGGTAGGGGGCCGAGAATCCGATCAGCTTCGTGATCGTGTCCTGCCTGTCCATAATAGTAAGAATTGTCCTTGCCCCCCTGAACTGTTCGGCAATCTTGCGAATCAGATCTTTCAGGTATATCAGAAGTTCCATATGCTCGGTGTCGGATATATCGATCTCATCCGGGGCCGGCGTATAATCAGCCATCACTTCGGCCTGAACAAAATAGAACCTGCTGATCAGGGCCCTTTCTATGACATCTGCCTTAAGCAGTATACCGTCCCCGTCTTCATGTACCTCGACAATTTTAATAATTACACCTGTTTTATATAAATCATTCTCGCTGAGGTTCATTGTCTTGTTTTCGTCTTTAAGTCCTGTTGCGAGGACTTCGGAATGACCGTTTTTAACCCATCCGTTGATTATTCCGGCGGTCGGCTGGTTTATCTTGATTTCCGCATGCCCTTCATGGAGAAGTATTGCATTCTCGAGCGGTAAAACCGGAGTTCGTTCTGTTTTATTCATAGCAGTCATACATACTTCCTTTTTATTGAGTATTTCACTAATATTAATATACTGCCGACTGGATTGATCGGCAACATTCAAAGAATTCAATATTCAGAATTTGTGATTACTAATCTTCATACGGTCCATGGACATATCCTGGTACAGCTTGCAAATATTCCGGTTAGCAAGTACTCTCTCAGGAATGGATCATAATCAAAGGACTGAAATGCTCAGGACAGGTGCGATTGGAAAAACGCTCTGGATGCTTACCGTACCTGCAGCTGCTGCTATGCTGGTCAACGCTATATACAATGTTGTCGATACTGCCTTTATCGGACTGCTGCATGATACACCTTCAATCGGGGCCGCTGCCGTCCTTTTTCCGGTTTTTATGCTTGTAGGGGCAATCGGCCTGACGTTTGGAATAGGTGCAGGTTCAGTTATTTCACGGAAGCTGGGAGAAAATAAGCCTGACGACGCAAGGCGGACGGCTTCAACTGCGTTCTACTCTTCGCTGATTATCGGCGTTTTGTTCGCGGTTATCGGAAATGTATTCATTGAGCACATTCTGAAGGCATTCGGGGCAACCGAAACCATTCTTGAGAAGGCTGTTATCTACGGGCGGATTATAATCGGCGGTTCTTTCTTTCAGATAATGAATATGTGCCTGAACAATCTGCTTCGTGCGGAGGGGGCTGCGGGCTACAGCAGCAGGGCCCTGATGCTTGGGGCCTTGCTTAATATTATACTGGATCCGGTCCTTATGTTTGTTTTCAAAATGGGACTCGCCGGTGCGGCTATTGCGACAATAACTGCTCAGTCGATAAGTTTTATATTCCTTTCAAGGTATTTCATAACCGGAAAGGGCATACTGCGCATAAGAATAAAGGACTTTAGTCCAACCATACAGATCTACAGCGGAATCATGATTATAGGCCTTCCGACCCTTGCCCGGCAGGTATTTACAAGTGCTTCTATGGGAATGCTTAATACCGCTGCGGGTGAGTTCGGCGACGCGGCTGTTGCTGCAATGGGTATTGTCACAAGGGTTATAGGTCTTGCGTTGATGGTGATTTTCGGTATCGGTCAGGGGCTTCAGCCGCTGGCAGGTTTTAACTACGGCGCAAGACAGTATGACAGGGTCCTGGAAACAACCCGAAAGGCGGTGAGTTGGAGCGTGATCTTTTCCGTAGTAATGTCAATTCTGTTCTGGAGTTTAGCGGGCAGTATTGTTTCAATATTTTCCAGGGATGTTGATGTAGTATCAGTAGGAATAAAAGTCCTCAGGTTCAATTCGCTGACTTTGATACTCATAGGAATACAGAATACCTGTGCAGTAATGTTTCAGGCCCTTGGAAAAGGGGTTCAGGCTTTTATTCTGGCTGTAACGAGGCAGGGGCTTTTTTTCATTCCAATCGTCTTTATACTGCCGAAGTTTCTTGGACTTTCCGGCGTAGTGATAAGCCAGCCTATTGCCGATGTGCTCAGCCTGGCTGCGGCTGCACCGTTTATTATTCACGAATTAAGAAATTTACACAAATTGAAAGCTTCCGAATAATCTAATATAATGGAAACTCAAATTACTTCCATGTAATTTGAGTTTTTGAAGTTTGAAGCGTTGCTTTCAAACTTCATTTTCGCAGCCCGCTCCAGGCGGGGATTTAATGAGGAGATAGAAATGGCTAATGAGGCTGAAAAGATAATTTATTCAATGGTCGGAGTGAGCAAGACCATAAACCAGAAAGTGATACTGAAAGACATCTACCTTTCATATTTCTACGGTGCAAAGATCGGCGTGCTGGGTCTGAACGGTTCGGGTAAATCTACGCTGCTGAGGATTCTTGCGGGAGTGGACAGGGATTTCAACGGTGAAACCGTTCTAACGGACGGCTACACAATCGGTTTTCTCGAGCAGGAACCGCAGCTTGATCCCGATAAAACCGTAAAAGAGACGGTCCAGGAAGGCGTGCAGGAGATAATGGACCTGCTTGCCGAATACGACTCGATTAACGAGAAGTTTGCCGAGCCGATGGATGACGACGAGATGACAAAGCTTCTCGACAGGCAGGGTATCGTTCAGGACAAGCTCGAGCAGCTCGGCGCCTGGGAGATTGATTCACGACTGGAGATGGCCATGGATGCTCTTCGGTGTCCGCCCGAAGACCAGAAGGTCGGCATCCTCTCCGGAGGTGAAAAGCGAAGGGTGGCGCTCTGCCGTCTTCTGCTGAAAAAGCCGGACATCCTGCTCCTCGACGAACCTACAAACCATCTTGACGCCGAGACTGTCGGATGGCTCGAGCAGCACCTGCAGAAATATGAGGGAACAGTTATTGCGGTTACCCACGACAGGTACTTTCTTGACAACGTGGCCGGCTGGATTCTCGAACTCGACCGCGGCCAGGGAATCCCCTGGAAGGGCAACTATTCATCATGGCTCGAGCAGAAGCAGCAGCGGCTTGCACAGGAAGAGAAGCAGGAATCCGACCGGCAGAGAACACTCCAGCGCGAGCTTGAATGGATACACATGAGTCCGAAGGGTCGTCATGCCAAATCAAAGGCAAGAATTAATTCCTACGAACAGATGCTGAACCAGCAGACGTCCGACCGTGAATCCAGACTGCAGATATTTATTCCGCCCGGACCGAGACTCGGGGACCTGGTCATCGAAGCGGACAAAATAAAGAAGGCTTTCGATGACAGGATCCTGATTGAGGACATGAGCTTCAGCATGCCTCCCGGAGCAATTATCGGTATAGTCGGGCCGAACGGTGCCGGTAAAACAACCCTTTTCAGAATGATTACCGGCGCGGAGTCTCCCGATGAAGGAGACCTCAAGATAGGCCAGACCGTCAAACTTGCGCATGTCGATCAGATGAGAGAGATCCTTGACCCGAACAAATCAATCTGGCAGCAGATTTCGGACGGGCAGGACACAATCAAGGTTGGAAACCGTGAAGTTAACTCCCGAGCCTACTGCGCCCAGTTCAATTTTACCGGCGGTGATCAGCAGAAGAAGATCGGCGTACTCTCCGGCGGTGAGCGCAACAGGGTCCAGCTCGCACTTATGCTTAAAGAGGGCTCGAACGTTCTGCTGCTTGACGAACCTACCAATGACCTTGACGTAAATACAATCAGGGCGCTCGAGGAAGCAATAACCAGTTACGCGGGATGCGCGGTGGTAATAAGCCACGACAGGTGGTTCCTCGACAGAATTGCCACCCACATTATCGCCTTCGAGGGTGACAGCCGGGTCTTCTTTTTCGAGGGAAACTATTCAGAATATGATGAAAACAGGAAGAAGAGGCTTGGAATAGAAGCCGATACTCCGCACAGGATCAAATACCGTCACCTGACCAGGGATTAATACGGGCGGGACGCTTTGTTCCCTGTTAAATAATTCGATAGGGCTGCCGTTTTGACGGCGGCCTTTATTTTTGACTGAAAAATACTGCTCTGTTGCGGCCGGTCTGTTTGGCCCTGTACATTGCCTTGTCGGCTTTTATCATAAGGCCTTCCAGGGTTTCATCGTCATCGGGGAATGTTGCTATTCCTATGCTGGCGCCGATCTGGAAGGTGCGTTCTTTCAGCAGCAGGTTTTTGCCTATTGCAGAAATGATTTTTTCGGCTACAGCAAGCACTCCTTCGTCAGTGTCGACATTGTGCAGAACAATTATAAATTCGTCCCCGCCTATCCTTGCGATTGTATCCGAGTTTCTGAGGGTGTTTGTCAGCCTGTCGGCGACAATCTTCAGCACCAGGTCTCCGCTTTCGTGACCGAGCGTGTCGTTGATAGGCTTGAACCTGTCCAGGTCCATATACAAAAGCGCAAGCCTGGTGTTGTCTCTCTTCGCCAGGTTTATTCCGCGTTTGGCGAATTCTCTGAGCAGGTGCCGGTTCGGAAGGTTTGTGAGTGAATCGTGATTTGCCATATGCGCAATCTTCTGATAGGCGACTTCAAGTCCCCTTTTTTCACTCGATATTGCCTCATTCAGCTGGTTGACCTCGGAGTGGATTCTTGAGTTATCAAGTGCTATCGCAAGAAAGGTCGAGACTGCACCGATGGTATCAAGGTCGCTTTCCGAGTAGACGTCCTTCTTGGTGTTCTGTATGGTCATGCAGCCGATTTTCCGGTTTCCCTGCAGCATTGGCATGAAGATTGCCGAATTGACCGTTTCTCCGGGGCCGGGGCCCCAGTCGCTGACATATTTCAGCGCGTCTTCCCTGCGGTTAGTCAGAATGGGCTTCCGGTTCTTTATTGTCCAGGCGGCCATGCTGGTTGAACTGTCGGCCGATATCACGAAAGGCTCGAGGCGTTCCCCGTTTTCTACTATATTTGTAAACTTTATCTGGTTGTTGTCTTCGTCATACAGGGCTACGCTGAAACTGGAAATATCAAGAATATCATGAAGCATCTGGTAGGTATTGAAAATAATTTCTTCCAGATTGAAGGTCGAAGTTATTTCACGGCCGATTTCGTTTATGAATTTTATTTCCCTGTTCGATTTCTCGAGTGCAAGCGACTGCATCCGGTAGGCTTCTTTTTCGGTTTCGGTCTGCTCGGTTCTGTAGAGGATCGAAATCTTCTTCAGCCGGTTCTGAAGGCTGTGGTTCATAAAAACCGCTTCGAGCCGGTAAGCTTCCTCCAGGTATTCCATGGCAAGCTTGTAATCTTCTTCGAACTTGAATATTTCAGCCAGTTTCCTTTTGCATCTGCTCAGCAGTCCGCTGTGCGTGAGTTCCGCGGCGGTTTCTTCAGCCTTGCGCAGATATTCTTTAGCATCTTCGAATTTCCGGTTGTTAAGGCCAATCACTCCAAGCTGGTAGTTGCATTCGGCAATGCTGAGTATATCGCTGATCTCAAGGTATATTGCCGAGGCCGCTTTAAGCTTCGATTCCGCCGCGAAATGATCTTCGTTAATGCTCAGAATCTTGGCCGAACCCAGTATTGCATCGGCCTTAAGCTGAAGAAAATTGTTCTCTTCGGCAATAGCGAGAGTTCTGACAAAGTATTGTTCCGCTTCTTCAAAGTCTTTCAGGCTCAGGTATATTTCACCGAGGTTGATGTTGGTTACACCGATGGATTTAAGGTCTTTCAAACTTTCGGCAAGCTGCAGAGCCCTGTGATAATAACTCAGAGCTTCCTCAAAGCTGTGAAGCAGCCTGTATATTTCTCCGATATTATTCAGAGTCAAAATCCTGATCTGATCGTTTTTCGAAACCTCGGATTCGGTAAGAACCATGAAATAATAGTTCAGCGCGTTTTCATATTCCTCGAGTTCGTAGCAGGCAACGCCTAATGCATTGAGCGTCCTCAGTGCCCCTGTGTCCGCCCGTTCATCAGAAAGCGTACGGAACAGGCTCAATGCATCCTCGAGTTTGTCCTTCGCTTTACGGTAATTCGATGTGAAAATCAGACATCGCCCTAAATTAAGAAGGCTCTCAGCCTGACCAAGCGGATAATTTTCAGAAACTGAAAGATCAAACGCTTCTTCCGCTTTCTTTATCAGACCAGCAGGACCATTTGTTGCGTTTTCCCAAATTTCAATATTCAGTTGATCGATTTTCTGAAACACAATAGTATTATAGCAGTAAAAATGGGGGAAGTCATGTCCAAGAAAAAAAATTGTCGTCTTACAATTCTGCTGATCGCGGCTGCAGTTATCCTTGCAGCCTGCAGTTCTGTTGACTCCGGTACTGCCGCGCTTACCGGCAAAGCCGCCGGTGAACCTTTACCGCTTGACCCGCTTGTTATCAGCGGAAAACTTGAAAACGGTCTATCGTGGTTTATAAGGCCAAACACCGAGCCTGAGCACAGGGCTTCGCTGCGCCTTGTCGTCAACGCCGGGTCGGTGCTCGAAGCGGATGATCAGCAGGGCCTCGCCCATTTCTGCGAGCACATGGCTTTTAACGGAACGGAGCATTACGAAAAATCAGAACTGATTGACTATCTTGAATCAATCGGCATGCACTTCGGTCCCGAGATCAACGCGTACACCGGCTTTGATGAAACTGTCTACATGCTTGAAATCCCTACCGACGATGAAGAAATAATAAACAACGCGTTTCAGGTTCTTGAAGACTGGGCCCACCTGGTCAGTTATGAAGATGAAGAAATCGGAAAGGAGCGCGGTGTTATTCAGGAGGAATGGCGGCTGGGCCGCGGCGCTTCGGGACGAATCCTCGATGCTATGGTTCCGGTCCTCTTCAGCGGGTCGGCATACGCCGACAGGCTGCCTATCGGTAAGCCCGAGGTTTTCATGAATACCCCGGCGCAGAGGCTCCGTGATTTCTACAATACATGGTACCGTCCTGATTTGATTGCTGTAGTCGTCGTAGGTGATATTGACCCGGAACACGCACAGGTGCTGATTGAGAAGCATTTTTCGTATGCCGGA
The DNA here is from genome assembly GCA_003245835.1 of Spirochaetales bacterium. GTDB lineage: Bacteria > Spirochaetota > Spirochaetia > UBA9216 > UBA9216 > Thalassospirochaeta. Next base: position 896 of record QKCC01000100.1, on the reverse strand, counting down.
CCGGAAAACCCGGTGGAAAGGCCTGAGTTCCCGGTTGAACCCGATACTGCAAATAATGTTCTGTTCATTCCTGACCCGGAGCTCTCCTATGCAACTGTCGAGATTTCGGCAAAAACCGAACGCCCCGGCTACAGGACCGAAGCTGATTACCGTACGCTTCTGCTCAAATCTATGACATGGTCGATGATGAATGACCGGCTCGGTGAGGCCGCAAAGCTGCCCGACCCTCCGTTCATAGGGGCAGGAGGAGGCAACGGCTCCATAGTCAGGACTGCCGGAAACGTTAGCTGCTATGCTTCGGCCGATACCGATTCAGTCGAACGCGCTCTTACCGCGATTGTGGAAGAGCTTGAGCGGGCCCGCAGGTACGGCTTTACCGAGGCGGAACTGCAGCGAAAGAAAGCCGACTACCTTAAATCAATAGAGGAATACTACAAGGAACGCGAAAACATCCAGTCGTCAAGCCTTGCCTCGGAACTTGTAGATTACTATCTGAAGGATGTTTTCATGCCCGGCGCAGCCGGTGAGTATGATCTGTATAACAGCATCATCCCCGGTTTCAGTATAGACGAGATCAACCGGTACGCGGCCGAAATGATACCCGAAAACGGCAGGACCGTGACTGTGATATACCCCGTGGGCGCGAATGTACCCGGCAGCGATCGCATCCTTCAAATTGCTGAATCCGGGCCGGGGATGAATATTCAGGCTTATGTGGATGATTCGCTAGATCAGGAACTGGTAAGCAATGTCCCCGAAAAGGGCGGCATAGTCAGCCGCACAAGCTATGATGAAATCGGGACCGAGCTCTGGCACCTTTCAAACGGCGCCGATGTGATTATAAAGAAGACCGATTTCAAAGAGGATGAGATCCTTCTCTCGGCCTTCAGCAGGGG
>QKCC01000037.1 GCA_003245835.1 Spirochaetales bacterium | reverse complement strand
GATGTGCAGGTCGGCCGTACAGGCCGCATTACCCCGGTCGGCAGGGTTGAACCGGTGCAGATAGGCGGCTCAACGGTCTCGAATGTAACCCTGCACAACCAGGAATACATCGATATGCTGGAGGTCGCCCCGGGTGATGTAGTTGCCGTTTCGAGACGGGGCGATGTTATTCCCGCTGTCGAAGAGGTCATTGAAAAAGGCGACAGCCCCCATTGGCTGATGCCGGAATATTGTCCGTCATGCAGAACCCCGATAGAAAAACGGGGCGCCCATCATTTTTGTACGAACCGGAACTGTCCGGACCAGATCCGGGGCAGAATCTTCTTTTTTGTTGATAAAAAGCAGATGGACATCGAAAACCTCGGACCTGAAACCGTTGAATACCTGATTAACCGCGGAATGATCTCAGACGTTGAGGACCTCTACAGCTGCAACTATGATCTGCTGATCGGTGAGAAGGGCTTCGGCGAGAAGAAGGTTGCCCTGATAAAAGACGGCGTTCAGAAAAGCCTTCAGAAGCCGTTTATTTCCGTACTCAGTTCCCTCGGTATACCCGAACTCGGAAAGAAGGCTGCCGAGCTGTTGATTAACGCTGGTTTTACTACAATTGACAGCCTTATTGAAACTGCGCGCAGCGGCGACATCGACAGGCTTGTCTCGATTCACGGTATAGGCGGGCGCACAGCCGAAACCATTATTTCAGAACTTAACAGGCCCGAACTTCTGGACAAGATAGATTCACTCAGAAAGGCCGGTTTGAATTTTGAAGCCTCGGGATCCGAACTCAGGGTTGAAGACGGTGTTTTTGCCGGCCAGAGCTGGTGCATTACCGGCAGTTTTGAAAACTTCAAACCGAGAGAAGCCGCCCTCGAAGAGATTAAAAAGAGGGGAGGGACTGCGGTAAGCGCCGTCACCGGAAAGACAACCCACCTGCTTTGCGGAGAAGGCGGCGGAAGTAAAAAGGCAAAGGCTGAATTACTCGGGGTAAAAATAGTCTCTGAACAGGAGTTTCTTGCTTTAATAGGAAATTAATTTCTACAGGCGGTGTTAATGTTAACCGATAAAGAGATGGCGGCGGTCCTCGAGCAAAAAGGCTACGGAATTATCCCGCCGGAACAGTATCTGATAGACCTTGAAAAGAATTTCCTCAATATCTGGAACAAAGTAAGTGAATACACAATGACCTCAGTACAGCGGGGTTATGCTCTCTACCAGGCGGTAAAATACGTAATCAGCGAAGGAATAGAAGGGGACTTTGTCGAATGCGGGGTCTGGCGCGGCGGCTCTTGTATGCTGATAGCCCTGACGCTTGCCGAGCTTGATGTCTGCGACCGGTTCATCTGGTTGTATGATACATTTGAAGGGATGACGGAGCCCAGCGACAGGGACTTCATTGCATGGAACGGCAGAAGTGTTCATGAAAAGTGGAAGAGCGATGCCGAGGGAAAGACTCAGAACTTTACATCCTGGGCTGTGCCGGTTGATTCGGTTCAAAGCAATATATCGGCAACCGGTTATCCCGTGCACCTTTTAAGATTTGTGAAGGGGCCGGTTGAGCGCACGCTTAAACAGAATGTTCCTGAGAACATAAGTCTTTTAAGGCTGGATACAGACTGGTATGAATCCACAAAGGCTGAGATGGAAGTACTGTACCCTGTACTTTCCCCGGGAGGGGTTCTGCTGATAGATGATTACGGTCATTTTACAGGCGCGCGTTCCGCTGTGGATGAATATTTTTCAGGTTCAGGTACACAGCCGCTGCTGAACCGTGTAGATTATACGGGCCGTGTCGGTATAAAAAAGCTGTAAAAAGATGCCCTGAACCGGCAACAATTAACCCTCTACTGAAATTAAAAATAGCCGATAATTAATATGAAGTTTTTAAATATGAGGCATTTCGGCTATGACCGGTAAAGAGTTCGGCAGTATCTCAATTTTGACAATTATTTTTCTCTTTTTGATTATACCGGGTCTTTCTGCACAATCGGATACTACTGCCGGCGCTGCCGGAAACTCTGCAGCGCAGCCTCCGGTTTTCGAGCCGCTTCCTTCGGGTTACGGCGGCATCGAACTCGGGATGGATATAGACACTGTAAAACAGAACCTGCTGTCTAACCCTGATTTCAATTACCGCGGAGACCCTGATGTCACAATGCTGCCCCAGGGGAAGAGCCGGGTTATTGACTGCGACGGTACATTTTTTATTGATCGGGCATATTTTCAGTTCAGTGAAGACAGGCTTTACCTGATCACCCTGGTGCTCGATGAGGAATATATTGATCACTACAGCGTTTATTCTGCGCTTTGCGGTAAGTACGGAGATCCCTCTTCGCTGAACCCTTCGAGAACGCTGTGGCAGAATGATAAGCTCAGCATCAGTCTTGAACGGCCGCTGAGTATAAAATACACGGATTTGGAAGTTTTTCGCCGGATTGTTGACAGCAGTAATGCTGAGACAAGCCTGCAGCAGCAGCTGCGGCAGGATTTTCTGGATTCATTTTAGGGAAATATATGAAACGAAGTATTTACGCATTATTGACATTGATTTTAGCCGCCGGATGTATACTGCTCATTTCCATGGGCAGGGCCGAGAAACTCGATACAAAAAAAATTACAGTGGGAGGCACTGAGATCATTGTTGAAATAGCCGACGACACTGAATCGAGGCGGACCGGGCTGATGAACCGCAAATCGATGCCTGAAGATCACGGCATGCTTTTTGTTTTTGAATCGGATCAGAAGCTGTCTTTCTGGATGAAAAATACACTTATCCCGCTTTCAATCGCCTACATATCTGCCGACGGCAGAATTATGGAAATCTACGACATGAAACCGGAATCGCTGCGGCCCGTGGAATCTGTAAATTCAGTCAGATACGCTCTTGAAATGAACAAGGGCTGGTTTGAAAAGAACGGGGTTTCTCCCGGTGATACCGTCAGGTTCTGAAAGAAAAAAGGCGCCCTCGTCCTGCGGGCGCCATTCCTTATCATCAAAAATAAAATACAGTTAAAACCTGTAGCGGAAACCGGCCTGAAGAAGCGGCCCTCCATTCATAGGTACCGCGTCGCCGAGCGTCCAGCTTGCCCCGTAACCGAATTCAAGCGGGAGTGAAAAATGTTCAGCAAAAACAAACTCGGTACCGATTCCGATTCCGGGATAAATGCTGACGGAATTTGAAGCCGCACCGAAGCTT
>QKCC01000126.1 GCA_003245835.1 Spirochaetales bacterium | reverse complement strand
GAGAAGGTGAGACCGTATCTGCCGCTGTTCATGGAAAGCACAGCGAAAGGACTGCCGTGTCCGTGGCTTTCAGTGATTAAGGAAGGGTTGAAACTGCGCGGAGTTAATGCCGGAGTTGCAAGAAAACCTGTCATGGGTCTTCCGGATGATGTTATGAAGAAGCTCAAGGCAGTTTTGAAGGAATACGGACATATTTAGTTTAAATAAACCGGAGAGCAGTTCTGGACAGAAATTACAGAGTTGATCTGCTCTCCGGTGATTTCAGGATGGAATGAAAGCAGCATAAATGAGAATGTTAAAATTATGCTTTCTGTCGTATTTAAACTTTAGAGAGCATGATTCAAATGAATTGTTCTTTATGTCCTAGTTATGTTATTATAAATGGAAAAGTCATTTCAAATTTGGAAATTTTTAATTGGAGGATTCATTTTTGGAAACAAAACAGAAAGAAAATGTAAAAGCTCTTGAAAAAGCTCTTATAATCCTGGAAATAATTAAAGATTCAGGTATTCCGCTTGGGGTCAACGAAATATCCAGGCAATGTTCGATAAATTTAACTACTGCTTTCCGGATGCTGCAGACTCTCAAAAGCAGAGGATGGGTATACCAGGATAATGAAGATAAATACTCCATAGGACTTAAAGTCTCTTTTGTTACAGAAAAGGACAATTTTTACCTGGCATTAAAAGAGATTGCCTATTATACGATGACAAGACTGACAGCAATGGTTGGTCAGGCGATGAATTTGATTGTAAGAGAAAACGAGAAATGTTTTATACTTCAGCAGTCAAGAACAGAAAAGATAGTAGATTATGTGCCGCCGAGAGGAACAGTCCTGCCTGTTCACGCAAGTGCCGGGGGCAAGATTCTGCTTTCAGAATTGCCCGATTTATTACTTGAAGAAATTCTGGATCGAACTGAGTTCAAACCGCTGACAAAATCTACAATCACGAGAAGATCTGTTTTTATGGAAGAACTCGAAAAGGTAAGGAAGACAGGCTATGCCATGGATTTTCATGAATCGCAGGAAGAAGGTTCCTGTATCGCAGTCCCTGTTAGAAGCAGAGACGGAGAAATCATCGCAGCATTGTCTTTCTCCGGATTTATCGGAAAAATGACGGATGATGAAATCAATGAGCGTTTTAAAATTCTTAAGGATGCTTCCGTTGAAATAACCGAAAATCTATATCGTTACCATGAGTGATGATTATACAAGTATTTAATTGTCCGACATTGACAGCATCTGCTGCTGTTGGTAAGCTCTCCTCATGACCGATAAAGACTGTATATTCTGTAAGATCCTGAGAAAGGAAATACCCTCCACTGTCGTTTATGAAGACGAGCTGGTCATGGCGTTTATGGATGCTATGCCGGTTAATCCGGGACATGTTCTTGTTATACCCAAAGAACACCAGCAGTTTATTTCGAATGTAAGTTCTGAAGCTTCAGCAAGAATGTTCGAGGTTGCAAGAAAGATCAATACTGCGACAAGGGAGAGCGGACTTGACTGCGACGCATTGAATTTTATCCTCTCTGACGGCCCGGCGGCCTCACAGGAGGTTTTTCATTCACACCTGCACAGTATTCCGCGGTATGAGGGCGACGGTGTAAGGTTTCATTATCCGAATAAAACCGGGAAGATGGCCCCGGCTGAGGAGCTGTCAGCCGCCGCTGAAAAGATAAAAAGCCGTCTGAAGGGCCTCTGAGGGCAGCCATGCGGTATCAGAGGGGCTAAACGATCTTGCTGAATACATCAAGCAATTTAGCTGATATTTCCGCCCTTGTGCCTGTCCACTCAAAGCCCGCCGCTCTCTTGTGGCCGCCGCCTCCGAATGATTTTGAGACGGCACCTACATCAACATCGCTGCGGCTTCGAAGGCTTACCGAGCATTTATCTCTGCTTTCTTCTCTTATAAAGATTACGGCTTCACACTCCTTCACCCCCAGCAGCTGACTGTAGATGGTGTCGGAATCACGGTTCTCGGCCCCGAATGCTTCCTTCTCTTCAAAGGTCTCATAGATCTCGATACATTTTCCGCCGAAGTGGGGTACGGCTCTGGACAGCACCTTTCCGGTCAGTATCTTGCTTTCAAGCTGGCGCCCGCCGTACATTCTGAAATACAGGTCTTTCAGCGACGCGCCGTATCCGACGAGCTCGGCTGCAAGCTTCATGCTGTCTGCGCCTGATTTATCGAGGTGGCGGAAGTAGCCCGTATCCGTTAAAAAACCGAAAAGCAGGTCCTCTGCTTCTTCAGGTGTCGGTTCCAATCCGAGTTCTTTCATCAGCTGGTAGATCAGGATGGTGGTCGAAGGCGAGTTTCCGTTGACAAATCTGACATCTCCGAATTCCTCGCCTGACGCATGATGGTCTATTACTGCCACGGGGTAGTTTTTTATCTCTTCGGCAAAGCCTGCACCGATCCTTTCAGGGGTGGAACAGTCGACAATGATAACAGCTTCAGATCCTGTATTTTGCCCGACCATGCCGCTTTCAGCCGCTGCTTCCCTGAATGACGAAGCGAACAGGTGTTCAATACCTTTTACCTCAGGCCGAAAGAACGGGCCCGGTGAGCAGAGCAGGGCGGTGCGGCCGGTTCTGTTCAGAACTGATGCGATTGCCTTCTGTGAACCGAGGCAGTCGCCGTCGGGTTCTTCATGTCCAAGAATATAAAAAGTATTGAATTGTTCCAAAAAATCTCTGAGTTTCCGGGGTATAGCTGTCAGCATCTTTTTTCCTTAAAATGTAAGAATTTTAGTCTGGGGGCCGGGGCCCGAGATTTTGAGTTTACCGCCGCTGATGTAGGCATCTATCTCGGTTCTCATGCCGAACTGCATTGTATATAATCCGGGTTCGATTGAAAAGCATGAACCTTCAATTAGATGCCTTTTATCCGGAAATTCTACAGAATCAAGCCCTGTTCCGCTTCCGTGAAGCGCTGTATCGATTCCATGCCCGGTCCGGTGCTTAATGAAATCTTCGTAACCGGACTGAATCAGGATCCTTCTGGCTTCACTGTCGGCTTCCGCTCCTGTTACAGGTTTTTCTTCAGACAGTCGGGAAGCAATAAACTCGGCACAGCCGTCCCTTGCCGCTGTAACGGCGTTAAACATTTTCTGTACTTCATCCGGTACTTCGGTTCCTGTCCAGCCTACCCATGAAATGTCGGCGAAAATACTGTTTTTACTGTTCTCCCTTGCCCAGATATCAAGCTGA
>QKCC01000055.1 GCA_003245835.1 Spirochaetales bacterium | reverse complement strand
GCGGAACCCAGCAGCTGACCTGCCGCGACAACAACGGGATCGATTCCTGACCTGGCGAACCGTCTGCCCCAGACCCCTGCAAATGAATAGGAAACAGCTGCCGTCAATACTGCGATAATACCGAAAATATGATTATTTCCGGAAGAGACTGCCTCAAATCCGATAAGAACAGTTACCCCGATCATACCAAGAACAACTCCGGCGATCTTCGGCAAACTCAATTTTTCATCCCTTGTAAAAAAATGTGCTGTAATAACACCGAAGAAGGGGGTGGTTGCATTAAGGATTGAGGCGAACCCGCTGCTGATGGACTTCTGCCCGCTCGCAATCAAACTGAACGGAATCACATTATTCAGCAGTCCCATGAGAAGAAAACTTAACCATATTGTTTTCTCTTTCGGAAGCTTTTTCCGCGTAAGAACAGCAAAAAGCCACAGCAGTCCGGAGCCTGTCAGAACACGTAAGAATACAATAGTAAAAACAGGCAGACTCCTGATAGCAATTTCATTGAAGAAAAACGATCCGCCCCAAATGACAGACAGAATAAGCAGTAAAAACCAGTCCTTTCGATTCATATTAATTCAAACCTATCATGGATTGAAGAAAAAAAATATAAGTGAACGGGCAGTGAATTATTTTTTTATTATAAATTAAATAGTATAGAAAAATCCCTGCAGGCAAATCCGGAACAGGACTGACAGCAGGGATTTTTATTAGCGAAAGTCAGGCGAGAAATTTATCGTCGATGTCGAAAGCCTTTACTGAGGCAGCAGGTTCCGTTATAACCGTCTGGTTCAGATTTGCAACCGCCTTATTCAGTCCTTCCTCGGTCGACATATAGCCGTCTTCATGCTCAATACTGATGACTCCGTCATAACCTGCAGCCCTGAGCGTACTGAAAATATCAGCCCAGGTCTTTAGATCATGTCCGTACCCCACGGTTCGAAACTGCCAGCCGCGGCCGTAGGTTGTTCCAAAGCTCTGCATATCGGTGAGTCCGTAATAGGAAACATATTCGCTGTCGACAAATGCATCTTTTGCATGAAAATGAAACATGCAGTCTTTGGCATTAAGGTATCTGGCAGCCTTTACCGGGTCAATTCCCTGCCACCACATATGGCTTGGGTCAAGATTTCCGCCTATAAATTTGCACCCGGTCTCTTCCCTCATTTTGATCATTGTATAGGGAGTATGTACTGAATACCCGCCGTGCAGCTCGAGAGCAATCTTAACCCCCCTGCCTTCAGCATATTTACCCATTTCAGTCCAGTAGGGAATAAGCTTTTCCTTCCATTGCCATTTGACTATAGTCTGAAAATCTTCAGGAAAGGGTGATACCGGCCAGTTTGGATATTTTGCCCCGTCGCTGTCGCCGGGACATCCTGAAAATGTAACAATTTTCTCTACTCCGAGTTCCGACGCCAAATCTATTGCATCTTTTATATCCTGATGGTATTCATCCGCTAATGCCTTCTGCGGATGCACCGGATTGCCGTGACAGCTGAGACAGTTAATTTCCATTCCCCTGCTTTTAAATGCATCGCTGAATTTTTTAAGCTTCTCTTTATCCTTAAGAAGTTCTCCGGGGTTGCAGTGATCCTTGCCGATAAACCCGCCGGCACCAACCTCTACGGAATCAACCCCTTTAGCCTTAATCCTGTCCAATGCTTCTTCAAGAGGCAAGTCCTTATATACAACTGAAAAAATAGAAATTTTCAAAATTGATCCCTCCACATTATCTTTTTATTCTAAAAATTATGCTGTCCGAAAGCATATTGGTTCATTTCAAATCTATTACGGGTTGATTTCAACCCACTGCTGTTTCTGATCGCTTTCAAATATCTTCTCACACAGAATCATTTCATGCAGACCGTCCTGCATATCCGCATAATCCCTCGGAGAATCCGGATTGCCGATACTGCCGTATACCTGTTTAAAACACTGCTTGAATGCATCCGGAAATCCTTCGAGATGTCCGATAGGATAAGCGACGATCGGTCTGCTGTCGGGATGAACAGTAACCGGACCTTTCTCGGAACGCTCACAGAAGCTGTCCTTCCGGCCCACTACCAGCTCGTTGCAGACTTCACTCCTCCACTCTGCGGATTTTTTATACCCGCCTATGGTATAGTCGATAGCGACTGATCTTCCAGCAATCACCTGGGAAAAGAACGCGCTGCCCTTGGCCCCGTTATCAAATTTAAATAGTACGCTCGCGCAGTCTTCTGTCTTTACAGGTATATCTTCATAGTCTTCAGGTGCAAACTGGTCTGTCGAAAATGCCAGAACCTGTTTCTTTGGCTTTTTCCTTATTGGATGAATTATTGAAAAATCCGCACATACAGCTGTAATCTTTTGACCGGAAACAAATTCTACAAGGTCCATCCAGTGAGAACCGATGTCGGCAACAGTCCTGGTTTTTCCTGATTCTTTTACGCTCAGCCTCCAGCTATAGTCTGTAATATTCAGGAGCCAGTCCTGTGTATATGTTCCGGTAATAGAGAAAATGTCTCCGAGCTCTCCATCCCGTATTATATTTCTAAGATGATGGTTCATTGGATAAAAACGGTTATGATAATTCAGCGCTGCAATCAGACCTGATGACGCAGCCTTTTCTGCGAGTATTTTTGCTTCCTCGACAGTTGCAGTCATAGGTTTTTCACAAAGAACATTAACACCATGATCGAGCGCATACATTGCAATTTCAAAATGTGTATTATTCGGCGTACAGATATGAACCATATCAAGATTCATTTTATCTATCATTTCTTTATAATCGGAAAAATAATGGGGAACGTTCATTTCCTGTGCAGTCATCTCTGCCGAAGCCATGTCAGCTACTGCCTCTACAACCACGTTTCCCAGACGCCTGATGGTTTCTATGTGTATTCGTCCTACAAAACCTGTTCCAATAACTCCCGCTTTATAGACTTTCATTCTTCAGTCTCCTGTAATTCTGAATTTTTTAACAAGCGGGAACATCCCCGCAGCTTTTACGGTTGCTTTTTTTTAAATTTAATCTTAAGCGGTAAACAGCGGCCGCAGCCGCTGTTTACCAATACTTTGGTTAACGCTATCCTAGTAAGCGTTGTTCAGATACTTTGCAACATTGTCCTTGGTAACAATGATTGTCTCGGAAATGTTGTCTTTCTTGAATGAGCCGCCGCGAAGGATGTCTTTGGCCATTACAATAGCGTCGCCGCCCATTGTCGGGAAAT
>QKCC01000075.1 GCA_003245835.1 Spirochaetales bacterium | reverse complement strand
GTTTGCCAGGCTGGTCCGCGCTGAAACCCTTGCAATCAAGACTGAAGGTTATGTTGAGGCTTCGAGGGCGCTCGGCTCGGGAATCCTGAAGATAATCTTCAAACATATTCTGCCGAACCTGCTTGGAAAGGTAGTTGTGCAGTGTTCTATAACATTCGCCACTTCGGTTGTTATCGAGGCGAGCCTGTCATTTCTCGGGCTTGGTACCCAGCCTCCGACGCCGAGCTGGGGCCTGATGCTGAAGGATGCCAGAAATTATCTTTACCAGGCACCGTGGATGGCGATCTTTCCGGGACTCGCGCTGGCATTTGCCGTGCTCGCTTTCAATATTATCGGGGACACCCTTTCGGAGAGGCTGAACCCGAAACTGCTGAAATAAGGACAACATGAGAATCGGACTTTTATCGGACATTCATGTCGACATTAACTACTATGACGGAAAAACGGACATGATTACCCCGGCTGTCTGCGAAGCGGTGATCAATAACGGGGTCGATGTCTTTATAAGCGCAGGCGACATCGCAAGTGATCACAGCATAAGCCTGGACGTCGTTGACAGGATTGAGAAGACAACCGGCCGTGACTGTCTTTTTATTCCGGGAAACCATGATCTTTGGAATGAAAATCATCCCGGTATGACGGCGGATCAGACTTACAGGAAGCTGCTGAAGCACCCCCATAACCTTGCTTCAGGGCCGGTAAGCCTCAAGCCCGGATGGTCGGCAGCAGGCGACACCTGCTGGTACGATTATTCGTTCGGTACACACGAGCTGTTCAGCATGGATGATCTTGAGAAGCGGACCCATAACGGCAGGGTCTGGCAGGACAGCATAATGGCGGTATGGAACAGAAGCGATCAGGCCACACACGACTGGTTTTTGAACAGGCTTCGGGATTCTTTTGAAAAGTCTGCCTCGGATGAAATTATTGCGGTTACACACATGCTTCCGATCCGGGAATTTACCGTTCCGGTCCCGAACGATACCTGGGATTATTTTAACGCGTTCCTCGGGAGTGTTGCTCTCGGTGATACGCTGATTCGCAACGGAAACGTCAGGTATTCTGTCTCAGGGCATGTGCATTATCGGAAAACAGTCGAAAAAAACGGCATAGTGTTTATTTGCCAGTGCCTCGGATACCGGACCGAGTGGCGGGACAACGACGACCCCTTTGAAGAGGTCGAAAAAAGCATCAAAATTATAGAAATCTAATGCCCGGCATTCACCGGGCGGATTCTTCAGTCTATGTTAACAAATACCCACATAATTCTCGAAATTAATCCAGATATCGCCGAATACTGAATCAGGTACTGTTCCCTTTTCATATTCGATCATGCCGACGGTTTTCGGCAGGCCCTGAAGTTTTTTCCATGCGAGTTCGGTTTCGGCAGCGCTGACAAAGAGGGTGTGATCTCCGCGAAGTGCGTCCAGCAGCAATTTCTGGTATGCCTCGGGTATATTGTTTCCGGCAAAGCTGTCGTTGTAGCAGAATGCCATGTCGGTGCGGGCAAGCTGAAGCTCCATTCCCGGGTTCTTGCCGGTCAGCTGCAGGATTATGCCCTCGGAAGGCTGCACCTTGAAGATAATTTCATTCGGGGCGGTGCCTGCCGGCGGGTTGTACAGCGCATGGGGCCGCTTTCTGAACCGCAATCCGATTTCGGTGCCCTTGCGGTCAAGGGCTTTGCCTGTCCGGATATATACCGGGGTACCGGCCCACCTGTGGTTATTGATCTTCAGCTTGAGTTCCGCCCAGGTTTCGGTGTCCGAATCCTCGGCAACACCCTTTTCATCAAGGTAGCCGTCATACCTTCCGCGGCTTATTTCTTCGATTTCGATTGCCTTGAGGATATTGATTTTCTGACTCTTTATATCCTCGGGATCGAGACTCACCGGCGGGTCCATTGTTGTCAGGCAGAGCATCTGCAGCAGGTGGTTCTGAACCATGTCCCTTATCGAACCTGCCTGATCAAAGTAGCCTGCGCGCTCCTCAACACCGATAGTTTCAAAGGCATTGATCTGGATTGATTCGATATAGGTGCTGTTCCATGATGCTTCAAAAATCGAGTTGGCAAAGCGGAAAATAAGAATATTCTGGACCGCTTCCTTTGCCAGGTAGTGATCGCTTCTGAATATCTGGCTTTCAGGATAGAACCGGTGAATTGATTCATTCAGCTCATGAGCGCTTTTGTAGTCGCGTCCGAAGGGCTTTTCTATTACAATATTTACTTCTTCGCGGAATCCTTCATTATAAAGTTTTTCGACGGTTGAGGAATAGCTTGAAGGGGGAAGAGAAAGGAAGGCTATTATCTTTTTGAAGTCTCCCTTGGTTTTTATGAATTCCTTCATGCCGTCTATTCCCTGATGGTAGAAAAGCTGCTCACGGAAGTCGCCGCAAATTTCAAAGCGGTCGCGGAAGCTCTCGTCGGTAAAATCCGAACGGCCTTCTCCGATGATAATCGAGTCCTTGCTTATCAGTTCCTGTTCCCTGAGAACGGAGAGCGCCGGGATTAATTTGCGCCTGGCCAGATCTCCGGATGCTCCGAGTATGACTATTGCTGATTTCTCTTTCGCCGGGATCATCCCTGCCATTTTGAATTTCATTTTTCTACCCTGTCTGTAATTCTGTCTATGATAGCTGCATCAAGGGACGCAGCGGCGGCCCTGTCGCATATAATTTCCGTATCGAGTCCGAGATCTGCTCGCCGTCTGAGAATTCTTACCGGCGGAAGGAGCCCTGCAGAATCGCCGGTTTCAAGTGCCCCGGATAGCTCCTTCGTAAACCTGTTGAAGACGGCAGCCTTGCCGCCGCCGGTAACAGTCAGCACAAGCCTTGCTGCCTTCGCGATTACTTCAGGCCCGAGCGTAAGCCTTTCGGGCGGATCGAAAGGTCCGACCGTTTCCAGAACAGTGCTGAACCATTCCGGGCTGTCTTCATCGGGACAGTCCCCCGGAAACAGGCTTGCCGTGTGCCCGTCCGGACCCATGCCGAGGAATATCAGGTTGAATGCCGGAATATTGTCTCCGGCAGCTGATTCAGCCGGCTTCCCGATCCGGCCGAAAAAGTCCCCTATGAAGCCGCGGTATGTTTCTGCATCGGATGCCCATCTTGTCCTGTCATCCCGGCTGCCGCATGGCGAAAGGAAACTGTTCCATGCCGACCCCCAGTTGCTTGCCTTGTCGTCAAATCCGACTTTCCGCTCATCGGCTGGAAAGAATGCGGGAAGCTCTTTGTCAGGTTTCGGACTTGCTTTATGCAAGTCTTTCCAGATTCGGAATATTTCCTCATAAGTTGAACCGAACGACAGCGCGGCGGAACCGCTGCCGGCTTCGGTAAGGAATCCGTAAGTCATGGCGGCTATTTCTTCTATTGAATCAAGTACTGACAGTCTTATCATTTTAAGCTGCGCGTTATAGGCTGCTGCTGCCGTCCTGCCGCCGTGTCCCGTCCAGTCCGTATGAGAGCATCAGCCGCGAGGCCTGCGATGCCGGGTTTATCTTTTTCCATAAGCTATTATGCCCCTAAAAATCGTAATTAGAAATATCCGAATGCAGTATTATTCAGCTTTTTTTAGTTCGATTATGACGTCGGCCGGAAGTGCGAGCGAACATGCGGCTTCAACCGCTTTGAGTATTGCAGTCGGTACCGGGCATGCTGCATGGCTGAGGACTGCCTGCGCTTCGGTAAAAACTGAAGAAGTTCCGAACGGAGAGAAAATAGCCTTCATCGCATCCACAGTTTGTATTTTTTCCGACAGTTTCATTACAGCCGGACATTCTGACTCTATGGATACTGAAGTATTCATCATATCCGGTGACTCAGCTTTTATTATAGTTTTCAGTCCGCATACTCCCGGGTTAACATCCGCAACAATCACTCTCTTCTCCTTATATATGGAAATTGCTATCAAAAGGATAATATGCAAAGGTCGGGCGGTCAAGAGTCGGTATTATAGTAATAAAGTACAATTTCTTTCTGATACTGCTGTTATAAATGGAATATTGCGTTTGGCGTCTTATAATGTATAATAATCCCGTTTATGAAAGATTATATAGTGACGGATTTTCCGAAATCCAGGATCGCAACCTTCGATGTTGGAAAACTCGGCAGCAGGAAGCATCAGATCACGGGACTTATTGAGGTTGATGTTACCGATGCAAGGAAAAAAATAAAAACGCAGCTCACACAAGGCCGCTCTGCTGGTTTTATTCCATGGCTGATCAAATGCATAGCTGCAACTGTTGCTGAAGATCCGGCGGTTCAGGCTATAAACAAAGGCAGGAACAGTCAGGTAATATTTTCTGAAGTCGATGTTTCACTTACACTGGAAAGGGAGGTCGGCGGTCAGAAGGTTCCTCTTGCCGCCGTCGTCAGAAACGCGGGGGCGAAGAGTATTGAGGAATTGACTTCCGAAATAACGGGATTCAGAAATCTCAGGGTTGAATCTGAAAAGGATTTTGTTCTGGGTGATCAAAACGGGGGGCGTCTCAACAAGCTGTTTTTCGGTCTTCCTCAATGGGTAAGAATGATAGCCTGGAAGGCTATTCTGGGTAACCCGTTTATCAGAAAGAATTCGATGGGTACGGTAATTATTACGAACGTCGGATTGAGCGGCGGAGTAAGCGGCTGGATTCTGCCGAAGACAATGCATAACCTTGCCTTTGGTATCGGCTCAATCAGAAAGAAGCCGTGGGTTGTCAATAATGAGGTCGCAGTAAGGGAAATTATGCACCTGGCGGTGATTTTTGACCATGACGCTGTAGACGGGGCTCCGGCTGCACGATTTACCTCGAAGCTGGTAAAGAATATCGAAAAAGCCGCCTGGCTCGAGTGAAATTTATCGAAAAAGTAACTGAAGCTGCTCTTCGGTGTGTTGTATAATCAATTGCATCGGATTACGGAGGAAGAAGGATGAAAACACTCGTTGCCTTTTATTCAAACAAGGGAAGCAACCTCTATCTTGCGGAAAAAACTGCCGCGGCGCTCAACGCGGATATTGTGGAGCTTAAAACAATAATTCCGGCATTCGGGGTAATTGCCACTGCAATAAGGTTCAGTCTCGGCAACCTGCCGCTGCGGAAGGATATAACGGCTTATGACAGGGTTGTACTGTGCGGACCGATCTACACGGGAAGCTTCGCTGCTGCCTGCCGGAACTTCATCAGGAAATACGGAAAGAAAGTGAAGAAGCTTGATGTAATAACCTGCTGCGGCTGCCCGGACGAAAAAAAGAACGATAAATACGGTTATGCTGCTGTGTTTGAAAAACTGCAGGAGCAGCTCGGAGACCGCTGCGGAAGCTGTCAGGCTTTTCCAATCGACCTGGTTCTGACTGAAGAGCAGAAAGCTGATGATCTGTCTATGCTGAATACACGCCTTGGAGACGGCAACTTCTCGGGAGCAATCCGGCAGCGGTTTGATGAGTTCATATCGCAGATTGTTTCCGCCTGATAACGCTAAATCATTGCGCTGATAATTCTGTCAAATGCGCGGTCGCTGATTACTTTACGCAGGAATATTGCCGGCTTCGCCATATAACCGACGGCGTAGCGTGTTTTAGGTTTACGCGCGGTAACCGCTTTTAAAATTGTCCTTGAAATAGTCCCCGGATCTGTAAGCCTGCTGCCTGAATACATCTTTTTCAGACCATCTGCGGAAATCTTCGCTGCGGCAGCATATGCGCCCGACCCGGAAGTCCGTTCGAGGTTTTCAGCGGCAATTATGCCCCAGTCTGTTTTTATACCGCCGGGTTCAATCAGTATCGGGTCTATTCCGAAGGGTGAAACCTCAAGCCTGAGACAATCCGTGAATCCTTCAAGCGCGTACTTTGTTGCATGATACCAGGCGCCGAATGGGGTATGCATCCTGCCGCCCATTGAGGATATGTTTACAATTTTTCCGTATCTGTTGTTTCTCATCCCGGGAAGCACAAGCTGGATAAGCCGGGCAAGGCCGAATAGGTTTACTTCAAACTGCCTTTTTGCTTCTTCGAGCGGTACATCTTCGATAGCCCCGTATGAGCCGTATCCTGCATTATTTATAAGGATGTCGATTGATTTTTCCTTTTCAAGAATAGTATCAATTCCGGTTTTAACAGATTCTTCGTCTGCGACATCCATTTTTACTGATACAGCACCGAGGGTCTCGAGTTCCATCATTTTTTCGATCCTTCGTGCAGCAACGTATACTCTGGCTCCGGCTTCAAGCAAAGCCTCCGCAGCGGATTTGCCGATTCCCGATGACGCGCCTGTCACAAGAGCGGTTTTTCCATTTAAAGAACGCATTTAAGCCTCCTGCCATGATAGAAAATAAGAAAATCATGTTCTGTCGTCAAATTCCTGCATTTAAAAATGAATTTAAAATGGATTTTAGTTATAATTGCTCATGCTTAAGACAATATTATTCGCCGCAGCAACAGTTTTCCCGATTTTTTCTCTGATTGTAATAGGTGTGTTTCTGCGCCGCAGCGGTGCAATCGGAAAAGAATTTATTGCTTCGGGGTCCAGGGTCGTTTTTAATCTGGCCCTTCCTGCGATGGTTTTTTCCAAAATGCTGCAGCTCGATCATATTCCCGACACAATGCCGGGTGTCCTTCTGCTGTTTGCCGCGGTTACGGCTGCTGTATACATAACAGTATGGGCAGCGTCCTCACGGCTTCCTGTTCCTATTCATGGAAGTTTTGTTCAGGGTGCGTTCAGAGGAAATATATCGATTATAGGGATTGCAGTTGCGGAAAATGCGTTCGGACTTGAAGCCCTGCAGAATGTTGTGGTTACCCTGATGGTAATGATGCCGTTGTATAATATTCTGGCAATCATTGTTTTAAGCCGAAGCTCTATTGATGCCGAAAAAAGCCCGCTCAGGCAGGTGGGATTAAATATCATTAAAAATCCGATAATCTGGGCAATCGCGCTCGGTTTACCTTTTGGGCTGCTGCATATAAAACTTCCCGGAATTATCACGATGACGTTCGATTATCTCTCAAGGCTGGCCATGCCTCTGGCGCTTATAAGTATAGGCGGATCATTGACATTTACGGGACTGGTAAAACGAAAGGGGCTGTGGATGACTGCCGCCGCGATAAAACTGCTGGTGTTGCCCCTGCTTGTCTGGATAGGGGCGGTTATTTTCAATATAACAGGAGACGCACGCTCTGCCCTGATTGTTGCCGCGGCCTGTCCCGCTGCTGTTTCCAGTTTTGCTATGGCTCAGGCGATGGGCGCCGACAGTGAACTAAGCGGTGAGATTGTAAGCGCAACAACTCTTTTAAGCGTGATAACAATTACGTTCTGGATAGTTCTGCTGATGAGGTGATTATTCAACCATGAATTGCCCCATCATCCCGGAATCTTCATGCTCAAGCAGATGACAGTGATACATATAAACACCTGTATAATCCCTGAAGCTGACGCCAATCTCTGCCGTTTCTCCGGCAAAAAGCAGGATTGTATCTTTGGGACCCGCATAAAGCGGTCCGGGCGGCTGCCCGTTCAGTGAAAGGACGGTAAACTGGGTATCATGAACATGGAATGAATGCGGTATATTCATCATTCCCATCCCGATGTTTCGTACCGTCCAGATTTCCTCGGAATTCTGATTCAGACTGAAATTTATCCGGTCCATATTCATCTTCTGACCGTTTATTGTAAATACGCCCATTCCCCTTGTTTCCATATTGAAAACTCTCTTCGTCAGGTTCTTTGCGGAGTAATCAGGGTGATCATATTTTAATGCCGCCGGATGTTCAAAGTAACTGCCTGTTTCACGCGACGTGTTAATAGTCATTATTTCATGACTGTTTCCGCCCATAATATCGAGAGCGATCTTTGTTTCAGCTTTCTTTGTAAAATCAATCAGGATTTCATAACGCTCTCCTGGGGACATGACCAGCTGATCTGTTTGTACGGTTTTCGGAAGGAATCCCCCGTCGGATGCAATTACAGTAAACCTGTGCTTATCTGAAAAAGTGACGCGGTATATCGAGGAGTTGGAGCCGTTAAGAATCCTGAACCTGTATGTCCCCTTTTTCAAATCAAGCTCAGGTTTATACGCGCCGTTCACAAGAACAGCGTTCCCGATGTATCCCATCATAATATCAGGACCCCCGGGGTTGTATTCAAAGCTGCCGTCCCGACCTATTCTTCTGTCCTGTATTATCAGCGGAATATCATTCATCCCGTAATCTTTCGGTATGTCCAGTGATTTTGAATAATCATCGTCAATAATAAACATTCCGGCAAGTCCCCGGTACACATGTTCTGCCGTCTGTCCCATCAGATGCGGGTGATACCAGAGCGTCGCCGCGGATTGTTTTATCGCAAAAACAGGGTTCCAGCTTCCGCCGGCTGGAATTATCTGATGCGGGCCGCCGTCGAATTCCGCCGGTACATGAAGTCCATGCCAGTGAACCGTCGTATTCTCACTGATGGAATTGGTAATGCTGATATCGGCCAGGTCTCCGGAAGAAAGCCTGATTGTCGGCCCCAGATAGCTGCCGTTGAAACCGAGGGTTTTACTCGTTCCGAACGGGAGTTCGAGCTCTCCCTGCCTGATGTCGAGTTTCAGTTCTTTACCCTCCAGTACAGGGGGAACAGGAAGCTGCCCGCCGGCTGATGATCCGTTCCCGAACAGCATGCCGGGAATAAAAAGGATAATTGAGATAAAAAAGTGAATTGACTTCATGGATCGACTCCTTGATAAAGGAATTTACTAATAAAATCAGCAGTCGTGGCGATATTGATTTATTTTTTTGGATAATCAGGATTGATCGTTACATCCCTGATATTGAATTTCGCATATGTAAAGGGGCCGTCTTCCCTCATCCAAACAGCTTCTCCATAACCTGCCAGGTTTAAACCGTTGATTTGTCGATAATTACTCATGGGTGTACTCCAGCTGATCTGTTCGTAGGTATTGTTCCTGTTCCAGTAATATCTGTCATCGGATACAAAATTAACAAGCTGTCCGGTTTTATTGAAATAAAGAATTCCCGTTACTGTTATGCCCATGTTTGTGAAGCTCCCCTCAACAGTCAAATCATCAATCTGTTTCCAGCTGATTCGCGGATCAATCAGGGCGGCCGGAGCAAGCATGCACACGTCGTTGAATACGGTTACCGTTTCTCCTCTGTTCATCTCAGCCCCACGGGCATCAGCCACTTTTATGATATCAAGGACCTTTATCACCATTGACGCGGCTGCAGATTCGTAATGATGAAGACCAAAGATATTTATTCCCATGAATTTCAGTTTCATAAAAAATAATCTTACCGGTTTTGCGGTAAAACTGACCTGTTCCACTTTTACCGGGGCCCAATCCTGTTCCCGGCTGATCTTGAATTCCCCGTCAATCCTTACTGAATAGCTATGTACTCTTTCAGTGCCGATAACGCCGACATATTGAAGATATTTTTTTACAGGGTCGGGAAGGTCCTCCAAATCTTCAGCAGTTATCAGTTCCGGATTTGTCAATTCTGTTTGGGAATAATTACGTTCAACCTGTTTCAGGTAATTTCTGTGCGAGGACATAAAATACCGGTAGATGAAAAATGAGAAAACAAGTATTAAAGCAATCATGAGGCTGATTCCGAATCCTGATATTAATCTGTTTACCATAACTTGCTCCTGCTCACACTCTTATAAGGTTTTTGTAAAATTGAAACACTGCATCAATATGCTGATTTAATTCTTCTTCACTTGCCGGCAGCCTTCTGTTTACCAGTTCGACGGTTATGCCCCGCAGGGATGCGAAAAGTAAAAATACTGAATCATTCTGTTCTGTCCCGTCTGTCGTGGGAAATGGTTTCAGCATTCCGGAAACCCAATTCTCAATCTTTTTCTGGTGCGGTCCGGGCTTAAATTCTGCTCCCTGAATAATATGGATTACTGTATTGTAGTAATTAACATTTTCAACAGCAGTTCTGAGGTGGTTTGCGATTGTTGTTTTAAGCTGCTCTTCGGCGGATAAATTTCTGTAATAGTCATTTGCTTCAAGGGTTCTGAGTGTAGCGGCAAACCCGAATTCAACAATTGCCTTGAGAAGGTCTTCTTTATCTTCAAAATACAGATAAATTGTCCTGGGAGAATATTCGATACGTTCGGCGAGTTTGCGTATTGTCAGTGCCTGATGTCCTTCCCTGCCGACGATTCGGAATGCTTCTTCCAGAATTGTTTTTTTCAGCAGTTCTTTCTCTCTTTGTTTGCGTTCTTTAGTACTCATTGTATATTTAGTAAACAATGTTTACTAAAATGTCAAGTACCGGATAAAAAAGGGCTGCCCATCAGGACAGCCCATCTTAATCAGTTATTAAACTTCAGTTACGGAAGAGCGATGAACCCTTCATCTTCAACAATGGTCTGTCCTTCGTCTCCGAGCAGGAAGTCGATGAAGATCTTGGCGTCACCGGCAGGAGCTCCCTTTGTGATTATATTGAGTTTTCTTGATACAGAGTATTTACCCGACAGAATATTGGGCACAGTTGCCTCTACGCCGTTAACGTAGATCGTCTTCGCGCCGGCACTGATCGCTCCGTCAACATAACCAAGGCCGCAGTAACCGATTGAATCGGGAGTGGAACCTACTTTGGTTGTCATGTCGCCGTTTGATTCAACGGTAATAGCGTCTTTCATGTATTCGGAATTTTTTCCAAAAACTTTTTCCAGCACGAGTTCAAGGAAGGCTACTCTCGTTCCGGAAGCCTCATCCCTGTTTACAACAACAATCGCTTTATCTGCTCCCCCGACTTCTTTCCAGTTCTTGATTTCGCCGGTATAGATTCCGGCAATCTGCTCGAGTGTGAGGTTGTCAACGAGAACGCTTTTATTAACAATTACGGCGATACCGTCAAGTGCTATCGGGGTTGCAACCGCACCCGCATCAGCTTCTGCCTGCTTGAGTTCTCTCGAAGCACCGCCTATCGCGTATACACCGTCAAGCGCGCCTTTGACGCCGACCGATGAACCGGTACCCTCATATGAAAGCTGTGCGTTTGCATCAACATCTTCGTATGCTTCAATTGCGCTTCTCATCACCGGTTCAACCGTTGTGGAACCGCCCATTGCAAGTTTGAGGCCTGATTCTTCCTGCTGCCCCCGTGCAAAAACAAATCCGGCAGCAAGAACTGACAGAACTATCATGATCGCGATTATTTTCTTCATTTATCTCTCCTTTTAGAGTATGATTGTTACTGGTATAATGCTGCTGAACTGTAATCAAAGTGTTAGCCTTATGTTAGATTCTGGTTAATTAAGAAGTTTATCGATTAGGAGTGTACAGATGGAATGGTTTGCGTCTCAGAGTCACGTAATTCAGGCTTTGCTGGCAACTTTATTTACATGGGCAGTCACGGCTTTAGGCGCGGCTATGGTTTTTTTCTTTAAAACCATAAATAAAAAGGTTCTGGACGCAATGCTGGGATTTGCCGCGGGTGTTATGATTGCTGCGAGCTACTGGTCGCTGCTTGCCCCGGCAATCGCAATGTCTGAAGCTGCGGGAGGTCTTCCCTGGGTTCCTGCCGTTGTCGGTTTTCTACTCGGCGGGGTCTTCCTTTTTGCCGCAGACAAGCTGATTCCGCATGTACATCCCGGTTTTAAAAAAGGCGATTCCGAAGGACCGAAGACAAGCTGGCAGCGATCAGTCCTCCTGGTGCTGGCCATTACTATTCATAATATTCCGGAGGGGCTTGCAGTAGGTGTTGCTTTTGGCGCAGTCGCCGCAGGACTTCCTTCGGCCGCTATAGGCGGGGCAATAGCGCTTGCACTCGGTATAGGAATTCAGAATTTTCCAGAGGGTGCGGCTGTTTCTGTTCCTCTCAGGCGGGAAGGGATGACTCGACGAAAGTCGTTTGCATACGGACAAGCCTCGGGCATTGTTGAGCCGATCGCCGGTGTTTTGGGTGCTTTTGCAGTTGTAAGAATGCAGCCTATTCTTCCGTATGCACTCGCGTTTGCAGCAGGAGCGATGATTTATGTTGTAATTGAGGAACTGGTGCCGGAATCCCAGGCATCGAAGCATTCCGATGTTGCGACTGTGGGAACGATGCTCGGTTTTACAGTTATGATGCTGTTAGATGTTGCGCTGGGATAGGTAAAGCCCCAGTGCCGCCGCGCCGAATCCGATTACGAGGTTCAGACCGGTATTAAGCAGGGCGTTGACATGGCTGCTTTTCTGAAACAGTTCAACCGTTTCAACCGAGAATGTTGAAAAGGTGGTCAGCGCGCCGAGAAAGCCCGTACTGAGCATCAGTTTGATTTCCGGCGACATTCTTGCAAGTGAGCTGCTTCCGGCGATAAGCCCAAGCAGAAAGCAGCCTATGCTGTTGACCGCGAGCGTTCCGTACGGGAAACTTCCGCCGAGGAGTTTCAGCATCAGCAGAGATGTCCAGTAGCGGGCATTGCTTCCCGCGAACCCGCCGATTCCGAGAAACAGAATTTTTTTCAATACAGTCGGCATGGGAAGATGCTATCATTTATTAAAAGCTTGTTCCAGAGATTAAGCTGGACATGACAATCCTGTGCTCTAAATATTTAAACCGGATTTTATTGTTTGACAATTCAGAACAATCCATGTTTTACTATAGCAAAATAACTCCGAGCGCAGATTCCTAAGGAAATTCTAAGGATACTGCGCCGATAGGGTCATGCCGGAAACCGCATGGCCTCCCGTTTTGGAAAGGAGAAACGATGTCCTCATTAATTAAATTCACATGTACAATTATCTTACTCGTTACCGCGGTTCTGCTGCCTGTTTCAGCCGGGGGAACCCAGGAAGATAGTGTAAAAGCAAACGACGCTGCTGAACCACAGCAGAATGAACAATTACCAGCTGAACGTACCGTGACAGATATGCACGGCAATGAAATCGTGCTGCCTGCAGAACATGCGGAATATGCAGTCCTCGGCGGACCTATCAGCCTGATGCCTTATCTGTTCGGTGTTCAGGACGATGTTGTTGCAGTCACGAAGGGCCCGCAGAAAATGAAAATGATGCAGCTGATGGATCCGTCTATACTGGATAAGCCTGCCCCGCGTACAACAAACGGGAATGTAAACATTGAAAGCCTGCTGATGGCTGCGCCGGACTGTGTAATAGCATTTGAGGTGGACGGTCAGATCGTCAAAGACCATACGGATATTCCTGTAATATTTCTTACTGGTTCAATGGGATCTGATTTTGAAGTCATGAAAAATGAAACCAGATTTTTCGGGACTGTTTTTCAGAATGAACAGAAGGCGGAAGAATATGTAGCTTACCTGGAAAAGACCCTTGAGTTCATTGACCGGAAACTGAAGGATGTTAAAAAGGAAAATTATGCATCAGTCTACCTCGGAGAGGGGCTTGATCATCTCGCGATTCTCGGCGGCGATACTTTTATTAACGACTGGCTTGCCGCTGCTCACTGCCGGAATGCTTCATACGATATTCAGACGGCGGAAGGAAAGGAAGAAGGCCTTCATTCAGGTTTCAAGGAAATTTCCATGGAACAGGTGCTGAAAGCTGACCCCGAAATAATTATTATCAACGAAGGGGAGCCGAAAGACCTTACTGAAGATCCGCGGTGGAATGTGATTCGTGCTGTCAGGGATAAACGTGTCTACTTGGAACCCGGCGGGCTGTTTATATGGAGCCGGCCGTCGATCGAATCGGCTGTGCTGTATCCGCTCTGGCTGGCTTATCATGCTTATCCTGAATATTTTAAGGACGTATCGCTTGAACAGGAATTTATAAAATTCTACAGGGAAATGTTCAATTTTGAAATAGATGAAAAGCTCGCTGACGCTGTAATAACCGGCGGTGTAAGTCAGAGTTTCAACTGGTTTTAAAAAGAGAGTCGGGTTTTGGCTGAGACTGAAGAAAAACTCAAATGGGGCGCAGTACATTACAGGCAGGTGTTCCTGATTTTTGCAGCTGTTCTGATAGCGGTGTCGCTTGCAGCATTCTGCCTGGGCAGATACATGGTTGAGCCCCGGATGCTGCTGAAGGTTCTTTTCGGGAAGATTTTTCATATGGAACCGGACTGGAGCAAAAACATAGAGACTGTAATCTTTCATGTCAGGCTTCCGAGAATCTTTGCCGGTTTTCTGGTAGGTGCGGGCTTGTCTCTTGCCGGGGCAAGCCTGCAGGCAATGTTCCGGAACCCGCTGGTGTCGTCCCAGATTCTGGGGGTGGCCTCCGGCGCCGGTTTCGGGGCGGCCTTATCGATCCTGCTGTTTGAGAGCGTTCTTCTTATTCAGACTTTTTCATTCGCATTCGGACTTTTGGCCGTTCTTATGACATATTCGATGAGCCGCAGAAAGCAGCAGACTCCGGTGATCCTTCTGGTGCTTTCCGGAATTGTCGTAGGTTCGCTTTTTTCATCGATGACATCCATGGTTAAATACCTTGCCGACCCGATGAACAAGATGCCCGCAATCGTTTTCTGGCTGCTGGGTTCGCTGAACCATGTAACGCCGGATGAACTGAAACTGCTTGCCCCGGTAATGATAGCGGCGGGGGGGACTCTGCTGGCTGTCAGGTGGCGAATCAATGTTCTGACGATGGGAGATGAATCGGCGAAAGCCCTGGGAGTAAATACGGAACAGCTGAAGGTTATAGTGATTATATGCTCCACCCTGCTGACTGCATCAGCCGTCTGCATGTGCGGAATTATCGGCTGGATCGGCCTGGTTATTCCGCATATCGGCCGTTTAATAGCGGGACCCGACAACAAGAGACTGATGCCCGTCTGCGTGCTGGTCGGCGGAGCTTTTATGATCGCGGTGGATACAATAGCAAGGACTGTAACAGAAACCGAGATTCCTCTCGGGGTACTGACTTCCATAATCGGTGCGCCGATATTTGCAAGTCTTCTTCTTAGAAGGGATACCGGATGGTAACAGCGGGCAAGAGAGAAACAGCAGGTAAGAACAGAATCAAGGTAAACGCGCTGACCTATAGCTATTCAGAATCCCGCGGCGAAGTTTTCCGTGAAGTGGGATTTGAAGTCGGCAATGGAGATATTGTATCGTTTCTGGGACCGAACGGAACCGGAAAATCAACACTTTTAAAATGTATTGCCGGTATTATTCCGTATAAACAGGGCAGCATTCTGCTTGACGGCGAAGAAGTTTCGGGAATGAAGCCCGAAAAAGCGGCAGGAAAGATGTCGTATGTTCCCCAAACCCAGGTTTCACCCTTTCCTTACCCGGTCAAAGAAATTGTCCTGATGGGCAGGGCTCCTCATCTTGGACTTTTTTCATCACCGCACGCTGAAGATATTGGAAAAGCGGAAGCGGCAATGGAAATGGTCGGCATAAGCGGGCTCTCGGAGCGGCCGTGTAACCGGATAAGCGGCGGGGAATGGCAGCTTGTTTTGATCGCACGTGCAATAACACAGGAATCAGGCATTCTCCTGCTTGATGAACCGACGTCTCATCTTGATCTGGGAAACCAGATGAGAATTCTGGAAACAATAGTCAGGCTGTCGGAATCCGGTTTTACAATCCTTGTTGCTACGCATTTTCCTGACCATGCGCTGATGACGTCGAACAGGGCTGCAATTCTTAAGGACGGTCTGCTTAGTGAGGTGCTCCATCCTGAAGAATTAATAACTGAAAACCTGATATCTCATACTTACGGAGTGGATGTAAGACTTATTCAGCATGAAGCAATTGGAAAACGGCGTATAATTGTGCCGATGCTTAAATCAGGAGGTAAAAAATGATAATAGACAGAATAATGGAGCAGGCGGAAAAGATTAATGCCGAAGCCGGAGGGCTTTCGATCATGGACCTGAGGCTCGGCGTTAAATATATCGCTGTAGAACTCAGCGACGGTAGATGCGGCGTTTCTTTCAGGTTCGACCCGGATCCGTTTCATATGATCGAAAGGACCGTCAGCCCTGGGGAGTACGGAAAAATTCCGGTTTCCGAAATTATCGGCTGGGCTGCCGACAACCGCTCGCTTGAAAAATCCGGTATAGGAATAGCTGTCTGCAACGCGCTTGCTCCATGGGATGAAATGACGGGTATAGAACCTCTGGACAGCGCCGAAGCTGCAGGGATCCGTGACGGCGATATAGTCGGGATGATAGGCTTTTTCCCCCCGCTTGTCAGGATGCTTGAAAAAAGGAATATTGAACTGAGGGTTTTTGAGCGAAGTTTCCATCAGCCGCATCCGTGTTTATACCCGGATTGGGCGGAATACAGGCTGCTTCCGGAATGCGACGTTGTTATACTAACCGGCACCTCCGTTATTAACGGTACGATTGATCAGCTGCTTTCCTGGTGCTCCGGGGCCCGCGAGGTCAGCGTTACCGGTCCGTCAACTCCGATGTATCCGGATGCATATAGAGGAACCAGTGCGACAATCATTGCCGGCGCAAGGTATAAACCGGAATTAAAAGACGGGTTGTTCAGTTCTGTTTCCGCAGGCAGTTGCGGAAACGAAATGCTTAATTTTCTGGATAAATTTGCATTCAGGCTTTGAATCCGGGATCGCTGACGGTTTTTTCTTCAAAACGTCCTTCAACCCTGTTTTTCTTCACATTGTCCCAGCTGAAGACCGAGGCGTTCATAACAATGTAAACTCCCGGCGGAAGCAGCAGGACAGCCGTGAATGCAGTTCCAAGGTTGAACAATGCATCGGAACCTGAAATAGTGTAGGGCACCATTGCCCCGGTAAGTACGATTGATTTGTCATTCAGGAGGCTTGAAGCGGAGGCCTTTCCCAGCAGCTCCGCAGTCTGTTCCATCGTGTCGGTTCCGTGGGTAATAATAATCCGGTTTTCAGCAGAGGCTTCGCACGATGCGATTAGTCCGCTGCGGTACTCATCGGTCATCTCCAGGCTGTCGATAAGAATCCTGTTTTCAATGATTACTTCGGCATTTGGCCGGACAATCCGGAGGATTTCCGGAAGATGTGTTTCATTGAAATCAAGGATTCCGCGTATTGCGTCGTATTTTTTATCAAAGGTTCCGCCTGTGGCTATCAGGCGGATGCTTCCGGTCCCGGCCATGATTTTCCTCCGGTTTTATCAGCGGAGTCTTCCGCCCGCACCGTGAATAAGGTTCAGAAATTCCAGTCTTGTCGCTTCCTTGGTTCTGAAAGAGCCGAGCACAGATGAAGTTGTCATAACGGAATTCTGCTTTTCGACCCCCCGCATCATCATGCACATATGCTGGCATTCCATAACGACGCCGACACCCTCGGGAGCTACTGCGTCCTGGACTGCTTCGGCAACCTGTTCGGTAAGGTTTTCCTGAATCTGAAGCCGGCGGGCAAAGTGATCAACTATTCTGGCAAGCTTGCTGACCCCGATTATCTTGTCGCTTGCAACATAACCGATGTGGCATTTTCCGAAAAAGGGAAGCATATGATGTTCGCACATGCTGTAAACCTCGATATCACGGACGATGATCATATTGTTCGAGGTTGATTCAAAGATTGCCTTGTTGATTATCTTCTCAAGATCCGCCCTGTATCCGTTCGTCAGAAATTCCCATGCCTTGGCGGTACGTTTAGGGGTATTTACAAGCCCCTCGCGTTCGGGATTCTCACCGAGTTCAATAAGAAGTTCCCTGATCAGGGCTTCGACCTTCTTCAAATCCATAAAAATTATATCCTTTCAAGGGCCGAATCGATCTCGGCCATCAGTTCCCTGTAATTGACTGCAACCGGAATGTCCGGGTTTTCTTTGACAATATTTTCCGGCGGTGTAAACAGAACTCCCGCATCTGCTTTTCTGATCATCGACAGATCGTTGTATGAATCTCCTGAAGCAACGACCTTCATTCCCATTGAATGAAACCCTTCAACCGCTTTGCGCTTGCCGTCCTTCTGGCGCAGCTTGTAACCTGATATTCTTCCGTTCGGCTCAACCTCGAGCGTGTTGCAGAAAAGTGTGGGCCATCCGAGTTTCTGCATTAGCGGCTTTGCAAACTGCTCGAAGGTGTCGGAAAGGATGACAACCTGAGTCTTCGATCTGAGTTCTTCAATGAAGGCTTCAGCACCCGGCAGCGGATCCATCCCGCCGATTACCCTCTGAATATCGGGAAGCTTAAGTCCCTTTGAATCGAGGATATCAAGCCGGTAGTTCATCAGTTTATCATAGTCCGGTTCATCCCGGGTGGTTTTTTTGAGCTCCTCGATTCCGGTGTCGAGCGCAAAGTTGATCCAGATTTCGGGTACCAGAACACCCTCAAGATCAAGGCAAACAAGTTTCAATTTTATCCTCCAAAATAATTGCGCCGGGGGATTTCGGCTGCCGTGAAGAAGTTCGATTGTATATTTCGGAACTCAGGGATTAATTCCCCTTATTCGGCAGCGCTCCGGCTATAATATTCCATAATTTTTCGCTGAGCAGTTTTTTATCGTCTTCGCTCATATCATCCGTATCAATATACGGATGGATCGTCAGGGAAAGGCTGCACGGACTGACCGCTCCCTTCTCTTCAAATGTTTTATATGTTCCGTCTATTGTTACCGGGACAATTGTAAGCCCGGATTTGGCGGCAAGCAGAATGCTTCCGGGTTTGAAAGCAGCCATCACCGAACTTTTTGAACGTGTTCCCTCGGGGAAAATCACCTTCGGATACCCGTTTGCGGCTTCAGCTATGCCGGCTTCGATGTCACGCATAGCCTGCCTGAAGTTGCTTCGGTCTATAAATATGCAGTGAATCGCCCGCATCCATATTCCGAGTATAGGTATACTCCTGAGCTCTTTTTTGGCAATAAACCCGACTGTGGTAGGAAGCGTCGCCATCATAAAGGGTATATCGGCATAGGCCTGGTGGTTGCCTATATAGATTATCCTGTTATGGTCGGGAAGGTTTTCAAGCCCGGTGACTGAAAGTCTGCAGCGGGCGAGCATGAAAGTGAATTTTCCCCAGGTTGAAGTTGTCCAGTGTGAGTACCTGTCGAAAAGATTCTTTAAATTCAAAAGCTTCAGAATCATGTACGGAAAAAAGAGGAAAATCGTCAGAATCATAAATATTCCGAAGACTAATCCGAAAAAAGCGGTATTGAATTTATCCTTCATGTTCGAATATTACTGGAATGACGGCGTCTTGGCAATCCCGCCCAAGGTCGTTATACTTGTGTTCCAGTCGACTCTATCAAGGGGGAAAAATGCAGAATATACAGCTTTTCAGCGATTTGAATTCAACGGACGCAGAACTTACACGGGCGGCGGAGATCGCCGTAACTGATGTTCTGCAGGTAAAAAAAGACGAAAAGGTTCTTATAATAACCAACCCTGTAGGTGATGTTGCCGAAATATCTTACGCGCTTTATGATGCCGCGCTGAAAGCCGGGGGTAAGCCTGTGCTGATTTTTCAGCCGGTAAAAAATCAGATTACATTCGCGGAAGAGGCTGTCATAGGCGCAATCGGTTCCGTACCGGACGTACTGATTTCGATGAGTGCCGACAAGCTCGGCAAGGATGAAAAGGCGATTATCAATCCGCATAAAACCCCCGAAGGCAAATCGGTAGACAATACATTTCATTTTCTGATGGAAACAAAAAAGACAAGGGCTTTCTGGTCTCCGGGGGTTACGAAAGAACTCTTTAAAAAGACCGTTCCGATTGATTACGGCAGGCTTAAGATCGAAGCTGCGGCAGTAGAGGATCTCCTGAACAGGGCTGATTCTGTCCTTATAACAAGCCCCGGCGGCACAGATTTGAGAATAGGGCTCAAGGGACGCAGGGCAATGCTCGATGACGGCGATTTTTCTCTGCCCGGGGCAGGCGGAAACCTTCCTGCCGGAGAGACCTTCATTTCGCCGGAGCTCGGTTCATCAGGCGGAAGACTTGTCTTTGACGGTTCAATCTCTCTCTACAACGGAGACTACATGCTTGAAGAACCGGTCGATCTGAAGATCGTCGACGGATTTGTGACTGAAATCAAAGGCGGCCGCGGAGCGGAGCTGCTGAGTGAAACAATCGAACTTGGCGAGAAGAACGCTGTGGAGTTTGAAGCTGCCGGAAAAATCCCTGCCGGGGCAGGAGCTGTATACAAAAAGAATGCCCGGAACCTCGGTGAACTTGGAATCGGGCTCAACCCAGCAGCCGGTATCGTCGGAAATATGCTCGGAGATGAAAAAGCCTACCGTACTATTCACATAGCGATAGGCTCCAATTACGATGAGGACGCGAAGGCCCTTATCCACTGCGACTGTATCGTTAAAGACCCGACAGTTACAGCCTATTTTTCGGACGGAACCGAACGGACCTTTCTGAAAAACGGGGACCTGGTTTTATGAGGCTTATACAGGGCGTCGTTGATTATTGATGCCCTTATTTTTTCTCTGTTTTTGCAGGGACCGTGACAATAATTGACAGGATCCTGTTCTTTTCTGTTTTCTCGATTTCAAGATGGTAGCGGCCTATGTCGAGCGAATCGCCTTCAGTCGGAATACGGTCAAGCTGCTCAACAATATAACCCGCTATGGTTTCAGCGTACTCGGTTTCCGGCATGGCCAGTTCAAAGGTGTCGGTAAACTGGTGAAGTGTTGTGTCGCCTGTTACCCGCCATGAGCTTTTTCCGGTTTTTTGGATCCGGTCTATTCCCTGGTCTTCGTTTTCATCATACAGTTCACCAAGGATTTCCTCGATTATGTCTTCCCTTGTCACAATACCGGCGAGCCCGCCGTATTCATCCAGAATAATCGAGATGTTCAGCATCTCCTGCTTAAGAAGGTAGAACAGTTCATGAAGTTTCCGGTTCGAAGGGATGAAAATCGGTTCGTGCATTATATCCGCAAGCCGCAGGCTTCCTTCCTCATGCAGCAGCTTGGCGGTTACGTCATTCGACAGAACAATTCCGACAATGTTTTCCGGTTCTTTTTCGTAAACCGGAATTCTCGAAAATCCCTCCGCGCTTATCTTTTCGGCGGCATCCTCAAGCGTCATGTTTTTGTCCAAACTGAAAACATTTGTCCTGTGCGTCATTATAGCCTGTACGGACACATCATTCAGCCTGAAAACCGACTTGACCATTTCTGTCTCGTAATTTTCAACAAGGCCTTCTTCTTCCGCCGCACTCATCATGTGAAGAAGCGCTTCAAAAGAAACCTTACGGGTCTCTCCGCGTATAAAGAACCGGGAGATCAGTGAGCTGAAGCCGCTTATTAAAAAGATAACCGGTCTCAGAATTGTCGACAGGATCCATACCGGCCATGCAGATATCAGGCTCAGCGGAACATTCCTTGCTATGGCGATCCGCTTGGGGGTCAGTTCCGCGAAAATCAGAATTATAAGCGTCAGGATGCCGGTGGTGGCCCCGATCATTTTACTTCCGAGAAGGCTGATTGTAAGGCTTGTCGCAAGTGCCGACGCTGCAATATTTACAAGATTGTTCCCGAGCAGAATAGTCGTAAGCAGCCGGTCCGGGTTTTCGGCAAGCTTTTTCACCAGCCGTCCGCGTTTTCCATGCTCACGGCTGATCTGACGCAGCTGCGGAGCCGACAGCGAAGTGTAGGCTGTTTCTGTTGCCGAGAAGCATGCTGAAAGCACAAGCAGGACTGCAAGTGCGGTGATTTGTAATATCATTACGGCAGGATCTCCGAAAAATAGAGATATCTGCCGCCTTCAGGCGGGTTTACAGTTTTAGGGTGAGGGTCATCTTCCATTATGCAAAGAGGATAATGGATCCGGGGGCAAAAAATCAAGAGGCACAATCCAATTCGCATTTCGGCGGTAACTGAATAAATATCATATGCTGTATATAAATCTACCGGTATCCGTGCGATAATTATTGCTATGAAAAATATACTTTGTTTTGGTGATTCAAATACCTGGGGATACTGCGCTGAGAGCGGTGAGCGATTTGCATACGAAAAGCGGTGGACAAGTCTTCTGCAGAAAGATCTTGGAGATTCCTATAATATCATTGTTGAAGGTTTGAACGGCAGGACGACTGTAACTGAAGATCCTTTCAGCCCATGCAGAAACGGTGCTGCCGCCCTGCCTTATGCTCTGGTTTCCCATAAACCGCTCGACCTGGTTGTGCTGATGCTGGGCACAAACGATACCAAGAATTTCTTCTGTAACACGGCATTTTCTATCGGGCTCGGAATCAGGCGGCTTATCGAAATGATTCAGGCTTCTGATTCCGGTGTGAACGGAAAGGCCCCGCGAATTCTTCTGATGAGCCCGGCTCCCGTCGTTCCCGGCGACCCTACAAACGCCGGCTTTGATATCCGTGAATTTTCTGAAATGGGCGGGTTTAATCCGGTTAAAATTTCACAGGAACTGTCCGCTGAATATAAACGACGGGCAAAGGAGTACGGCTGCGAATTCCTTGACGCCGCGGAACACGGAACAGTAAGCGGTGTAGACGGGGTTCATCTTTCCGAAGACGCTCACATAAAGCTTGCCGCTGCTGTGGCAGCAAAAATAAGAGAGGCGGGGTTTTAATCTAAATGCAGTCCGGCTTCATGAAAAAAGTTTTTCTGATACTGCTGTTCATCAGTCCCTTTTTCGGGCTGTCTGCGCTTGATCTGACAATACTGGGCCCCGCCGGCGCTGTTCTGCGGATGCCTGACGGTGTCGAACTGAAGATTGATGCGACCGGAAAATATGTGATTCATGAACTGGAACCGGGTGATGTTGTGAGCTTTACCACCGACATACCGGGCAGGTATCCTGCCGATTACGCAATAGAGATGGGTCAGCTGTCAAAGACGTTCCGTATATCGCCGAAACCTACCGGGGTGACTGCCGCGGAACTGAAGTTTACGGACGACGGGTTCTGTCCGTCGTTCGGCTTTGAACTTTATTTTGTTCCTGAAGACGCCTATGTTTCATTCGATCTGTACCAGTCGTTTCTTGCCCCGGCGCCCATGTTGACCGGCGAGAACTATAGCGATACAAGGTACATTCTGCCGATGCTCGGAACAGGCTTATATATACTGCCGTTCGACTCCTTAGTGCGGATCAACCTGGGGCTCGCTCTCGGCTGTATGTTCGGAAGCAATCTGCCCAGCCCTGCCTTCGCCGCTGAAGCTTCGGCCGGGCTCGAGATTGAACCTTTTGAACATTTTATTCTTTTCGGTGAGATAAACCCGAGGCTGCTTTCGCCTGTAGGTCCCGGCTGGGGCGATTACAGCGGTATTTTCGGGTCGGGCCGTGCGTCGGGAGTGTATGCTTTAGGCCGCTGGGGGCTGTCGGGCTTTCCAGCTACAAATTTCGGACTGAAAATCAAATACTGAACCTTTCAATCTTTGTATTTTTCTCTCAAATCGGTTTGCCGAAGGACCGATTTTTTATTATATTCACATAAATTATACAACAACCTTCAGACACAATAGGGAGAAATGAAATGTCCAAGAAGAAATTCAAGACGGAAATATCACAGCTTCTGGATTTGATAATTCATTCACTGTATTCGCATAAGGAAATATTTCTGCGTGAATTGATTTCAAATTCATCAGATGCCCTTGATAAACTCAAATATCTTACGCTTACCGATGACAAGCTTAAAAAGCTCGACTTTGTTCCCCGGATCGATATCAGCTTCGATAAGGACGCCAAAACCCTGACTGTAGCAGACAGCGGAATAGGCATGAGTGCAGAGGACCTCGATGACAACCTCGGTACAATCGCACGTTCGGGTACCAAAAACTTCCTGAGCCACCTGTCAGGGGATGCCAAAAAGGATTCCAACCTGATCGGCCAGTTCGGCGTCGGTTTTTATTCATGTTTTATGGTAGCGGACAGGGTAACTGTAATTACCCGGAAGGCAGGTGAAGACCAGGCATGGAAGTGGGAAAGCGACGGGCGCGGAAGCTACAGTGTGGACGAAGCCGAGCGCGATACACAGGGAATGACTGTGATTCTGCATCTGAACGACAACGGAACCGAGTACACGAACCGATGGAGCATCGAGCAGCTTGTTAAAAAGTATTCCGACCATATTGCATTCCCGATCTTTCTTGAATTTGATGAATCAAAATGGGAAGGCGAAGGTGACGATCGCAAGGAACTCAAAGAGCACAAGATTGAGCAGATCAATGCAGCTTCCGCCCTTTGGAAGAAATCAAAATCCGATTTGACCGAAGAGGATTACAACGAATTCTACAAAACCATCGGCCATGATTCGGAAGACCCGATGCTTTACATTCATACAAAGGCGGAAGGTACGCAGGAGTACACAACCCTGTTCTATGTACCGGCAAAGGCCCCCTTCGATATGTATCAGGCTGATTACAGACCGGGCGTCAAACTTTACATCAAGAGGGTTTTCATCACCGACGACGAAAAGGAACTGATGCCTGTTTACATGCGCTTTCTGCGCGGTGTTATTGACTCTGAAGATCTTCCGCTGAATGTAAGCCGCGAGATCCTTCAGCAGAACAGGGTCCTTGACGCAATCAGGACAGCGTCGGTCAAAAAGGTGCTCAGCGAGCTTCAGAAGATCTCCGAAAACAACCCCGAAAAGTACAGGCAGTTTATTGAGCAGTACAACCGGCCGCTGAAAGAGGGAGTTTACTCCGATTATGCGAACCGCGAGGCCCTGCTTGAGCTTGTGCGCTACAAGTCTACCGAAGAAGAGGGCTGGACAAGCCTTGCCGCCTACAAGGAGCGCATGAAGGATGATCAGAAGTCCATCTACTTCATTACCGGCGACAATGAAAAGACACTCAGAAACTCCCCGCTGCTTGAGGCATACAAAAAGAAGGGAATCGAAGTCCTTATAATGGACGATGAGATAGATGAAATTGTAGCTCCGAGTATTATGAACTACAAGGACGTCGAACTTAAGTCAGTCAACAAGAGCGGCGCCGCAGACGACCTGAAAACGGAAGCGGACAAGGAAAAGGAAAAAGACCTTGAACCTGTACTCAAGAGGATTAAGGATGCGCTGGGCGACAAGGTCAAGGAAGTCAAGGCTTCTTCGAGACTGTCTGATTCACCGTCATGTATTGTAGCCGACGAAAACGATCCGACAATGCAGATGCAGCAGATGATGCGCGCGATGGGACAGACCGATTTTCCCGAGATTGTTCCGATTCTCGAGATAAACCCCGATCACGCGATTGTCTCAAAACTCAAAGATACTGCGGACGACGCGGTATTCGAGGACATAAGCTTTCTGCTGTTTGAGCAGGCAATGCTTGTAGAGGGCCAGCAGCTTAAGGAGCCCGCTGAGTTTGTTAAGCGGCTTAACAGGATGATGGAAAACGCGGTATAACTTAAGGGGCCTCTAAAAACTGCAGTTTTTAGAGGCCTGCCAAAATATATTGGGAGTTTATTTATTGACTGTTAAGGAAATAAATAAACTCCAAGGCCTCTCTAATAACTCCAATTTAGAGTTATTAGGGAGGCCCGGAATACAGCCGGTTGAAACCCGGTATTCACATACACAGGCAGCTCTGTTAAGGGGCTGCTTTTTTATTGCTATTGAAGTAAGCAAGTGTAGCTGTTGAGATATATCAGACCTATCACATCTCATTCCGGGATGCAAATGATTCAACGGAACGGCTTGTAAAAGGCGACCGGGACAGGTACTATCATGCCATGACAAAACTCATTAACCCCTTTGTCGGGATTGAAGACTACAACTGCTTCGGCTGCGCGCCGCAGAACAAGAACGGGCTGCAGATGGAATTTTACGAGGACGGCGACGAAGTTGTCTCGTTATGGGACGCGCCGGACCATTTTCAGGGATACAACTACATTCTGCACGGCGGGGTAAGGGCAACCCTTATTGATGAACTTGCCGCCTGGGTTGTTTTTATAAAGCTCAAGACCGCCGGCTATACAACCAAACTTGAAGTTAACTATTCAGGCGCGGTCTATACGAACCGCGGGCAGATCAGCCTGCGCGGGCGGCTGCGTGAAATGAGGAAGAATATTGCCGTCGTCGATGTCGACCTGTATGACGAAAACGGCGCTGCCGTCACCAGCGGCACTGCAGAGTACTTCACCATCCCGGAAAAGATTGCGCGGAAAAAGATGATGTACCCCGGGATCGAGGCGTTTTACAGCGCCTGAAGCTGAACTTCAGTCGGAGGATGTCTTTGCTTAGTTAATTTTGTTGACAGCTTCTGCCTGATTCCATATCATCATGAAAGATCCGCATGATGAAACGAAGTATTATTCAGAACCCCTTTAAACGCACTACGACACGCACAGCTTTGTCGGTTATATTTCTGTTTGTTATACTGCTCGTACTCCTTTTTTATCTTTCGCAGAACTATCGGAGCAACCTAATCAATTTCAGAAAATCTGAATTGAAGAGGCAGGTGGAAATCAGCCTCAACACCATACAACCGATTATCGAAGAATACAGAGCGGGAAAGCTGAGCAGGGACGACGCTTTGAAGCAGTCTGTTAATCTGGTCAGGCGTATGACTTATAATAGCGAAACAATGCAGAATTATATATTTATGAGTTCGTACAGCGGATTTATGCTTGTTCAGCCCCTCGAACCGTGGAAACAGGACACCTACCAGCTGGATTCAAAAGATTCTTATGGTAATTATTACATCAGGGACTTAATACAAACAGCCCGCAGCAGCGCGGGTGAAGGTTACGTTTCATATTTTTATCCGCCGCCCGGAGCTGATACGCCTGGTGAAAAACTATCCTATGTAAAAGGAATTCCGGAACTTGAATGTTACATAGGAACAGGTATGTTTTTTGACGACATCGATAATCTGTATAAAGAGTATCTGCTCAGTCCGCTGGTCATTATTCTGATTGGGTTTACTTCAATTTATATTCTAATTATCATCTATATCAGGCCTCTGCTGAGGTGTTTTCGTCTTCTTCTGAATCTGTTTCATAAAATATCCCTGGCTCCGGATATAATCCCTATCGTTCCGAAAGAAGCCTTCAGTGAGGATTCGGATGAATATGAAATTTTAACCGGATTTGATAATATGGTTAAGACTGTGGGTGAAAGCCGCGCAAAGCTAAAAAGCTCTGAGAAGCGTTACCGCTATCTGTATGAAGAAAGTTCGGGAGTAAGGCTCACCATAGATCTTGCCGGAATGATTACTGAGGCGAATTCATCTTTTCTGAGAACGATGGGGTACTCACATGAAGCATTCGAGAGTAGAAGCTTTTCTGATATATTAAATCCCGGGCAGGAAGATAAGATCAGACGCATAATGTCAGATGCTGCAGCAGGCGAATGCACTGAAGCGCTGGATTTTGATTTAAAGGATTCGGAGGGCAATAACAGGACTATCCTGATATCAGAAGTTCTGGAAATCCCTGAAGACAAATCAAAAACACTCATGACAGGGGTCGATATTACAAACCGGAAGATTGCAGAACGAAAAGCTGCATTGCAGAAAGAGCAGCTGATACAGGCGGACAAACTCGCGTCTATAGGGGTGCTTGTTTCAGGTGTTGCCCATGAAATTAATAATCCCAACCAGTTCATTCTTTCCAATGCAGGCCTTTTGGAGGATGTCTGGCGCGACTGCGTACCTGTTCTCGACGAATACTATGATGATAATGGTGACTTTCTGATTTACGGAGTTAAATATTCAGAAATCAGGGACCAGGTTCCTGAGTATCTGCAGGGAATTACTGAAGGAGCGAGGAGAATCGGGAAGATTGTCAGCGATCTGAAAACCCTGTCGAAGAATGATTCCAACCGCCCCTGGTCGAGTATCAGCATCAATGAAATTCTCGAATCAGCTGTTAATCTGTGTTCTAATATGATAAAAAAAGGTACCGATAACTTTGACCTTAAGCTTGAAAAGGATCTGCCCAGAGTATTTGGGAATTTCCAGCAGCTTGAGCAGGTTTTTATTAATCTTATACAGAATGCTGTGCAGGCTCTTACCGACCATAAAGAATTGCTCTCTATATCCAGTTCATCCGATGAACGGGGCAGAGTGCATGTCGTAGTCGAGGATCAAGGGTGTGGAATAAAAAGGGAAGATTTAACCAAGATCTTTGATCCGTTTTATACAACAAAACGGGAGTCCGGCGGTACCGGGATAGGTTTAAGTATTTCAAAAAATATTATTGATGAGCACAAGGGAAACATGATTTATACATCGGAATACAAAAAGGGTACGACTGTAAGAATCATACTGAATCCTGTTGATACAGAGGGGGAACATTGTGCCGAATTATCCTGAAAGGCCGGTTTTTATAATCGATGATGAGCAGTTCATACTGAAGTCTCTGGGCGCGGTTCTCCGCTCTGCGGGAATTAACAACCTTGTTGTCTGCAGCGACAGCCGTGAAGCTCTCGGATTGCTCGAAGAGATCCCTCCTTCAATTGTTCTTCTGGATTTGACCATGCCGCATATCTCGGGAGAGGAACTCCTGCCGCAGATTAAAGATCTGTATCCGGAATTACCTGTTCTTATTATTACCGGTGTGAATGAACTCTCTACAGCAGTAGAGTGTATGAAAAACGGGGCTTCTGATTACCTTGTGAAGGCTATCGAGAATACGAAATTGACTGCGGCAGTTAAAAAAGCCCTGAAGTTTAATGAACTAAGAGAAGAAAATGCTTTACTGAAAAAGAGTCTCCTGTCGGAAAAAGATGAAATTGATCCTGCATTCAATGATATTATTACTGAATCCAGCCGCATGAAAGCGGTTTTCAAATATCTGACGATTATCAGTAAAACCTGCCAGACAGTTCTGATTAAGGGTGAGACAGGTACCGGAAAGGAATTAACGGCCGAGGCGATTCATAATGCTTCCGGAAGAAAAGGCTTGTTTGTCGGACTCAATGCAGCAGGACTTGACGATACGATGTTTTCAGATACGCTGTTTGGACATAAGAAGGGGGCATTTTCCGGGGCGGATTGCCGCAGATCAGGCTTGATAGAAAAAGCCGCCGGGGGCACTCTTTTTCTTGATGAAATCGGGGATCTTTCACCGGGAAGTCAGATCAAACTTCTCAGACTGCTGGAAAAAAAAGAATATTATGCGCTCGGGTCCGATACTCTGAAAATGGCGGACTGCAGAATAATTGCGGCTACGAATTGTGATCTTTCCGCTTTAATGTCCGAAGGGGTATTCAGAAAGGATCTCTACTACAGATTGTCCGCAAATGAGGTTGTTCTGCCACCCCTTCGTGAACGGAAAAATGATATTCCTCTAATTGTACGGCATTTCACAGATAGATTTGCTTTGGAATACAATACAGATCCTCCGCAGATCAGTTCGTCGTTCATGCAGATGATATGCAGACTCGACCTTCCGGGCAATATTCGTGAACTGATTACAATTATCAACAGATGCTTCAGTTTCGCAGAAGGAGGCCGCTTTAACAGCGAACTGCTGCTGAAGGTGAAGCCTGAAGCTGCCGGAGCTGATGATGAACCGTTCCACCCCGATATTAATTCAGAAGTTTTTTTTCCGGACAAACTGCCGGGATTGAAAGACTGGACCAATCTGCTTGTAAATGAGGCTCTGCGGCGGTCGGACGGGAATATCACATCTGCCGCGTCTGTGCTTGGTATCAGTCAGCCTGCTCTGAGTAAACGCCTGTCCAGGCGGAATTGAAGTATGGCTCCGCTATAATAAAAGTTATGTTTAAAATTACTAATAAACGGTATGTCATAACATAAGTTATGGTTCCGGGTTTTTAAAAAGTCTGCGGTTGCCGATTTTCTCTGGACTGAATTGAAAACCCGCCCGCTTTATCCATTTCAAAAAAACAAGTTCTTCAGTTAACTGTTTGTATATCAATAAATTGCTGCATTTATGCCTGCTGCATCCGGTTCCGCAAACAGGGTACAATCGAAAAAAAATTAAAATTCCGTAAAATCTCTGCGATGGCATCCTTATTGCGATTAGCAAGTATGCTGAAGCCAGATATGATCATTAAAAATGCCGTTGTCCGAAGCGTGAATTCGCATGATGATGTACTTGAAGCGTTTGCTGTGAAAGATGGTAAATTCGCAGCTGTCGGAAGTAATTCGGACGTCATGAACCTTGACGCTCCGGGAGTACGGATTATTGACGCAGGCGGAAGAGCGGTTCTTCCAGGTTTTAACGATGCACACTGCCATTTACTGTCTCTCCGCGGCAAGCAGCTGCTGCAGGCCGACTGCGGACCGGACAAAGTAAAAAATATAGCTGATATTATCTCGGTTTTGCGGAAACGCGCAGAGCATACCCATGCCGGAGACTGGGTTCTCGGAGGCAGCTACGACTATTCAAAGCTGGAAGAAAAACGGCACCCTACTGCTTCCGAGCTCGATCAGGTCTCTGACAGGCATCCCGTGCATCTGCGCTCCCAAACCTGCCACTGCGGTGTCGTCAATTCGGCCGGATTGAAAATTGCAGGTATTAACAACGATACGGCAAACCCTCCCGGCGGTGAGTTTGTCCGCGATAAAAACGGAAAGCTTACCGGTCTCTGCCTGGAAGAAGCTCATTTTCAATTCGTTACAGGAATGGGGATGGAAGGCTCGTTTGTTCCTGCGTATTCGGTAAATCAGCTCGTTGAAGCAGTCGGGATCGCCTGCAGAGAATCTGCATCATTTGGAATAACCAGTGTCGGAGATGGGCTGGTGGGCCCTCCGGAGATCGAAGCTTATCAGGCAGCGCTGGAATCAGGAAATCTTTCCTGCCGTGTTTATATGAATGTTCTTGATACTTATTTTGAGAGAATGAAGGCCCTGGGCGTAAAAACCGGATTCGGCAATGAGATGCTGCGTTTCGGAGCGGTTAAGAGTTTTGTCGACGGTGCAATTGCTGCGCATACTGCATGGCTCAGCGAACCCTACACAGACAGGCCAGGCTATTTTGGAATACCCACAAAAACCGCAGATGAGACAGAATCTTTTGTGATGGATGCACATTTGAACGGCTGCCAGGTTGAAATTCATGCGAACGGAGATCTTGCGATTGATATGGTGCTGACAGCTGTAGAAAAAGCACAGAAGCAGAATCCTTGGAAATTATTAAGACACCGGATTGCTCATTGTACTGTCATCAATGATCAGCTGCTCCGCCG
The DNA here is from genome assembly GCA_003245835.1 of Spirochaetales bacterium. Classification (GTDB taxonomy): domain Bacteria; phylum Spirochaetota; class Spirochaetia; order UBA9216; family UBA9216; genus Thalassospirochaeta. The sequence continues at coordinate 9,338 of QKCC01000075.1, read as the reverse complement.
GATAAAGGACACCGGGGTTATCCCGCTGCCTTTCACAACCTACGTCTGGGAGCACGGCGAAAAGATGTCGGCCTACGGGGCCCGGATTGAGAATATGTTTGCCCACCGGTCTTTTCTGGACTCCGGCATCCCTGTGGCGGCGAGCTCGGACAATCCATGCGGTATGCAGGATGTGATGACTGCAATACAGGCTATGGTGACAAGGATAAGTTCCGGCGGCCTCAATATCGGTCCCGGTCAGAGAATAACAGCTGAACAGGCGGTCAGGATTTATACCATGGGCGGCGCCTATGCGACTAAAGAGGAAGATATAAAAGGAAGTATCGAAGCCGGAAAGCTGGCTGATTTTGTAATTCTTGATCGGGATCCTGTAACTTCGGACCCCTTCGGCATCAGGGAAATAAAGATATTTGAAACATGGCTTGAAGGTCGGAAGATTTTTGAAGCCTGAGAGAAGCAATACGCTTTTCAGATAGAAAATACAAAGGAGAGGATATGTCGGAAAATAAGAGTTATCCGATGAAGAAGGTATTCTGGGCGCTTATAATCATCTGTTTTATGATTATGGAATTGCCGGGGATATTTTTCATCAACCGAATTGAGCCGATGATTTTCGGAATGCCGTTTATCTACGGTTTTACCCTGATCATGTGGGCTGTAATGTGCGCCATTATGCTTGTTGCCTACAAGGCAAACTGGGGAAAAGGCAGGAATTTTAAAGAAGGCGAGGGAGATGAATAAATGGAAGGTGTAATAGCTATAATTATTTTAGGACTTTTCATGCTGATCCCGCTTGTAATGGGTGCAGTAGCAAACAAGAAGTCTCTGCCGACAACCGAAGATTTCTTTGTTCAGGGACGTGCAATGGGATCTCTGGCTGTATTCTTTACGGTTGCCGCCACATGGTGGTCCTCTTTCGCGTTCCTCGGCGCTCCGTCTTATTTTTACACTCGCGGCCCGGTTTACTGGACAGCAATTGCCTGGAACATTCTCTTCGGAGTTCTTTACTATGTGATAGGAAAAAGAATCTGGTTTTACGGAAAGAAAAATAACCTGATTACACCAAGCGATTTCTTCAGGAAACTGTATGGTTCAGGCCCCCTGGCGGTAATCGTCGCCGTAGTAATGATACTTTTTACCCTTCCTTACCTCCAGATTCAGCTGACGGGCGGCGCTTACCTGATCGAAGTCGCTTCAAATGGTTTGATTCCATGGAAGATAGGCGGACTTCTGTTTTACGGAGTAATAGTCGTATATGTCTGGGCCGGCGGATTGCGCGCGGTTGCATGGACTGATATTTTCTACGGCGTGCTGCTGTTCTTCGGTATGATTTTCGGCGGATTCTTTGTTGCAGCCAAGGTAGGCGGCACAGCCGAATTGTTCCAGACTCTGAAACAGACTGCGCCGGAAGCCCTTACCCTTCCCGGACCAAAGGGTGTTCACGGATACGGGTTATGGATTTCGATGTTTATAGTGACGCCGATTGGGGCATTTATGGGTCCGCAGCTGTGGACTCGGATGTATTCGGTAAAATCATCGAAACTTTTTAATCTTATGCCCTTTCTGCTTGGATTCGCTGCGATTGCATATGTAGGTTCGATGCTGCTCGGAAATACCGGAATGATTCTGGAATCAGGCGGACTGGAGAAACCGGATCGAATCCTGCCTATCATGCTGTTTAAGTATGCTCCTTTTGCTCTTGCCAGTCTTGTGTGCGCCGGAGGGGCTGCAGCCGCGATGTCTTCGGCCAACTCGCAGATTCATTCTATGTCTGCCGTATATACGGTTGATTTTCATCAGCGGTATATAAATAAAAATATGGAACAGAAAAAGCTTGTCTGGGTCGGCCGTATAGCCATCCTTGTTTTTGCCCTTATCGCTTATTTCATGTCTGTGTTTATTCCCGGTCTTCTGGTGAATGTCGGCCTGGTGGCACTCAGCGGAACAGCTCAGGTATTTATTCCGACTGTCGGAATCCTTTTCTGGAAGAAGTCGACATCAGCAGGGGCTATAGCCGGACTGCTTGTCGGTATAGTTCTTCTCTGCCTGTTCACATTCTTTCCAGTTAAGGTTCCCTTCGGCCTTCATTCCGGCTTGTTCTGTCTGATAGTTAATACAATTATATTTATAATTGTAAGTCTGGTAACCAAACAGCGGGAAAGTTCAATTGTCGAGATGCAGGAAGAACAGAAAGCAGTTTATAACAAGGCGTATTAATAGGCGCTTATAAATCCTTCCGGGCGGCTGATAGCTCATATCAGCCGCCATTTTTTATAATTCCGATATTATTCCGCAGATTTCATCGATGTCTTCTGAACTGACAGCCAGGCTTGTTACGAGTCTTACCTTGCCGGGTCCGTCGGCGCCGCCGAGGATTCCGGCCGAAGCGAGCATTCTGACAACGGATTTTGAATCCTGCCCGGTTGTTCTGAAGTAGATTATATTTGTTTCAACATCCGCCGAATCAATTTCGGCCCAGCTGCGGCCCGCGAGGGCCTCGGCTATTTTTTTGGCGCCTGCATGATCTTCTGCAAGCCGTTCAACATTGTTTTCGAGCGCCCATATACCGGCAGCGGCAATAATTCCCGCCTGGCGCATTCCGCCGCCGAGCATCTTTCTGATGTGGCGGGCTTCGGCAATAAACTCGCGGCTGCCGCAGAGACAGCTGCCGACCGGCGCGCCGAGCCCCTTTGACAGACAGAACGAAACCGAATCGGTGAATGCCGCAATTTCCCTTACGCTCATGCCGGAGGCGAGCGCCGCGTTGAATAACCGGGCGCCGTCCATATGCAGCGGCAGTTTGTGCACACGCGCGAAGGCTGAGATGTCTTCGAGCTCATTTCTGCGGTAGTAAACCCCGGCAATAGTGTTTTCTATTTCGATCATGCCTGAGCGGCATAAGTCGTAATTGGCCGGGTTGTGAGGGTCGGGTCTGACGGCGGCTTCAAGCACGGCAGTATTCAGCTTGCCCCGCGCGCCTTCGAGGCCTACCAGCGCCGCCCCAGCGAGAGCCGAACCGGACGAGAGTTCGTGGTGGATGATATGGCTATCTTTATGACAGAGGACCTCGCGGCCCTGTCCGGCATGCAGAAAGATTGAAATAAGATTTCCCATCGAACCGGAAGATACATATAGCGCACTCTCTTTTCCGGTGAGTTCTGCCGCCAGCTCCTGCAGGCGGTTGATGGTCGGATCTTCAGCGTAGACGTCGTCACCGACCTCCGCATTCATCATTGCCCTGCGCATGCCTTCGGATGGTTTTGTTATCGTATCGCTTCTTAAGTCATAGGTTTTCATGAAATCTCCTCAAGCATTTTAAAGAAACCGGGGTAGGTAATATCGACGGCCTCGGCTCCTGTTATAGTCGTTTCTCCATCAGCGGCAAGGGCCGCGACTGCAAGCGACATCACAACTCGGTGGTCGTCATGACCGTCGACGGTGCATCCCTTAAGCTTTTTTCCGCCCGTGATGACAAGGCCGTCTTCAAGCTCTTCGATTTCGGCACCGAGCTTTGACAGTTCCCGCCGCATTACGCTGATTCGGTCAGTCTCCTTCAGCCTTGCCTGCGGTACGTTGTACAGTCTGGTGGTGCCTTCTGCAAAGCATGCAGCGACAGCCATTGCGGGCAGCGCGTCGGGCGTATTGTTCAGATCAATTTCTGCGGACCTGAGTTTTTCGGGACCGGTGACGGTTATCAAGCCCGGGGTTCCGTTTTCAGGCGCCTCGACTTCGATGCTGCAGCCCATTGTGCGCAGGTAATCGAGCACCGCCTTGTCTCCCTGGCTGTCGGTGACATCGAGTCCTGCAAGCGCAAGGCTTGAACCGGTTATTGCGGCGGCACAGAGCGGGAATGCCGCAGAAGAGAAGTCGCCGGGAATTATCGATTCGAAGGCTTTGAATTTCTGTCCTCCGGGGACACTGAAGCTTTTAAAGCTGTTGTTTGTATACCTGATGTTCTGCGAGTCGAGCCACCGCAGCGTCATCTCGACATAGGGCTGTTCCATCAGAAGCGGAACCTCTATTGCGCTTTCACTGCTGGTTTCGGCAAGCGGGGTGCAGAGCAGCAGCGACGACAGGTACTGGCTTGTCGGGCATTCAATCGAAGTTGAGCCGCCGTTGAGCGGGCCTTTGATCGAAAAAGGCGGGCATCCGTTACTGCCTGTTATTTCGACCTCCGCACCGAGGTCGGAAAGTGCGTCCAGAAGGGCTTTTGCCGGTCTGCGCTGAATCTGCCCGTCGCCGGTAAAATATATCTTTGTTCCGGACAGTGCCGCAAACCCCGCGGCAAGGTAGAGTGTTGTTCCGGAGTTGCCGACGTCTATCGTTTCAATCACTTCCGGAAAACGCCCGGCATTGCCGCGTACCGTCCATAGCGGCAGGCCGTCTGCCGTCTTTGTCCCTGTCTTGATTTTCGCCCCGAAATTGCGGCAGGCTTCTATGCAGGAACGAGCATCTGCCGAGTCAAGCGGGTTAATCAGCCGGCTTTCACCTTCGGCAAAAGCTCCGATCAGAAGTGCCCGTATTGTATGAGATTTTGATGAAGGAACTGTAACTGCCGTATAGTTCAGTATTTTGTTCTTCAGACCCTGTATCTTTATGTCCATATCCGGATTATACATTACAATCCGAATTTGTCACAACTGCGTCTGCAGACAGGATAAAATCAGTGAAACCGGGGCAGCCCTGTTGACGATAGTAATTTGATGTGCTGAACTTCCGTAAGGAGTAACCCGACCTGATGACGTCTGCAAACCGAAATACTGTTTTAGCCCCGATTTTTATGATGATCTCCGCCCTTTCTTTTGCGATGATGAGCGCCGCCGTAAAATATGCGGAAACCATTCCGTTCATGCAGAAGGTATTTTTCAGAAACTTTATTATGCTTCTGATTATAATCCCTGTGCTGGTAATAAAAAAACATAAGGGCGGCAGTCTGAGCCTGTTTACAGGCCGGCCCGGCAGCAGGCCCCGTCTTCTGCTGAGATCGTTATTCGGCTGTGCAGGGGTTGTCCTGTATTTTTATTCGGTGACAAAACTTCAGCTGGGGGATTCCGCAATATTGAATAAGCTGTCTGTCTTTTTTGTGATGATACTGTCGGCGGTATTTCTGGGAGAAAAACTCCGTCGGTTTCATATCCCGGCCCTGATAGCGGCATTTCTGGGCGCCTTAATAGTTATTAAACCCGGTTTTAATATGCAGTTTCTACCGGCTGCAATGGCAGTAACAGGGGCTCTAAGCGGGTCTGTTGCCTACACCATAATTGCTTCATTGAAGGGTAAAGAAGATTCGATGACGATAATCTTCTGGTTTTCATCGGTTTCGATAATTGTGACCGCGTTTCCCATGCTTGCGGTGTGGAGTACTCCGTCTCTGCCCGAACTTGCCGCGCTTGTTCTTACCGGTATCTTTGCGGCAGGCGGACAGTATTTTGTTACACTCGCGTACACCCATGGTCCGGCCGGAGAGGTTTCGATCTACAATTACACGCAGGTTGTTTTTTCGGTGATAATCGGGTTCTTCCTCTGGGGTGATTTTCCTGACCTGCTCTCTCTTGCAGGGTCGGCACTTATTATCGGTGCGGCAGTTTTTCTTTACCTGAAAAGCCGTTGCGATACCGTCAGGGAGCTTCCCGGTGAATAAATTCGGACGCCTGAAAAACTCCTGGCTGATTTCAAACAGGCATTATCTTGTTCCCGTTTTTTTAATTATTGCCGTTGTAAATGCCGGGATCGCTGCAGTTTTTGCTGCTGCGGTTTTCGGGGTATGGGTTGTAAACATCCTGCGGGCAAGGCTTCCGATTGACCCCGGCGGTACCGGGATGCCTGAGACCTTGATCTATAAAAAAATCGGCGGCAGCGAACTCCGGCTTGATGTCTGGCGGGCGACGGGCGGGACGGAAGGTCTTGCGACTGTTGTCTTTGCTCACGGCGGGGGATGGATAAGCGGGGCCCGGAATCAGCCTAACAACCTGTCCTGGTGCAGGTTCTTGTCCGGCCGCGGGTTTTCCGTTGTTTCAATTGATTACCGCTTTGCCTATGCCCACCACATGTCGGAAATTGTAGAAGATTTTTCTGATGCAGTGGAATTTGTCCGTGATAACGCCGCGGGCTATAATCTGAGTCATAAAATAATACTTATGGGGCTGTCCGCCGGAGGGCACCTGGCCCTTTGCCACGCCGCGTTCAATACAGCTGTTGACCAGCCCGAAGCTGCCGCGGCGATGAAGGATGTACTCGGCGTTGTCGCCTATTACGCGCCTTCCGATTTGAAAGATCTTTTTTCGCCCGATGATAAATCCTTCTTCGCCCGTTTCGGAGCCGGCACTGCAATGAAGAGCCTGCCGAGGTTTGACAGTGCTGCCTATGAGGCATACTCGCCTGTAAACCGGTTTACAGCGGGGATGGTTCCGGTCCTTGCCGTTCACGGGCGGCAGGACGAGGTCGTACCCTATATTTCATCCGTTAAAATGGTTAAAAAGCTCAAAGAAATGGGTGTTCAGTGCAGGTTTCTTGTGCATAAAACAGGAACTCACGGCTTTGAGGTGCGGCTGAAAGACTACAGGACAACCATGATTCTTGAAGAAACTGTGAGATTTATGAAAGCTCTGTGCTCAGATAATTGACGCATTCCGCCTGAATTTGAACTCCCGGTATTTTGTATTTTTCATAATTTGTGGTATATTTAGATAACAGACTTTATTTAAAAAGACGATGATTGAATAAATTATGGAGGATTTTTCTATGAAAAAGTATAGAATTTCCGCTTTGATACTGCTTACAGTTCTGGTTTTTTTCGGGTGTGATATAACCAGCTCAATAACCAATACAACCTATGTTCCTAATTCCCCATCCGAGGTTACAGTATCTGAAACGGTTTCCGATGCTTATGTTTATACCGATCCGGTTAGCAGGACCGCGGTATATGTCGATGCTGCAGGCTCTGCGACACTTATCCGGAGCGATGAAGAATCCGGGACGGTGATTTGTTCAGAGGTAATAGATTTCATACCTCTTGAAACAGAATCCGCGCCCGCCTTGTCGAGAGGTGCCGGACATAAGGAAGCAAAGGTGAAAGCCCTTGTTCTGGGTAAACGGAATGACGGCAGCCCGGGCCTATGGGGCGTTTACACTGACGGGAAGGTAAAACCCGTCATTAACAGCGACGGGTTTGATACGACCGAACTGCTTGATATGGTAGATGGTCGCCAGCCCTTGTCCGGTTATTTCTCCTGGACATATGAGGCTACAGCCATGGTTTCCAACGAGGATGCAAGCGAGATAATAGTTATAGGCTATGCTGAAAATTCGGGTGTTGAAAAATATAATTACTCTATTGAAGAAGACGCCACTGTCGGTGTTTACTGGGCAGTCGTTCTTGATGAAGACGGTTACTACCATATTTCAAGGGCAAAAGTTGTCGGCTACAAGGATGCTGCTGAGAAAGATAAATCATACAAGTACAATAAAAAATCAGACGGCCGCGACCGGCATCGCTGGATGTGGTCGCTTAAGCTGTTTTTTGCCGGATGGTTTGACAATTATCTTGTTATGACTGACAGCGTAACACTAGGCGACAATACGGGTGAATACTTCATCTACGGTGAAAATCAGGACAGTACCGATTCAGTTGCAGTCGTTACCGCCAAGGATGTGCTGAGTATTGAGGATTATATTGCTGAGGAGCCGGAAGAAAACCAGGCGCCTGTCGCAAGCTTCGCGGATTGGGATTTGGAAATCACCGGAGCCGAAAATGCTGAAGTCAACCAGAACTACGTTGCAAACGGAACCGCATACAGCCGTACGAAGTACATCAGTACCGGCAGTTCACAGTTTGAGGTGTTTTATTACTGGGATAATACCAATTATATGTATGGCTGGGGAATAAATGATACGCTGTTGGCGTATATCACTTCAAATAGTGAACTGGATTATTATTTGCCCAGTGTCTCTCTGCTTCCGCCTGAAACAGGATGGTATAATTCTACGGATGATTCTGTATCATCCTTAAGTATTGTTCAGGTTCCTATTAATGGGAATTTTTCCTCAACAGGGTATGAATTAACAGCTTCCTATATTTTTACCGATTCGGACGGTGATGCTGAAGGAGATTCACTGTATCAGTGGTACAGATGTGCTACTGCGGATGCGGAAGGTGTTGTTATTGACGGTGCAACAGATGTTAATTATTTGACCACATCATCGGATAATGGGAGCTATTTGAAATTTGAAGTAACTCCGGTTGATGAAAGAGGCGGTACCGGAAATCCTGTCAAAAGTGAGGCAACGCCCATGATTGGAAAAACAAATACCTGAGCAGAAAATGAAAATGATAGAAGCCGGAATTGATTGTGATTCCGGCTTTTTTTAAAATTCTTTGTAATAGAAAAAACATTGTAATGATGTATACTAATACTCATAATTCTATATTTTACAGTGAAATATAGAGTTGATTTTCTCAGGAGTTGAATATTGTTTTTAATTAATAAAAAAATGCTCAAACTCGGAATTGCTCTGATTCTGCTGATGGCACCTGCCGCAGCCTACAGCCAGAGCCAAATGCCTTCGGATCCTGAGAAATATTTACAAAATGCCAGTAATCCGGATTATGGCGATGTTGATCAGATTAATGTGATCTTTTTTGAAATACCTGATACCGTTACCTCTTCCCTGTATTTTGGAGTTTACGATTCGGGAGTTGATAATAATTCCCCGGACCAGGGGCCCGGCACTGTCGGTTCTACGGACTATTATCTTATTGGCGGTTCCGGCGCAATCAGTTATTCAGATTCAAGGCTGATAGATTATACCGGCATAGGTGATACTGCAAGAACCGGTACGGTTTTAAGTTCTTTTACAGCTGATTACAGCGGTTATTATAATAATCCTTTAAACGGCTGGAACTATTTCCCTCAGGGAGTATCTCCGAGTCAGGGCGAACATATAGGCAACAAGTACTATTTCAAGGTTGTCGTTGATACAAGATATTCCGGAGTTGCCGAGGTTACTGATGTAACCCTACCTGCTGCAAGTTCTCTTGGGGGATTTACCGGTAGATATTGGAATATCCCCACTTTTTCACCGAATAATTATTATGTCTGGTATAATGTTAATGGTGGTTCCAATGATCCTGCCCCGGCCGGAACTTCTGTAGGAATTGAAGTAAATATCAACGGAACTGATAACGCGACAACTGTTGCTTCCAAGACTGCTACCGCACTTAATGCTGTGAACAGCGGCGGTATTTTTTCGGTAACATCTTCGGGATCCGTTGCCACAGTAACCCAGGTTTATCATGGAGACGTGACAAATATCAGTAACGGCACTATGCCTGCCGGTTT
>QKCC01000300.1 GCA_003245835.1 Spirochaetales bacterium | reverse complement strand
CCGGTCAGGCTGTCAATGGAAAATCCTGCTGCGGTAACCTGTCCGACAGCCTGCAGAGTCGTTCCGATCAGGGCTCCATTGTGCACGGCAGATGTATGGAACAGTGAGGTTGCCAGCAGCGGAATCAGGAAGATTCCGGCGGTCCCGAAAAGATTTATTACCGCAACAGATATACCGACCTTTTCATCATCTGTTTTTATAACACCCTGAACCGCCGCGATAGCCGAGCTGCCGCATATCGCGTTTCCGCAGCCGATCAGCAGGCATAGGTCCCGATCCATGCCTGTCAGTTTTCCGGCTATCAGCGCCGCGCCTATCGTAACGGCCACGGATGCAATTATAATAAGTATGGATTCGACCCCGAGGTGTTTCAGGACCGTATAGTCAAGGCTTGTTCCCATAAGCGCAATTGCTGTTGTCAGTAAATATTTTTCAGAAACAGCGATTCCTTTTTTAAAGGCCGCTCCGGGTTTGAAAATATTTCCTGTCAGCATTCCCAGAATTATGGCGATTGTAACTGCTCCGATGGGAATAATCTTCGATATAAAAAAGGATGCTGCAGCAATTCCTGCGCAAAGTAAAATTCCCGGTATATTCTTTTTCATATCTCCCTTTCCTGTAATGATATTGGGAAGTATATAACAGAAAAAACATAAGTACTATTTATATAAAATTATGTAATCATAAGTAAAGCTTTACTTTTCTGTTTCTGCGGGTTAACATTTTGATATGCTTGATTTTAAAATAAAGAGTTTTCTGGCGGTTGTAGAGTACGGAACACTAAAGAACGCCTCAGAGCGGCTGGGCTTGACGCAGCCTGCTGTTTCGCAGCATATAAAAGGCCTCGAGGAATATTACGGGGTTCCCCTGTTCGACCACATAGGGCGCAGGCTGGTTTTGAATGACGCAGGCCGGACATTGAAAGACGCCGCTGAAAGGAGTCTTCTTTTATCGCTTAAGGCTGAACAGCAGATGAGGAATTTTATCGAAGGAAAAAAATTCTACAGGCTCGGGGCAACTCTATCTATTGGTGAATTCATAATTCCCTCGTATATAGGAGAATACAGGCAAAGAAATCCGTCGCTTGAACTTTCTATCAGGATTGAGAACACCGAGAGTATTCTGGATCTGCTTGATCGCGGCGAGGTTGACCTGGCTCTGGTCGAGGGACCGTTTAATAAAGAAAAATACAGTTCTAAACTGTTCTTACAGGATGAAATGATCTATATCGGCACTGCTGATTACCTTCCTGCTGCCGGAACCGCTGTTGATGAAAATCTGCTTAACAAGAGCCGGCTCATCCTGCGCGAGAAAGGCTCCGGGACCAGGTTCTACTGGGAAGAATACAGGCGCAGGAACAGAATTGCCCTGCCTTCCTCCTCGGTAATAATGGAAGTAGGAAGCCTCAGCGCAATAAAATCACTGGTGGAAGCCGGATACGGGTCTTCAGTGATGTCCAAATACGCTGTTGAAAAGGAGCTGCTTCTCGGTTCTCTTCAGACCTCACCTTTTAAATGGGGGCGGTTGTTCCGCGATATGTATTTTGTATATTCAGATGCTTCCCCGGCCGGTTTTGTCAGCGATTTTATTGAATTTGCGAAAAGAAACTGAGAGGTTTTAATTAATCCATCAGCAGAATAATGAGCCCGGTTATGCCCGGCCTATTGCCTGGTATAAGTTCTTGACCACTCCGGGCTGATTAATGAAAGCTGATCAAAGAAAATGAAATATGTCTTTTCAAAGTTTTCTTCATTAAAAACCCTGCCGGTATTACTTTCCTGAGACATATATGTGAAAGAGATGGTGCCAAAATTCACTGTGTATGCATATGTAATAGTGTCGGTGCCTGCTGTAACAAATGAATCCGGATCTGCTTTGAAGGTAAGTATATCAAGTGCGGTTCCGTCGGTCCTGAATTCCCATGTGTGGCTTATCCGGTAATTTTCGTCATTCTCTTCGAAATCAGCTGACCATGTTCCAATCAATACGCTTTCTGCTCCGAAAAGTTCGCAGCTGCCTAATAAGGCGCTTATAAGTAGAACGGCAGGAATTAATAAATATGCTCTCTTCATTGTTGTCATCCTGTTGCGGGTTTATTTGCAATGATTATACAGGCTGTGGTATAAACAGTACAACCGCAGGATAATATTATTTTGTTAAGATAAATAAAAAAAGCCGCGAATTACTGCCGCTGCAAAAGTTATGGCAATTAAAGAAAGAAAAAAATAGACGTAACAGCAATTTCTTAAATCTCCGCATACCTTTACCCGTTTTTCATTCGCGGCCATACCTCCAAAAGGTGGCAGGTCATCAAAAAAGGCTGCCCATCCGAAGATGAACAGCCTCTGATAATCCCTATAGGGTATCTCCGGCAATCGAAAATATCGATTTTCGATTGGCTGCCTTAGATTTTAGTGGAGTTTTTGACGCCGTATCGGCGGTAAAAATCTCCGAATCAAGTAAGTGAAATATCCGATTTCACTTACTTGATCACAATATTAACCAGCTTGTCCGGAACGGCAATTACCTTAACAATAGTCTTGCCCTCGGTGTAGGACTGAATCTTCTCAAGTCCGAGCGCCAGTTTTTCCATCTCGGCTTTTGCAGTTCCGCGTGCAAGCTCGAGCTTGTCGCGCAGCTTTCCGTTAATCTGTACTACTACGGTGACATCATTCTCAACAGTCATCGCCTCGTCGTAAACCGGCCAGTCCTGCTTTGCAATTGAAGGCGCGTTGCCGAGTTTCTCCCAGAGCTCTTCCGCAATATGCGGAGCGTATGGCGACAGCAGAATCAGAAAGCGCTCCCAGACCGATTTATAGAGCTTGTCGGCCTTGAACTGCTCATTGATGAAGATCATCATCTGGCTTATAGCCGTATTGAACTCAAGGTTCGCCGTGTCGCTGCTGACCTTCTTTATTGTCTTGTGCAGCAGCTTCTCGAGCTCTTCGGGCGCAGCCTCATCGACAAGCGGCTTTTCCTCGGCGACCCTCCAGACGCGGTCCAGAAATCGATGTACGCCGGTCAGACCCTTCGTCTGCCAGGGCTTCGACACCTGCAGCGGTCCCATGAACATCTCGTACATCCTCATCGAATCCGCGCCGAATTCTTCGATTATGTCGTCGGGGTTGATTACGTTCTTCAGGCTCTTCGACATCTTCGCGATTACCTGCTCAACAGCCTCTCCGGTTGCCGTCTCGACAAACTGTCCCTCGCTCTTTTCCTCTAC
>QKCC01000280.1 GCA_003245835.1 Spirochaetales bacterium | reverse complement strand
GATAGATGAAATTTGGCTGATGGGGAATGAAAGTTATTTTTATTAATTCTATTAAGCGAATTAATTGTGCTCTATGATTTCTGAGCATAAACGGAGAATTTATGAATGAGCAGACAGGCAAATCAATGCAGAAGGAGATAACCGCTCCGGATGAGCTTCTTACCTCCAGGGGGACTCTGAACAAAAGCGGATGGTCCAGACAGCTTTTGTTAAATTACGACCGTTCGAAGATAGCGGCGTCCGGACTGCGCATAAAAGAATGGGATTATTACGAAGTCATCAATCCGGATTACGGTATCGTTCTTCTGATCTATGATATCGGGTACCAGGCCAGGGCTGTTGTCAAATGGCTCGATTTCAAAAAGGGAACTATGATTGAAGAGGGTGCTACTCTGTGGCTGACAAAGGGTGCGCTTAACCTTCCGCCGTCATCAGATGACGGGGATGTCCGTTTCGGGAAGGACGGTGTACTCTGGGAATGCCTTCGGGACGGAGAAGGCAGGCGCCTGTTCAAATTCCGCTTTCCGGGGTTCCCGGAAGGGCCCCTGGAAGGCGAGATAACCCTGACCCTGCCAAAAGGGCAGGATACGATAGTCAACGCTGTTCCGTTTAAAAACCCTAAACACTTTGTTTATGCCCAGAAAATAAACTGCATGAGGCCAGAGGGCTCGGTAAAAATCGGCGATAAGGAGTACCTCTTCAGCGAAAAGAATAACAGCAACGGCTGCCTGGACTGGAGCCGGGCTGTGTTTCCCTACCATGTGGAATGGCGCTGGTGCACCGCATCCGGCCGGGTCGGCGGCGTTCCCTTTGGGCTGAACATCGACTACGGTTTCGGCACCGAGTCAAATAAAAGCATGATCTTCCATAATGATCGGGGACACCACCTGGAGAACCCCCGTTATACTTTCAATGCCGATGACCCTATGCAGGACTGGGTTTTTACTGATCCGGGCGGGCGGATTGATCTGAAACTGAAACCTGTTTTTCTCGAAAAGAGCGGGACCAATTTTGTCATTCTGAAAATGAGTGTTCTGAAAGTATACGGTTTCTTCACCGGACGTGTCGTGCTCGACGACGGAAGTGCGGTAGATGTGACGGAGAATGACCGGCTTTTCGGATCTGCAGAGGCCGTTGTTAATTACTGGTAAGGAACGTATTATGAAAAAAGCCCCTATCTGTACTCCCTGGGTACTCGAACCGGAAAAGGAAATCCCGCTGGGGGAATATCCCCGGCCTGGACTTGTCAGAAAGGACTGGATGAATTTAAACGGATACTGGGAGTATTCTATTCGTCCCCATAATACGGACCAACCTATTCCGGAAGATTGGGATGGAAAGATCCTTGTCCCGTTTTCTGTTGAAACAGAATTATCGGGAGTGCGGCGCAGTCTCGATCCCGGGGAAGAATTATGGTACAGAAGGCCTTTTTCCGTACCGGAATCCTGGTCCGGCCGAGGTGTCCTGTTGAATTTCGAAGCGGTTGATTATTACTGCCGCTGTTTTGTTAACGGCGTGTTTGCCGGCGAGCATCGCGGAGGTTATCTGCCGTTCAGTTTTGACATCACAGCCCTGCTGAAAGAGGGCGGGAATGAAATCAGCCTGTGCGTCGAAGATCCAACTGACAGCGGCATGCAGCCAAGGGGGAAGCAGGTCAGAAAACCGAAAGAAATCTGGTATGAACCGACCAGCGGTATCTGGCAGACAGTGTGGCTCGAACCTTTAGACCCGGCAGGACATCTTTCCGATGTAAATTGTACATGGTCCGCCGAAGATTGCCGGCTGAATATCAGCATTCATTCCGACCTGTCTGGGCCCGAAGGAATTCGGTACAGAATCAATTTGGTAAATCCTGACGGTGAAACTGCAATATTGGAATCAACAGAAAACTCATTTGAAGCGGTAATTTCTAAGCCGCAGCTATGGACGCCGCAGACCCCGAATCTTTATCTTTTAAAAATCAAAATGTACAGGCATGAAATTGTCATTGATGAAGCAGAGAGCTACACAGCCCTTCGGACCGTCGATACGGTTTCGGGGAAGAACGGGCGCCGGCGCTTCAGGCTTAATGATCAGCTGTTATTTATTAAAGGGCTTCTCGATCAGGGCTACTGGCCGGAATCGGGAATGACGGCTCCCGATGACCAGGCTCTGATTTTCGATATAGAAGAGTCGAAAAAACTGGGATTCAACTGTTTGAGAAAACATATAAAGATTGAAAGCCGGCGCTGGTATTATCACGCGGACAGTCTCGGAATTCTGGTCATTCAGGACATGGTTTCCGGAGGTTTAAACTGGACAAATCCCTATGTCCAGATTGCCGCAGGTCTGAAAAGGAAAGATAACAGCCCTGCTGCATACCGTAAATCCGGCAGAAGCGATCAGGCTGTACGGGATGAGTTTGAACAAACCGCTGCCGCGACTGTAGCCCATCTTCGGAACCACCCGTCTGTGATCTGCTGGGTGCCTTTCAACGAGAGCTGGGGGCAGTACGACTCCGTCAGGATAGGCGAGGCTCTTGCGGCAGCTGATCCGACCAGACTAATAGACTTTGCCTCCGGGTGGCTGGATCAGGGGGCAGGGGATTTCTATTCGGTACACCGCTATGTTTTAAAACTGAAACCTCAACCGAAAAAAGAGAAAAGAATATATATGATCTCCGAATACGGCGGTTATAATTTTCATGTTCCCGGGCATATGTGGAATGACGAGGACAGCTTCGGGTATAAGAGCTATTCCACAGAAGAGGCCCTGAATACAGCGTTTTCATCGCTTATACGTAAACAGGTGATACCGCTGATTGACGGAGGACTGAGCGCGGTTATTTATACCCAGGTTTCCGATGTTGAAATGGAATCGAATGGAATATTTACGTATGATCGAAAAAGGCTGAAATTCAACGCTGAACTGATTAAGCAGCTTAATACTGAAATAGATACAGCCTTTAACACTGCCGAACAGATTCAGGAGGGAAAATCAGAATGATAAAGTCAGAAAACAGAGCCGGATTCTGGGGGCTGGTCTGGGGGCTCGGTTTGGCCGGGCAGCTTTGCTGGAATGTTGAGAACCAGTGGTTCAATACCTTTGTGTACGCGAAGATCGCCAAGGACTCGAATATAGTGACGCTTATGGTAATTACCAGCGCCCTGGTGACGACCTTTTCAACCTTCTTCTTCGGTACGCTGTCGGACCGCAGAGGAAACAGGAGAAAGTTCATCTCGATCGGCTACAT
>QKCC01000187.1 GCA_003245835.1 Spirochaetales bacterium | reverse complement strand
GTAGTGAATAATTAATATCTTTTTATTTGCTAGTGATGTCTTTTTTAGAATACGTTTTGCTTCTTTCCTCTCATTTATTCGATATGAATTAAATAATCCCATTTATATTCCTTTAGTATGATAGCTATTAGTATAAATCGTAAATGTTTTTACAAATACTACTCAATAGTATTAAAGTTTCATCAGTCTGTTTAACGACGATTTGAGTAGCGAAACCGGCCGAGGTCTTCCGAGGTATGGCACAGGTTTTAGCTGAGGCCGTAAGGCCGAAATCTTCATCTCCGCTTAAACCGTGCCATAGGTTTTGACTACTCCAAATCATTTGTTATGTTGCCAAAAATTGGGCAAAGGAAAGCGAGCTTTCGATTCCGGAGAAAGCTAAGCTTGCCTTTCCCAGTTTTTCTCAAACAAATTCCTTATATCTTTTCCTTTTGTGGTTTGCTTTATTTGCGCCCCTTCTCATCTGGCTCTTTTTATCTTGGAATATGTGCCAGGATATATATTACTACAAACAAACCACTACAAGACAAGATACTTTCAAAGTCAAAGTGGCGGTCAACATAACATATTAGATGCAAAGTTTTATATGACAAGAAGCTCCACACCTGGTATCCTGCCTTAAATATAACTATATCGGACCCTGTGTTATCACTTCTATGTATAACGCTTAATATCAGATAGTTTTCTACATTTTACTTCTATTTGCTTGAATCGACAACAAAAAGCCGCATTATGCTCTTTTAGGGAGGATAGATTAATGGCCATCGAAACAGATGATTTCATCAAATATCTGCAATTGAACTCAAATATTAAAGAAAATCAATTAAGATATTATATCTACTGGGTAAAGGTGTATCTCAATTACTGTAATAAGCATGGCTCAACGGACTCCGGGAAGACTGGATATTTAAACGAGCTGATTCTTTCAAATAGATTCGAGGATTGGCAGATCGGGCAGGCTGATGATGCTGTGACTGAATACAGGAAATTTATGGCTTCACATACCACTGAAGTAATTACCGCGTCTGTGAAAACTCCGGTTAATCAAACTGCGACGGAATGGCATTCGCTGATTGAAAAAAACCGGAAACAGCTGCGTTTTATGCATAAATCCTATCAAACAGAAAAGACATACCAGAGGTGGCTCAAGGAATTCAGCATTTTCTGTTCTAAGCCATATTCTTCAGTTGATTCTGAAGATGTTAAAGGATTCCTGACGCATTTGGCTGTCGACAGGAAGGTTTCACAAGCCACACAAAAGCAGGCATTTAATGCAATCCTGTTCTTTTTCAGGCATACTCTAAAAGGCCGGATAGATAATCTTACCGGCTCGGTAATGGCAAAACAAAACCCAAAGCTCCCTGTTGTCCTGACACCGGAAGAGGTGGCTTCTATATTCCATCGCATGTCGGGTACATACCTGCTTATGTCGAGGCTTATTTACGGCACCGGAATGCGATTGTCGGAATGTCTTAATTTGAGAGTGAAAGATCTGGACTTCAACAGGCAGAGTATTATGGTACGCTCGGGAAAAGGCAATAAAGATCGCCTAACCCTGCTTCCGGCATCACTTCATTCGGACATCAATGCACATTTGAAAACTATCCAACAAATCTACCTTTCAGATAGAAATGATGATATTGCCGGTGTAGCTTTGCCTGATGCGCTTGCAAGAAAGTTTCGTAATGCGTCGACACAATGGGGATGGTTCTGGTTATTTCCCGCGATAAAGCTTTCAGTTGATCCTTACACAAAAACTATCGCCAGGTTCCATGTGTATCCTACGAGCCTGCAAAAAGCTTTCAGGACGGCAGTCGAGGCTTCCGGAATTAATAAACATGCCAGCATCCACACCCTTAGACACAGTTTTGCCACCAGTCTGATAGAAAACGGTTATGATATAAGAACAATTCAGGAATTGCTTGGACATTCGGATATCAGTACTACAATGATTTACACACATGTTGCCCAGAAGAATAAACTCGGTGTAAAAAGTCCTCTGGACAACCTGTAACCAGTTCTGCAATTGCGGCCATAGTGACTTAATCGAAAGTCCAGGCAGTAATGTACTATTTCAGGACCAACAGCTTTCCGTCATCCGCTGCAGCTGCAGCCTTTCCAATAACCGAGGCTGATGGATAATGCTGTTTCAGCTTTTCCAGAACAACGGCGACTGAGGGTTCCGGCACGCACATAAGTATACCGCCGGATGTCTGGGCGTCGAGCGCGAGCATTTTGAGGTTGTAGTCGAGCCCCGGTGCGAACCCCGATTCGGCTTCGACATATTTCAGGTTTCTGAACGCGGCGCCCGGAATACAGCCTTCTTCGAGCAGTTCGTAAGCACCGGAAAGCTGAGGGATGCTGCGGCTGTCTATTTCAAGGTGTACCCTGCTCTCTCTTGCGATTTTGAGCGCGTGCCCCAGCAGTGAAAAGCCCGTGATGTCGGTCGCGCAGCGGATGCCTGCCTCCTGCATTATTTCGGCGGCGGCTTTGTTCAGCTGCTTCATGGATTCGAGTGCAGCCTGAAAATCAGCCTCATCCGCGTCGCCGATGCGTCTGCCGGCGGCGAGCACGCCGGTGCCGAGGGCTTTTGTGAGTATGAGCAGATCGCCGGGCCGTGCCTTCGAGTTTGTGATAATGTGCTCAGGATGGACAGTCCCCGTTACGGCAAGCCCGTACTTCGGGGGGTAGTCGTCAATGGTATGTCCGCCGCCGAGGACGACGCCGGCCTCAATGCACTTGTCCGCTCCGCCGCGGAGCATCCCGTGCAGTACAGACATGGGTATTTGATTCGAAGGAAACATAACAAGATTCAGGGCCGAAACAGCCTGCCCTCCCATAGCGTAGATATCGCTCAGGGAATTGGAAGCGGCAATCTGTCCGAACTCGTAGGCATCAGAACAGACGGGCGGGAAAAAATCCGTAGTTGAAATCAGTGCGGTATCATCATTGATCTTCCAGACCATCGCATCGTCATGGGTATCGCTGCCGACAAGAAGTCGTTCATCACTCAGCGTCGGAAGATCGCCCAGAAGCTTCTCGAGTTCCGAAGCCGGAAGCTTGGCCGAACAGCCACCGTATTCCACCGTTGTCATCAGATCAAATTTTGTGTCCATATTTCTATTTTATCTTGCTTCGTGTTAAAGCACAACTCGTGCTATAGCACAACATCGCCCCGGTCGAAGATTTTTATTTCAATCCCCAGCCCTGACAGCAGTTCGGAAGCGGCGTTTTCATCGCCTTCGTCAAACTGAAGGGCCATCCCGCAGTGAG
>QKCC01000197.1 GCA_003245835.1 Spirochaetales bacterium | reverse complement strand
GACCTGTCCGACCGGTACGATCTCGGAATCGTTCTCTCCCCTGATCCGGAATTCGATTCCGCCCTGATCAAGCGCGCGGCGGCCGACGGTAAGTCTGACCGGGATCCCTATAAGATCAGCATCATTGAATTTTACGCCGGGACTTTCGTTCCGGTCATCGAAAAGAACTTCAATGCCGGCGTCCTGAAGCTCTGTATACAGGGCCTCAGCAGTCTCCAGGGCCTCAGTGCCCTTCTTGTCGTGAAGCAGTACAATATGAGCCTGAAAAGGTGCGATTGTGACAGGCCAGATAATTCCGTAATCATCGTGGTGCTGCTCAACGACACAGGACAGGAGGCGGCCCACTCCAATACCGTACGAGCCCATAATTACCGGCTGCATTTTACCGTTTTCATCCTGGTAGGTTACGTTCATCGATTCGCTGTAACGCGTACCGAGCTTGAATATATTACCGACCTCAACAGCCTTCTCGGCCTTAAGCTCACCCCCGCAGTTAATACAGCTGTGACCGGCTTCAGCAGCGGCTATATCGATTATCATATCTGCGTTATAGTCTCTTCCGCAGTTCAGGTTCAGCAGATGAAAACCATCTTCATTGGCGCCGCCTGCAAGATTGGATGATGCTGCGGCAAGATCGTCAACAACAACGAAAGCACCCTTTACACCGACAGGTGAGCCGTAGCCCGGAACAGCACCGACAGCCCTGATTTCCTCTTCGTGTGCAGGCCTCAGGTCCTTCGCTTTAACTGCATTGGCAAGCTTCGTTTCATTCAGGTCCATATCGCCGCGCAGAATTGCAAGTATGAATTTCTCTACCTCTGTTTCATTGTCTTCCTGAATTGTTGCGACCATGAATACAGCCTTTGCAGTTTTGCTCTCGGGAATGCTCAGGAATTCTGCCAATTCTGCTATAGTTTTACAGTTCGGAGTTTCTACCTTTTCCGCTGCGGCAGGCGCTTCTTTTACCGGTTCCGGCTTTTTGAATTCCGCAACCTGCCTGTTGGAATTATAACCGCAGCTGTCGCAGTAGATGATCGTATCTTCCCCGATCGGCGTCAGGTACATGAACTCGTGGGCAATTTTTCCGCCCATCATTCCCGTGTCGGATTTAACAGCAAGGACATCGAGCCCGCAGCGGCTGAATATATTGAAATAGCTCTGGTAATGGGCCCGGTACTGTTTATCGAGGCCCTCCCAGCTGGTGTCGAGACTGTAGGAGTCCTTCATCTTGAATTCACGGACCCTGATAAGTCCCGCCCGCGGTCTGGGGTCATCGCGCCACTTTGTCTGTATGTGGTAGACAAGCTGGGGAAGTTCCTTATAGGAACGTACATATTTCCTGGCAAGATCGCAGAGGGCTTCCTCATGCGTCATGGCAAGAACCATGTCATGATCTTTCCTGTCTTTCAGCCTGGTCATCTCGGAGCCGATCTGGTACCACCTGCCTGATTCCTGCCACATATCCGCAGGAAGAACAACCGGCATCATAACCTCCTGACCGCCAATTCTAGCCATCTCGTCATGGAGTATTGCTTCAATCTTTTTAAGAACTCTTTGCGCGAGAGGCAGATATGAAAAAAGTCCCGCGGCTACCTGGTGTATATAACCGCCGCGAATAAGGTACTGGTGAGATACGGCCTGCGCGTCCGAGGGCGCTTCCTTCAATGTATGTCCGAAAATACGGGAAAATCTCATGTTGTCTCCTTGAAAACTAAAGCCTGTCTTTTTATATGCTTTGTAAGCTGAATTAACTACGCGTGATATTCGCATATTTTCTGAATTATTTCAACTTATAGAAGATCCGGAAAAAAATGCCGTTAAAGAAAATAATTTCGAGTTCTGTAACAATTGTTACCGTTTTTTTTCCATGCTGAACTTAATATATGCCTACCTATTAAAAAAAGCGCCGTTGACGCGGCCTAAGAAGGAGAATTTCAATGTCAATGTTTTGTTTTCAGTGTCAGGAAGCTGCAAAGGGTACCGGCTGTACGAAGGTAGGTGTCTGCGGAAAAAAGGATGATACAGCCCGGATGCAGGATCTTCTTGTTTTTGTATTAAAAGGGGTTTCATACTTCGCAATGGAATCAGAAAAAGCCGGAGTGAAACCCGCCGGTGTCGACCGTTTTGTTTACGAAGGTCTTTTCAGGACTATAACAAATGCAAACTTCAATACTAAGGTTTTTGTAGAGCAGATCACTGCAGGACTTAAACTTCGGGAGAAGGTTAAACAGGCTGCGCTTTCGGCGGGCGCCGTTTTCCCGGAAAATCTTCCCGACTGTGCTGTCTGGACTGCTTCGAATGAGGCAGAATACGAACTCAAAGCTTCATCAGTCGGAATTCTTGCGACGGAAGATGAAGACGTGCGATCGCTCAGGGAACTGCTGGTCTACGGGCTAAAAGGAATGGCTGCATATGCTGAACATGCGGCGAACCTTGAATATGAGAACCCGGAAATTTTCAGCTTCCTGTACAAGGGACTCGCAGCAACGGTTGACGACAGCCTTACAGCAGCAGAACTGACCGCATTGGTTCTTGATTGCGGAAAACATGGTGTAGATGTGATGGCACTGCTCGATAAAGCCAACACCGAAACATACGGCAACCCCGAGATCACGAAGGTCAACATCGGAGTCGGCGACAGACCCGGGATTCTTATCAGCGGTCATGATCTGAAGGATATGGAACAGCTTCTGAAGCAGACTGAAGACACCGGGGTGGATGTATATACACACAGCGAAATGCTTCCGGCAAATTATTATCCGGCATTCAAGAAGTACCCGCATTTTGTCGGAAACTACGGTAATGCGTGGTGGAAGCAGAATACCGAATTTGAAACCTTCAACGGTCCTATACTGTTCACAACAAACTGTATAACTCCGCCTAAGGACAGCTACAGCGACCGGGTGTTTACAACTGGTGCCGCCGGTTTTGAGGGCGTCAAACACATTGAAGGTGAACCCGGCAGAAAGGATTTCAGCCGGATTATAGCGATGGCAAAAAATTGCGAACCGCCGGTCGAAATTGAAAGCGGTCACATTATCGGAGGATTTGCGCACGCTCAGGTGCTGGAACTTGCCGACAAGGTTGTCGATGCTGTAAAGTCCGGGGCAATCAAAAGGTTCTTTGTCATGGCAGGCTGCGACGGCAGAATGAAAGGCCGCGACTATTACACCGATTTCGCTGAAAAGCTCCCGAAAGATACCGTAATACTGACCGCCGGCTGTGCAAAATACAGGTACAACAAGCTGCCTCTCGGCGACATCGGCGGAATACCGCGTGTCCTGGATGCAGGCCAATGTAATGATTCATATTCGCTTGCGGTAATTGCAATGAAACTTAAAGAGGTATTTGAGCTGAATGATATTAACGAACTGCCGATTTCATATAATATTGCATGGTATGAACAGAAAGCGGTAATTGTCCTGCTCGCGCTGCTCTACCTCGGGGTGAAGAATATACACCTTGGACCTACACTGCCGGCGTTCCTGAGTCCTAACGTTGCAAAGGTACTCGTTGACAATTTCGGTATAGCCGGCATCGGAGAGGCCGAAGAAGACATTAAGCTGTTCCTGGGAGAATAGACAGGAATTTAATTTTTAATTAAAGGCCCGTACCGTTTCGGAAACCTGTTTCCGGAACGGTTTTTTTAAGGGGACTTCTAAAAACTCCAATTTAGAGTTATTAGAGGTGCCCTTAATATATTTCACCCTCAGCAAAAAAAGCGACACTGCCGCTAATACAGACTTCATCGGCTGCGGACGAAACTCTTGCGCTGATCAATGAGGGACGTCCGGCGTAAGCTCCCTGCCTGATCAGGATATCAGCATCAGCTTTTTTAAAACCGTTTTTCACAAGATAGGCAGCGAGAGGCCCGGCCGCACTCCCCGTCGCGACATCTTCGACACGGCCTTCATTATCCCATGTACGGCACTCAAAACAGCCGTCATCGGAAATCCCGAACAGGTAGACAAATTTCGCCCCGATTCGGCTGAGCATCCGCTCAAAATTACAGGAAATAATCCGGGCTTTTTCGAGCGCGCTGCGCAGCGGCACCAGCAGGTACGGCAGCCCTGTCGAAACAACCTCAACCGGAAACCTGTCATCAAGGTCCGATGCCGAAATATTTAATGCAGCTATTATATCTTCGATTTGATCGATCTCACAAACACGGATAAACCCAGGCTCACCCTGATTCATAGTCACTCTGCAGGTCTTATCCTCCAGTGCAGACACAAGTTCGACCTTGCGGCAGTTTACGGAAATCGGGATCCTGACTTCAGACTTCCCCGGGAAGAACAGTCTGTGAATAACGGCTGCTGCTCCGATCATGGGATGCCCCGCAAATGGAAGTTCCTCGTCCATCGTAAATATCCGGGCAGAGTAACCTCCAGCCGGCTCCGATGTAATGAATATCGTTTCAAACTGCCGGAACTCACGGGTAATCTGCAGCATAGCTTCTGCGCCGAGCGCTTTGTCCGGAAAAACAACAGTAAGACCATTGCCTGAAAAGAGCCGTTCGGTGAACACATCGACATGAAAATATTTCATTTAAAAGATCTTCTGACAATATGGAATGAAGCATTTTCGCCTGAAATTTCAAAACCCGCCGACAGGTACATTTTCAGCGGTCCATGATAATTTGCAGCATCACCTTCAGGATTTATCTGCGGATACGCTTCGATAAAATCATAGCCTTTCTTTTCAAAATCAGCACACGCCTGTTTGAGCAGCCGGGACGCAATACCCTTCCTGCGCTGATCGGGATCTATAACGAAACAGACAACAGAGGCAGTTTTTTTACCAGACTCGCGTTTAATTTGATTATTCTCGAGCAGCCTCGGATAATTATTTATATCATCCACATTGAGCCATCCTGCCGGTCGGCCGCCTATGTACGCAAGATAGCCGTTCATACGGCCGCGTTCTATCAGTGTGATGCTTTCTTTCCGGTTATCAGCTCCGGACCGCTGTTCCCAGCTGTCTTTACCCGTAAAGTAGTAAAAGCAGCAGTAACAGTCCGCCCAATCAGGATTGTCGCAGAAGGCCCTGTGGTCAA
This sequence comes from Spirochaetales bacterium, assembly GCA_003245835.1. Lineage (GTDB taxonomy): Bacteria > Spirochaetota > Spirochaetia > UBA9216 > UBA9216 > Thalassospirochaeta. Next base: position 39,093 of record QKCC01000197.1, on the reverse strand, counting down.
AAAATTCCAGAAAATCTTCTGCTGTTTCTATTGAAAGCTCCCTGATTACAAATTCTTCCGTATCAAACTCCATCATTTTGACTCTCCTGTGACTAAAATCCGGCATGACCGGTCCTGATAAGATTTCTGCCCAGGTTCAAACATTCCTTTGCAGCTTCTTCTTTAAGAATATAGCTTATTCCGTCTTCGGCAATATATTTTTTTTCAACAGCGTCGGCAGCCGTACCCGATTTAATCGCTACAGCAACCGACCAGCGTCCGGCAGGAGTTTTTACGGGAACAGCGATGATTCTGTACCCCTTATACACTTCTTCCATTATAACCAGGCTCTCAAAGAGCTAACCATGAATGAGTTCTTCCAGGAGTTCCCGGTTCAGGATCTCAACAGTTTTACCTTGTACGCTGATCAATCCTTCAGCAGCAAGATTCGAAAACTCTCTCGATAAAGAGGGCCTTGTTACCCCCATGATTTCTGCAAGTATCTCTTTGCTGTATACAAGCTTAACGACCCTGATTTTCCTCGGTCCTGAAAGACCGAGAATATAGCCGGCGATTTTCTGTCTGATGGTATTGAACTGGAACATTTTTATCTTTTCTGCAAGAACGGTTATCTTGTCTCCCATATCGGTAAGGAAACTCTCAAGGAAGTTTCTGTTCAGGCTGCACAGGCTTAATACGGCTTCTTTTGGTATAAGAAACAGCTCGACATCGGTTTCGGTATACAGATTTACCGGCAGCCTGTTGTCGCCTGCAAAAAGAATCCCCGAAGCTACAGGCTCAAGGGGTTTCAGAACTTCAACCCTGAGGACCTTTCCGCTTAATCCCTGTATCTGGGCCTGAAGGCGGCCTTCAAGCAGAATCATCAGCGAATCGACCTTGTCGCCCCTGAGCATGATAAGCCGATCGGCTGAGTATACGATGTGACTGGTTTTGAATTTTTCAAGGGTAAGTTTTAATTCCCGGGGTTCAATACCGCGGAACAATTCAGTTTTAATCAGCTTTGAAACAGTCTGTTCATTCATCCTGATAATTATTTTATCAGATTTCAGACTTCCTTCAAAGCAGAATAAACTCTGCGAACCTCGGGCAGTGCAAGTTTGAAAGCACTGACAACTTCCGGATCGAAACTGTTCTTCATGTCACCCTCAATTATGCTGAGCGCCGTTTCAATAGAGAATGCTTCTTTATAGGGCCGCTTCGATGTCAGCGCATCGAAAACATCAGCCATTGCTACAATACGGCCTGCTAGCGGAATGTCTTCACCGCTGATGCCGCGCGGATAACCGCTGCCGTCGAATTTTTCATGATGGCCTGCAATTATATCAACGGCTGTCTGCATAAGCGGGGTTGATACAATTTTCTGCATCTTCTCATTCATCTTCCTTATAACGCTGATGCCTGAGTCAACATGACGCCGCATAACCTTCATTTCATCAGCTGTAAGCGGACCCTCTTTCAGAAGGATTGCATCGGGAGTGCCGACTTTGCCGATATCATGCAGGGGGGCGTACCAGAGAATCTCGCGCATAAAACGCGGTTTCAGGGGTTTCACATTCATATGATATGATCGGGCTGTAATATATGAATATTGCGACATCCGAATTATATGGTCGGAGGTTTCGTTATCCTTCTCTTCCATCAGTCCGACAAAAGCGTTGGATGTTTCAGATATTACCTCCTGAAGCAGATACTCAATATAGAATTTCTGTTTCATGAGATTTATTACCCTTGAAATGTAATTCATCATTATATTGTTGAATACATTTTTCTCGAGACTTGAAACAAAGAAAAACCCGAGACATTTTCCGTCAAACATCATCGGAACGGTAATACTTGCCTTCAACCCCTCTTCCATAATGAGCTGGGTAGCATATGACACTTTCCGATTGCTTGAGTATTCTTCAAGGTCGTTTATTATCCTCGGTTTTCCGTTCTGCATAAGCGACGTCAGGCTTGTATTCGACAGGGGTTCTCTGAATCCGGGTGTGAGCCTGGGATTATTGTACTGCGTCACAGCGGTTTCTGCTGTACAGCCGCCTTCAATGTCGACAAATGCCAGTGCAATACGATCGCACGGCATCTGGCTTTTAATACTCGCGTAAAGGTCCGACATTGTCTGATCAAGGTTGCCGTGAACGGAGGTATCGATCAGTTTGCGGTTATAACCTACATCATTTGAAATTCTGTAAACAGCCTCGTTCAGCTGCCGTACTTCATCAATCCGGCTCATTTTCACAGTAAATTGGGGGGCAGCTTCATAGGTCAGAATCTTTTCCAGATATGAAAGATCATCGAGCAGTTCAGAATTATACTCTACCATGGCAGTTTTTACTTTGAGAACCATAATAAACATGCCAAGGCTCGCGATAAGCGAGATTCCAAGCATTATTCCGATTCTGAGATAGCCGGAGTCTACAATATTCGACAGATTCTCCCGTATTAAAATTGCATGACTCCGTAATTGTGTTGAATATACTTCACGTGCAGCATCGGTCGTGTATTCCGGAGACAGCAGCACTGTTCCGTCAGTCAAACTACGGCTTAGGCTGTGGTAAAAATCGGATAATTCTTCGTACTGCATAATTATTTCTTCAGACGGGGATGCACCGCTCTGGGCAACGATAAGGGCATAGCTGTTAAACTTCCTGAAATATTCGGAAGAATCTTTATCATCAGTATTTATCCGAAAATAGGACCAGCCTATCAGTGAAACCGCAGAAATATTTATGACAATAAGTATTATTATAAGCATCGGCATAATTCTGGCGATCCTGCCGATGCTGAGAGTTCCATGTTCTGACATATGAGAGAATTATATGATTCTGGTGTGACGATGTCAAACTAGGTTTATTTTTTATTTTGATTAATCTTCGTCGTCACTTCTGGCTGACTGATTTGTTCAGGGTAATCCCAAGTTCAGCTGCCTTTTCAAGATAGTAATCAACCTGATCATACTCGAGCATATCAGACGAAATCAAACCCTTTTGGTAAATCCTGTCATTAACAAAGAGTTTTGTAAAAAGCGCGCCGCCCTGCCCCGTGAAATAGGTTTCACCGGTTAAGCCGGATTTTTTAAAAGCGTCAGCGCACCCTAGGGAATTCACGTAAGTCTCTGCCTTTACAGGCTGTCCGCCCTTTGTACCGAAGGCTTCGATCACCATCGCGCCCGAATCATCATCAAGTCCTTCATCGAGGATTTCCTTTATTTCTTCGTAGTACTTCGGCGCAGGAGGCGTAAGCTTAAGCGCCAGCTTGCGGGGAACAATCATCTGTCCGTCCACGTCAACCGGTGTTTCAGAGAGCATGCCCATACGGTAAAGGTTTTCGGCAAAGTCTATTCCGTAACCTCCGTATTTGAAAAATACATTTTTAACCCCTTTAAAAAATTCCTTCGAGTGCAGCCCCATAAGGACAGTCTCGTCGTGGGCGTGTTCGACAAACCGTATAACCCGGTCATCACCGCCAAAGGACCGCAGAACCGGCAGCTCAAAGGGTTTTGACGCGACAATCTCTCCGTCTATATACGGCCAGGCATCATCGGCCATATCGGCATATGCGACCTCCGGAGACCACCAGAACGGAAGAAAACGCTTTGCCTTGACACCTTCCCAGACATACATACTTATGGTGTCGCAGCTGTCAAGTTCACGCATAAGGTCCCGGGCTGCCACGCAGATTATACCTGGAGCTGAACCGGTACTGATCAGCGCCGTCTTTCCGATTGCTTTGAAGCGTTCGGAAGTTACGGTAAGCATCTCTTTTATTCCATCAACCCAGTCAACCTCCGGATCATCGTAGGCTGCAAAATCCTGGTAATTGACCTTAGCCGCAAGTGCTGCTTCAAGAACATTCCTGCCGAATGCCATCGGCAGGGCATTAACAAGCAGATCGGCACCAGCAGCCGCATTGACTATATTTTCTATGCGCGTTGCGTCTATCCTGAGGGGCTTTGCTTTTTTCAGATCTGCGCACAGCAGCTTAACTGCCTTCTCATCATAATCTGCGCAGATTATCTCTGACACATTTGGTTCTTCGTCCATTCGTTTGGCAACTGTACTTCCCTGTGCGCCGGTTCCGAGAATAAGTATTTTCTTCATTTGCGGGCTCCTGAATCTTCCGGTTAAACTAGTGATAATGTTAATCAGATCCAGTTTATAACGTCTCAGGAATTATGCCAATATTTATTTTGTTTGTGCGTACAAATAAATTACCCGAATATAGACTCAAGCAGTCCAAGGTTCTTTTCGAGAACCTCGCCGGAAAAAAGCTGAATCAGTGCGCTGCGGATATTGCCCGCGGCAATCCCCGGAAGTACCCCGCCCTTCACAGATTCTGCAAGCAGCATGATATTCTGCATCCGGACATCCCCGGATCCGTCTGTACCGACACGAAGGACCGAAACATTCCTGGCTGCCGCTGCTGTACCGATCATCTCTGCATCAGGCGCCTTTTCAGCTTCAAGCCTGACGGGCAGGCTCTGCCAGAGAGTATCGAAATATGCAAGATGCCCGCCATCGCGAAGCAATCCGTACAATGCCCTGTATGCCTCGGTTAGCTCGAGAGACAGAACAATATCAGCTTTGCCGGCCTCTATCAGAGGGCTGCCCGACGGATAACCGATTCGTATATGAGACTCGACCGAGCCGCCGCGCTGGGCAAGCCCATGCGTATCTACGCCTTTCACCTGGAAACCTGCGTCATCGTACGCCCTTATCACAAGCTCGCTCAGAACACCTATACCCTGGCCGCCTACCCCGTTTAAATATATATTGCACTTCATTACTGTTTTCTCCCGATTGAAACGGCCGCTGCCGAACAGGTCTGAACACACGAGCCGTCGCCGATACAGAGTTCCGGATTGACACCGATGCTGCCGTCCTCAGAATCGATCATGAATGAAGGACAGGCAAATTCCGATATACAGGTTTTTATTCTGCGGCAGACTTCCTGATTAATCTGCGCCTGTGTAGAAGGTTCTTTACCGCGCCGGCGCTGTTCCCTGGTGAATTTCAGCATACATGGGTGCTTTGCTATTACGACGCTGAATCCGTCGAAGGCTATCGCCCGTTTGACGGCCTCGGTCAACTCCTTCTGTTTGTAGGTGTCGACCTCTTCGATAAACCCTATGCCGAGGGCCTGCAGTACCTGCCTGACGCTAATCCCCCCGGTACCGGCGTGATCCTGGTGTCCTGTCATCGCCGTCGTTCCGTTCTCCATAACAATCAGGGTTATCTTATGCTTGTTATAAACAGCGTTGATAATCCCCGGAAGCCCGGCATGAAAAAACGTGGAATCACCTATAAATGTTATTACCCGGCCCTCGGGCTTGAAAACAGACAGCCCGGAACCTGTGCCGTTGGAATGCCCCATGCTCAGCAGGACCTGCCCCATTCTGTATGGTTCCATGTAGCCGAGGGTATGACAGCCTATGTCCGCTACGGTTGTGTCCTTCGGATGCAGCGCCCTGGATATTGCGTGAAACGCGCTTCGGTGTCCGCAGCCGGGGCACATCTGTGCCGGACGCGGCAATACCGGTATTTCCGGCAGGTCTGCAGCCGGGGCTGGATCAATTTCGGGCCACTTTCGCAGCAGGAACCGGCGGACTGCCCCGGGACGAAGTTCTCCGATAAAATCTTCGGGTTCAGTTTTACCTATAATTCTGCACCCAAGCCCTGCGTCATATGCGGCAGCTTTGATTTCATTCTCAATGAAAGGATCGAGTTCCTCTACGATCAGTACTTCATCATGTGATGCGCAAAAATCCGTAATCAGCGCGATCGGCAGCGGCCATGGGGAACCGAGAACAAGCAGATCCGGCGGGTTCGTAATTTCACTTAATACATCATCGAGCGAAAGCGACGGCAGCCCGCATGTAATAATTCCTCGGTTTGACCCGTTGTCCGTCAGCCGGTTGAAGTCCGATATTTCATTCCATTCGCGGAATTTTTCAAGTTTGAGAATCGATCTTTTTTTCATCGCTGCCACAGATTTAGTCAGGGGAATATATTCTCCGGGCTCGGGTGAAAAACTCCATTTGCTGCGCTCTGCTTTTTTTCTGCTTCCGAACCTAACACGCGATTTTGCATGGCAGACATGTGTGGTCATCCTGAGGATTACCGGGTGCTGCAGTTCGGCCGAAAGCTCGGCAGCCTTCAGAAACATTACATACACCTGCTGCGGGTCTGCAGGTTCCAGCACAGGCGTATTGGTCATCCTCGCGTAATGCCTGTTGTCCTGCTCATTCTGTGATGAGTTCGCCCCGGGATCATCGCCAAGCACAATCACAAGACCGCCTTTTAAATCGAGCAGTGAAAACTGCACGAATGAATCAGCTGCGACATTCAGCCCTACACTCTTAAAAAAAACGACCGAAAGGTTTCCGCTTATCGATGCCCCGAAGGCAACCTCCGAAGCGACTTTCTCATTTACTGAATATTCAAAATAGAAGAGATCTTCCTGCCGCCTCACAGCCATTACCGCATCGGCAATTTCCGGAGTCGGTGAACCCGGATATGCTGAGACAAGCTTCACCCCTGCCTCAATCATTGCCCGGACAAGTGCTGTGTTTCCCATTACAATCTCACTGAAACTATCACTGCGCGTCAGGATTTTTCCTGTGTCCATGTGTACCTCCCGAAGTACAGACATTATAAAACATTATCTTTTAAATATGGGAATTTTCTTGACGGGTACACAGGCCTATCTTAGTATTATTATCAGAATACAAAAAGGGAGATGGTTATGAAGCTTATAATAAAGAACGGTACGGTTGTAACCGCCGACAGGACGTATAAGTCAGATCTTATCTGCTGTGATGGAATAATAAAGAAAATAGGAGAAAATCTCGAGGGCAAAGCCGACAGGGTTATCGACGCCGAAGGCAAATTCATTATGCCAGGAGGTATTGATCCCCACACACATATGGAACTTCCATTTATGGGAACCGTAGCAAGCGAAACCTTTTACACAGGCACAGCAGCGGGGGCCGCCGGCGGCAATACCATGATCATCGATTTTGTAATTCCGAATCCGGGCGAGAACCTGCTTGAAGCATATAAGAAATGGAGAGGCTGGGCAGAGAAAGCGGCAACTGACTATTCATTCCATGTTGCCATTACCTGGTGGGATGAATCAGTACATGCAGATATGGGAACCCTGGTAAAAGAACACGGGGTTAACAGCTTCAAACATTTTATGGCCTACAAGGGAGCGATTATGGCTCCGGACGACACGCTTGTTCCGAGCTTTAAACGCTGCCTCGAACTCGGGGCGATTCCTACCGTTCACGCGGAGAACGGGGAGCTGGTATATTTTCTTCAGAAAGAAATGAAAAATAAGGGAATATACGGACCGGAAGGGCACCCCCAGTCGAGGCCCCCTATGGTTGAAGGCGAGGCGGCAAACAGGGCAATCAGGCTGGCCCAGGCGATTGAAGTACCTATTTACGTAGTCCACGTAAGCTGTCAGGAAGCGCTTGAACCGATAATACGGGCCCGCAGCGAGGGACAGCGCGTTTACGGCGAATGCCTGGCCGGACATCTCGAGATAGACGACAGTGTGTACTACAATAAAGACTGGGCTGTTGCGGCAGCCCATGTAATGAGTCCTCCGTTCCGTCCCAAAAAACACCAGGAGATTCTATGGAAGGCCCTTCAGTCCGGTAATCTTCAGACGACAGCGACTGATCACTGCTGTTTCTGCGCCGATCAGAAGGCTATGGGTAAAGACGACTTCAGTAAAATACCGAACGGGACAGCCGGAATTGAAGACAGAATGGCGATACTCTGGGATTCAGGCGTCAACACCGGAAGACTTACTATGAATGAATTCGTAGCGGTAACCTCGGCAAACGCCGCTAAGATTTTCAACCTTTACCCCCGGAAAGGAGCAATAATAGAAGGGGCTGACGCGGATATTGTTATCTGGGACCCGGAGGCCGAACGCACAATCTCAGCCAAAACCCACCATCAGAATGTCGACTTCAATATTTTCGAGGGCAGAACCGTTCGCGGTATTCCTAAATATACCATCAGCCGGGGAAACGTCATCTTTGACGACGGTGAACTGAAAGCCGTTGAGGGTGCCGGACGCTACATCAATCGCCCGCCGTTCAACCGCGACTATGAGGCTGTAAAAAAGTCCCTGGTTTTTAATGCACCAAAAAAGGCGGAACGCTGAAAAAAAACCCCGGAACCGCTGTCCGGGGCTGAATTACTAAAAGAAATCTACAGCAGAGATGCTACAAGATCTCCAACTTCACTGGTCGAATATCCCATTTTGCCGGCGGAAAGACTTTTCAGCTTCTTGCCGGTAACTTCCATAACTGCATTCTCGATTGCAACTGCAGCTTCAGTCTCGCCGAGAGTATCAAGCATCATTGAACCTGCAACAATTGATGCGAGGGGGTTGATAATTCCCTGACCGGTATACTTGGGAGCAGAACCGCCGATGGGCTCGAACATCGAAACACCCTCAGGGTTGATGTTTCCTCCGGCTGCAATTCCCATGCCGCCCTGAGTAATTGCCCCGAGGTCGGTGATTATGTCGCCGAACATATTGCTTGTTACAAGTACATCAAACCATTCGGGACTCTTGACCATCCACATACATGTCGCATCGACGTGATAGTATTCGCGTTTTACATCCGGGTAGGAAGCGCCGCCGATTTCATGAAAAGCCCTGTCCCAAAGGTCAAAAACATATGTCAGAACGTTTGTTTTTCCGACAAGACCGAGGGTATTGGCATCGCCTACTCCGCGGGTTTTTTTACCGTGACTCCGGGCGTATTCAAAAGCATACTTAAGGCAGCGTTCAACCTGGTGACGGCTGTATACCATGCTCTGTGTCGCAACCTCATGCGGGGTGCCCTTCATGGAAAAACCGCCTGTACCTGTGTAGATACCGCCGGTATTTTCACGCACAACAACATAGTCGATATGCTCCGGACCCTTGTCTTTCAGCGGTGTTTCAACACCGGGGTAAAGCTTCACCGGACGGAGGTTGATATACTGATCAAGCTCAAACCGCAGGCGCAGCAGAATACCCTTCTCAAGGATTCCGGGTTTTACATCAGGGTGCCCGATGGCGCCGAGATAGATTGCATCGAACTGCTTCAGATCGCCTGCAGCACTGTCGGGAAGTACTTCTCCGGTCCTTAGGTATCTGTCTCCGCCGTAATCGAAATCGGTCATGTCAAGTTTGAAACCGAATTTTCCGGCTGCGGCTTCAAGGACCTTTACTCCCTCGGCTACAACTTCAGGGCCGGTACCGTCACCGGGGATAACAGCTATTTTGTATGTATTTGCCATAAAAACTCCTGTATATTTAATTATATTTAAACCACTTTAGTATACATAAAGTACACCGGTTTCAGGCTTACGTCAAGAGGCAGTTGTTCCATGAACGGACATCCTAATCTTCTTAATATCAGCTTTTTATTTAGGGCTGATGGTTGCTTTGCAGCGGCGAAATCACAATAATTAGTTTATGTTCCGTTTTAGAAATTTGGGGCCGATGAGGCCCGTATGAAAATAAAAATACCCCACTTCATGATTCCGCTTATACTCTTCCTGATTATATCATCAATTGCATATGCGGAAAATTCTTCTTCAGGTAAAAGGCTTGTAAAAATTGCAGTATTCAGAAATGCGCAGCCGGTGTCATATGTTGACGACCGCGGCGAAGCAGCAGGTATATTTCCATATATTCTAGAAGATATCCTTGATAACGCAGGGTATCAATCAGAATTCATAATATTCGATACCTTTCAGGAGGCGTTTACGGCAGTTACTTCAGGTACAGCCGACATCATGCCTGCACTTATAAAAACATCCGAGCGCGAACAGGTGCTGGATTTTAACGATATTTCTTTTATTACCGCCTGGGGCCAGGTATTCGCCGCTGAATCATCCAAAATCGAATCAGTTTACGATCTTCAGAATAAAATGGTCGGAATGTTGAAAGGCGGGCAGAACGGAATTTATTTCAAAAAGCTCATGAACGAGTTCTGTCTCGAGTTTGAACCGGTCGAGTTTAATACGTTTGAAGAGATATCATCAGCAATTGCTTCGGGCGCTGTAGATGCCGGGGTCTTTTTCAATACCTTTACTCAGCCGGATGATTTGGCCATAAAACCTACGAACGTTGTTTTCTCGCCGTCCAATTCGTATATAGGTGTAACAAAGGGTAAAAATACCGACTTAATCTACACGATAGACTCCGGGCTCGCAAAGGCAAAATCGGACAGCAACAGTTTTTACTACGACATAATGAAGAAATACAGGCTAATCTATGTGCACTACGAAAGGTCCCTGCCCGGCTGGCTGATAATTCTGCTCGTTTCAGCCTGCTTTTTACTGGCTGCTTCGATCGTTTTTATATTCCTTCTGCGGTTTCTTGTCAGAAAGGCCACTTTCAACCTTAATATTGAAAAAGAACGGGCTGAAAAGAACGATATGCTGAAAACAGGTTTTCTGCTCAAGGTCAGCCATGAACTCCGGACTCCGCTGAACGGAATAATGGGAATGCAGACACTCCTCGGATATACCGAACTTGATTCCGATCAGCGAAGGTATCTTGAATTGGGAATCGAATCGGCTGACGACCTGAACCGGATTATCCAGCACCTGCTTGATTTCCAGGAAAGCAGCCGTCCCGAAGCGGAAATCACCATCCAGAAAGCGGATTTATCTGAGATCATAAACTCCATAATAAAACCGCTGAGGGCCTATAGTGCTGAAAAAAATACAAAGATTATTGTAGATACGGGTGGTGAGCAGATAGTTCATCCGACTGATATCAAATGTCTAAAACAGATACTTATTCATCTGATTTTAAACGCGGTCGATTTTTCCGGCGGAAAGGACGTTACTGTTAAACTCGAGAGAATTGACGGAACGCCGGAAATTAATATCATCGACAATGGAATCGGCATTGAAAAATCGATGCATGAAGATGTCTTCATACCATTTCACCAGCTTGAAGATCCCTACACCAGAAGACACGGAGGCCTTGGACTCGGGCTTTCAATCGCCAGACAGGCTGCAGACATGATCGATGCCGAAATTTTCCTTGAATCAGAACCCGGCAGGGGATCAACATTTTCAATCAGGCTCAGGTGATCAGCTCCCCGGGCGCAGGCAGCCAGAAAAAAAATCCAGGCTGTCATTCAGGCGGGAATCCACATATGACCAGGAATGATTACCCTCCTTTTCCGAATAAATATGTTCAACCCCGTTTTCCTGAAGGCATTTGTGAAATCTTCTGTGCTGTTCAATCAGGTAATCATCGACGCCTATGTCCATGCGAATTGCCGGCCTCGTAATACCGGTTCTGAATCCCGATTCCGCAAATCTGAACAGATCGTACCTCCCGCCGGGAGGAGCATTAACCTTCATATAGGCTTCCCTCTCGGGACGATCGGGCCGGTATTCATGGCCGAAAACAAAAGAACCGCAGTGAGTTGAAACGGCGGAAAAGCGATCAGAATGAAGGAAAGCCAGCATCATTGCGCCGTATCCGCCCATACTGTAGCCGCACTGCCCTCTTGCTTCCCGATTAGGGGATGCCGGAAACTCAGACTCTATCCATTCCGGCAATTCAAAAGCGAAAAAATCCTCCCAAAACCGGCCCTTAACACTATCGTTGACAAACCAGCTGTCCCCGGCATCTGCAGTAACGATAATAAACTCATATTTCAATGCAATATTGCCAAGCCTGGTTTCTTTCCACGGAGAGCTGGAGTCAAACCCCAATCCGTGATGGAAATAAACCGTACTGTATATTCTTCGGCCGGTATCCGGCACGTAAACCTGTATACTTCTTGACGCCCCAAGACTCTTTGAATCCATATCAGCCCTGAGCAGCATCAGTTTCGCCTTTGTTTCGCTCGTGCGGAAAAACGATCCCCCACTGTCTGCGCAAATCATCGAGGGTACGCATAATCTGAAGGCTCTCATCGAGCGGCATTATCGACGATTCAGGTTCGCCGTTATGCAGCCGGCTGATGACCTCGCGTATTTCATATTCATACCCGTTGAATCCGTTAAGCGGAAATTCGAATCTTTCGGATGAACTGTCTGAACGGGTAATCACCATGGCTTCCGGTTTGTACCAGGGCGCTTCTATTTCAATCCGTCCTTCAGTCCCGTAAATAACAGCATCCTTAACATCAAATGAAACCTGTGAATTAATGATGGACGCAATTCGTCCCCCGGCGTACCTGAGCGAGCACGAATTCTGATAATCAAAGCCGCCCTCACCTATATACGCTACACCCGTGATCTGCTCCGGCGGTCCGAACAGGCTGGAAGCAAACGATACGCCGTAGGTCCCCAGGTCAAGCAGCGCGCTGGCACCGAGCGATAAGTCCCAGAACCGGTTGATTTCTTTCAGACTTCCTGGGGCAACCGAACTGAAATTAGCTGTGATGCCTCGAGGATCACCTATTGCTCCGCCTGCAATCAGCTCCCTTATTTTAACGTGAACGGGGAAAAACCTTGTCCACATCGCTTCCATAAGAAAGAGCTTCTTCTCTCTTGCTGCTATTATTATTTCTTCAGCCTCTGCAGCGTTCAGGGTGAGTGCTTTTTCACATAAAACGTTCTTCCCCGCCTTCAGAGCGGCCAGAACATGTTCATGATGATACCGGCCCGGAGTTCCGATATAGACAATATCAACTTCGGGATCATTCAGAAGCGCTTCATAACTGCCATATGCCTTCGCTGCCTTATATCTTGCAGCAAATTCCTTCCCGGTCACGCTGTTTCTTGAACCTGCCGCATAAAACTCTGCTTCACCGGCTATATTGTTAAGGGCAGCCGCGAACCTGTTCGCAATCTTTCCCGTTCCGAGAATTCCCCACCTGTACCTTTTCATTCCGTCTCCTTCATCGAGGTTTGAACAGCATAGCATATTTTTCGATATTAAAATATTTTTTTTGCAAATTTTTTTCATTTTTATAATATTATTTTTCATTATTATTTTGACATTTGGCATATTTTAGTTTATGCTGATCAAAAATCATAGGAAAAGGAGAAAATATGGAAATTGGTGCATTGCAATCAGTCGTGAATTTTTTTCTCGGACTGGGAGCATCCGTCCTTCTCCCGATTATCCTCTTTATACTGTCTCTGGTATTTGGAGCAAAACCGGGAAAGGCACTCAGGTCCTCGCTGATGTTCGGCGTAGGATTTATCGGCCTGAATCTTGTTATCGGATTATTATCGAACAGTATCGGGCCTGTATCTCAGGGGATGGTACAGAGGTTTGGACTGAAACTTGACATTATCGACGTAGGCTGGCCGGCCTGTGCCTCGATAGCGTTCGGGTCGAAGATTTCTACCCTGATTATTCCCGCCGGTATCCTTCTGAACCTGCTTCTGCTGTTTACCAAGGTCACAAAAACAATCAACATCGACATCTGGAACTTCTGGCATTTTGCATTTGTCGGCGGACTTGTGCAGTGGGCAACAGGCAACATCTGGTACGGACTTATTTCAGCACTCCTGTTTGCAGCAGCAATGCTGTTTATAGCAGACTGGACCGCACCTGCGATTCAGCAGACAATGGGACTTCCCGGTATTTCAATACCTCACGGATTTTCGGCGTCACCGGTACCCTTCGCAATAATTATCAACAAGATAATTGACCTGATTCCCGGTCTGCGAAATATTGAAGGCGATCCGGACACAATTAAAAAACGGTTCGGCCTGATGGGTGAACCACTGATTATGGGTGTTCTTATCGGATTGATACTTTCGGCAGTTGCATACATGGGCGACGGTCCCTGGACCGGCTGGCTGACAAAAATGCTTACAACCGCAATTACGCTCGGAGCTGTCATGGTTCTTATGCCGAGAATGGTATCGCTTCTTATGGAAGGTCTTATACCGCTTTCAGATGCGGCACGTGACTTCCTGCAGAAGAAAGCCGGTGATCGCGAAATCTACATCGGTCTTGACTCAGCGATTCTCGTCGGACACCCGACAGCTATTGCTACAGGGCTTCTGATGGTTCCGATTACCCTGATTCTTGCAATAATTCTCCCGGGCAACAGGGTTATACCGTTCGGCGACCTTGCCGTAATACCCTTCCTCGTTGCTATAGTTATTCCGATCGTTAAAGCGAACGTATTCAGATCAGTTGTTATTTCAACAGTCTTTATGATTCCTTCAATCTACATTATGAACTTTCTTGCTGAAGGAACAACAGCAGCGGCGCTTGCTGCCGACTTTGCCCTTCCCCAGGGCGCAAACCTTATAACTTCAATCTGTGACGGCGGAAACTGGATTCCGGCAATGTTTCTTAAGCTTGCCGACAACTTCTGGCTTGGAAATATCATTGTTGCAGTTGTAATTGCTGTACTCTGGATTCTTTTCAAGAAAAATCCGGCCGGCTGGCACAAAGTTGCCGGCTACAGAGCTGAAGACAACTAGTTATCAAAGCCATCCTCCTCTTCACTGAGGAGGATGGTTAATTTTTTTAAGGAAAATATTTCACATGAAAATCGAAGACATACTTAAAACAGAATGCATTCTCAGTAATGTAAATGTGCAGACAAAAGAAGCAGCGCTGAAAATTATGGCAGAAAAGCTCTATAGTCTCGGTTACGTTAAGGAATCCTACATTCAGGCAATTCAGGACAGGGAAGCCAATTATCCTTCAGGTCTGCCGATGTCGGATTTAAAGATTGCGATTCCGCATACGGACTCTGACCATGTAAACCAATCGGTAATCTGTTTTGCCAGACTGCCGGAAGATGTAGAATTTTCAGTCATGGGTGACCCGTCGCAGAAAATTCCTGTCCGCCTTATTTCAATGTTCGCTCTGAAAGAAAAGAAAAAAATCGGAGATCTTTTGGAAACCCTGATTACAACATATCAGGATAATGATGTTCTGAAAGCTCTTCTTGAAGCAGATGACGAATCAGAAATTTACAATATCCTTCATGAAAATGTCGGGAAAAACCTCAAGGCTTCATAATGACATATACAACCGGACGGAGCGCCTCACCCGGAATTACTTCCGGGAAGGCTTTTATCTATGCTGAACAGGATCTTGCATTTTCGACTGTTCAAATTGAAAATACGGAAGCTGAACAAACCCGGCTGAAAGAGGCATTTGACAACTCGAAAGCTGAACTGGACGAAATAAAAAACAGCCTCACCGGTGACCTCGGAGAGGAGTTCGGCCATATTTTCCGCGCCCAGATGACCATGATTGAGGATGATGAGTTTTACGAAGAAATAATCGACGCTATCTCATCGGGTAAAATCTGTGCGGAAGCCGCGCTTGATCAGATATTCAGCGGGTATGCCGACATGTTTTCATCTCTGGGCGAAGACGACTATAACAGGCAGCGGCTTCTTGATCTGACTGATGTTTATAAACGGATTCTCAGAAACCTGCTTGGTCTTGAAAGCAGCGACCTCTCGGCAGTACCGGCGGGCTCCGTAATCGTGGCAAAAGACCTTATGCCTTCAGATACAGCTCTTATGAACAGGGACAACGTCAGCGGGATGATTACCGAAAAAGGCGGGGTAACCTCCCATGTTGCAATTCTGGCTAAGAGTCTTGGTATTCCCGCTGCGGTAGGCGTATCATCAATAGTCGCCTCTGCCAAAAGCGGTAATGAAATCCTGCTCGATACTCTTGAAATCGATGAAGCGAAGATCTGGATATCACCGGCCCTTGAAGAAAAAAAGCAGTTCGAAAAAAAGGTAGCCGGCTATAAAAATAAACTGAAACAGCTTGAAGAAGTTAAAGGCCTTGAGGCTGTTACAACCGACGGGAAAAAGATCGAACTATCTGCAAATATCGGTTCATTGGCAGATCTTGAATCAGCGATAAATTATGGAGCTCACGGCGTGGGACTTCTGAGGACAGAATTTTTCTTTCTTGATACACCGACCCTGCCCGATGAAGATAAGCAGTTCCGGTTCTATAAAACAATTGCCGAGAAGCTCAATCCCGGAATGGTTATTATCAGGACGCTCGATATAGGCGGAGACAAGGAAGTTAAATGCTTGGATCTGCCTAAGGAAGACAATCCCTTTCTCGGGTTCAGGGGAATAAGGGTTTGTCTTGAATACCGTAATATATTTAAAACCCAGCTGCGGGCAGTGTTAAGAGCGGCAGCCTGCGGAAATGTGAAAGTCATGTTTCCGATGGTCGCTGATGTTACAGAACTGCGGGCAGCAAAAGAACTTATTGCCGAATGCTGCAGTGAACTTGCAGCAGAGAAACTCGACTTTAACCCCGACCTCGAAACAGGCGTAATGGTGGAAACTCCGGCTGCGGTTATTATTTCAGACATTCTTACCGAAGAATGTGATTTTATCAGTATGGGGACCAATGACCTTACCCAGTATGTTCTCTGTACCGATCGTATTAATGAAAAAGTTTCAGAATACTACAGGATGTTCAGCCCGGCGATCTTCAGGGCGATTAAGGCAGCTGCCGATAATGCTCATAAAAATGGAAAATGGGCTGGAATCTGCGGCGAATTGGGCGGTATTCCCGCAGCAATTCCTGTATTGATCGGTTTAGGCATTGATGAACTCAGTATGACCGGACAAATGCTTCCGGAAGCAGTTTCAATTATAAGGTCAGTATCTTATAATTACTGCAAAGAAACAGCAGAAGAGCTGTTAAAACTTAAAACTGAAGACGAAATTAAATCATTTCTTCAGAAAAAAACATTAAATTAGGGGTAGGAAAATGGCAAAGAAAATTCTTGTTTCGTGCGGTACCGCAGTAGCTACATCAACTGTAGTTCTCAGAAAGATAGAAGATCACCTGAAAGAAAAGGGCATCAAGGTCGACATGATTCAGTGCAAGGCTGCTGAAGTACCATCCAAACTTGACGGTGTAGATCTGATCGTTACAACCACTCCCGTCGGCGATGTCGGAAATATTCCCGTAATCCAGACGCTGTCCTTTCTGACAGGCGTTGGCATGGATGCCGACCTGGAAAAAATAATCTCATATATAAAGGACTGATTAATGATTGAAACAGTATCAATGGGCAAGCTCCTTTTTAAAGGAAAGGTGTCCAGATCCGACACTATAGTATACAAAGATCATATGAACACAAAGTGGTGGATTAAAAGCCGCACATGCATCGAACCTGAGGATCTGGAAGAAGTACTGAAGGCGGAACCCGAGGTCGTAGTAGTAGGACTCGGCTTCGTAATGCCCATAAAGATAAGCGACGCAGCGATTAATGCCATGAAAGCAAAAGGTATTGAAGTTTTCGTCGAAAAAGCAGAAAAAGCAGCCGAGCTTTATAATGAATACTCTGTAAAAAAGAAAACAGTAGGAATGTTTCACCTGCTGTAAACAAAGAAAATGAAGGCATGAAGAATAAAAGGCAAAGACTTGACGGAATAACAGGCGCATTACAACTCGAAGAACGAACTACCCTTGAAGCGCTCGCGAAGAGGTTTGATGTTTCCACGGCAACAATCAGAAGAGACATCAAGCTTCTTGAAAACTCAGGTCAGGTCTACCAGGGAAAGGGCGGAGAGGTCTTTTATCGGAAAGACTACCCCGGTCCTACCCGTGAAGTAATGCTTAGCAAGGCAATAAACGAAAAAATAAGGATATCTGAGTACTGTACCACCCTGATCAATGAAAAGGAAACGATAATAATAGGACCGGGTATAATTACAACCCTGGCCGGAAGGATTTTCAGCGGTCTTGATTTTGATTTCAGGGTTATAACAAACAACCTTTCGCTTGCACTTGAATTATCTGAGCTCGAAAACATCAGTCTTTTTATGATAGGCGGCGAGATAGAGAAGCAGTACTCTACAGTACGGGATTTCAGCAGAGACCCAATGTCGGGGATTCAGTATGCCGACAAACTTTTTATGACAGCCGACGGAATAGATCCTGAATACGGACTGACATACTATGAAGCATCGAGGCTGCCGATAGTTCAGGGAATGATGGCTGTCGCCCGTGAAATCATACTCATTGCCGACTCGACAAAATTCGGCAATGTTTGTTTTCACTATCTTGGAGACCTGTCGAAGGTTAACAAGATAATTACTGATGAGAATCTCAATAAAAATATTAAAAAAGCTTTTTTGAATGAAAATATAGAACTTATTACAGTGTGAGGTAATATGTTTAAAGCATTATCTGAATCCCTGCTTGGAAATTGGGGCTCGGCGGCAATGAACTTTGTTCTGGAACATCAACTTATATTCAGCCTGATTGTAGTTGCATTCGGGGTGGTTATGATTGTTTTGAAACGCCGCAGCCGGGAAAAAGAAGCAGAAGAGAATAAAACCAAGGAGAGCAACGAATGAAAGAGCTCGAAATAACAGTAACCAACGAAACCGGTCTTCACTCAAGGCCTGCGGATGTTTTTGTACGGACAGCAAAACTGTTTGAATCCGACATAAAAGTATCAAAAGGCGAAAAAACCGCCAACGCGAAAACAATCATCAAGGTAATCCTTCTGAATGTATCTCAGGGAGATACAATAAAAATAACCGCTGAAGGTCCGGATGAAGAAGAAGCGGTGAATGAACTCAAAATGCTTATAGATTCTGATTTTGAAAAAATTAATGACACGGTAAAAATCTGACAGTATTCAGAGGCCGGCAGTCTTTATTCCTTCAACAGCAATAACTGTTTGAATAAAGCCGGGCCGGTCCTCCGGTGCTGCACGAATAAAATTTTTCGAATATTTTATTTTTGCAGCTCAACCTCCATTTTTTACAGGGCTGCCGTACCCGGGTGCTTACGGCAGCCCTGTTCCTTTTATCGGATTCGCCTATTCATACAGAAAACCGGCTGCCCGGTTGATCTCGATCATATTGGATTCGTTCGTATTAAGCGGAGGGCTTCCTGCAAGAACGACTATCATATCATCCCTTTCAAGAATACCCTTGGACAGCAGCGGACGCACAGAATCCGCTATCAGCTCATCAGTAGAATCCGGAAGCTTGATAACCTCAGGATACAGCCCGTAAGAAAGCGACAACTCCCTTGCAATCCTCTGCTCATGACAGCGCACATAGATCGGTATTTTACCCCGGAACGACGAAACCAGCCTCGCCGTCAGCCCCGAATACGTATGAACAATAATGGCCTTGATTGGCAGACGCTCGGACGCTTCTATAGCCGACTGAACAAGAAATCTTCTTACCTCGCCGGTCTTCTCTTCAAGGCCGTGCTTCCAGATGCCTCTTCTGCTCTGTTCAGCGGCCTTCGCAACCCTGACCATAGTCTCAACAGCTTCAAGCGGATACTTTCCGTAGGCAGTCTCTCCGCTGAGCATCAGCGCGGCAGTTCCGTCAAGGACGGCATTCGCAACATCGCTTACTTCCGCACGGGTCGGCCGGGGATTTTCAATCATCGACTGCAGCATCTGCGTTGCAGTAATGACAGGTTTAGCCCGTTTTACACATTGTTTAATCAGTTTTTTCTGGATCGCCGGCACTTCCTCAGCAGGGATTTCTATTCCGAGGTCTCCTCTTGCAACCATGATTCCGTGACATACGTCGAGAATCTCTTTTACATTCTCGACCCCTTCCCTGTTTTCGATCTTCGCGATGATTTTTATTTCGCTGCCGCATTCCCTGAGAATCGCGTTTATTTCAGCAACATCCTCAGCACTTCTTACAAATGAGTGCGCGATAAAATCAACCTCATTTGCAGCCGCGAACCTTATATATTCCCGGTCTTTGTCGGTCAGCGCCGGCAGGTTCAGGTGAACCCCGGGAATATTCACACTCTTCCGGTTTTTGATTATTCCGTCGTTTTCCGCAACGGCAGTCAAAAAACCTTCCTGCTTTCCGCTGACCCTGAATGAGGTTTCTCCGTCGTCGATAAGGATTTGCGCTCCTTCCGGCACATCCTCTGATATATGCCTGTAACTTACTGTAATCAGCTTCTTGCCCGGCTTAATACCCGAAACGTCAGTACTTCCGAAAAAAACGGTTTCACCCTCTTCGACCGCTATATCTTCTGCTATATCGACGGTCCTGACCTCCGGTCCCTTGGTGTCAATCAGAATTCCGGCAAAAGAAGAAACAGCCCTGATGTTTTTAATTACCTTTAACGAATCCTCAGGTCCCTGATGCGCAGTATTCAGTCTGAAAACATCTACGCCCCGATTAAGCATTTCGGTTATAAACCCGGTGTCACATTTCCTGTCCGAGATGGTGGCTACTATTTTTGTCTGCTTCTTCACTGTTACTCTCCTGTCATTTCCGCCGGGCAGTCCGAATTTAATGCCCGCCTTGTTTATATTATAAGTCATTTGAATTGTAAATTGATTAATTTTTTATAAGTCAGAAAATAACAGCATAAACATAATCCGGCAGCTGTACATAAAAAGGGTAATTTGCTTGACTAAAACAACCGGTCTAATTACTATTTCTACATGTTCAAAGTGCAGGATTTGATGCCGTTCTTCTTACAGATACGGCGCAAATACCATTCATTTAAAATTCGTAACCCTTTCGTTCATGAAAGCATAAAATTTCTTTTTTTCTCGTTCCTTATAGTGTTTGCAGTCAGCCGGGGACTGAAGGGACTGGATTACCGGTGGCAATGGTACAGAATACCGAGGTATCTGATTGAAAAAAGCGCATCAGGGTATACTGCCGGGCCGCTGCTGCAGGGCCTGAAGCTTACCCTTGCGATCTCAGGAGTCTCGCTCATCCTTTCAGTAATAATAGGTTTTATAACTGCACTATTCAGACTGTCAAAGTCATTTACTGCTGTACTTATCTCAAGGGTGTACCTCGAAGCCGTCCGTAATACACCGCTGCTTATACAGCTTTTTCTTGTATACTTTGTAATAGCCCCAATCCTTGGACTGGGGAGGACGCTTTCGGCGGTGGCGGCTCTGAGCCTGTTTGAAGGCGCCTATACTTCAGAAATAATACGGTCGGGAGTAATCTCCGTCGAAAAGGGACAGTGGGAAGCTGCGCACAGCATTGGCTTGTCTACTGCCTCGACTTACAGCCTGATAATACTTCCGCAGGCATTCAGACAGGTCCTTCCAATGCTAGCAAGCCAGGCAATCTCGCTGGTTAAAGATTCCGCCCTTGTTTCAACAATAGCCATCTATGAACTTACGATGCGCGGACAGGTAGCCATTTCCGAATCTTTTCTTACATTCGAAATATGGTTTACGGTCGCAGCCGTCTACCTTGTACTGAACAGTGTCCTGGCCCTCGTTATCAGGATGATTGAACAGAATATGAAGAGGGCCGAAATATGAGCACAGCGCCAAACGAAGAAACTATCATCAGGGTTGAATCCGTCAGCAAAACTTTCAGCCGAAACATCAAGGCACTGCGGGAAGTGAGCCTGTCTGTACAGAAAAGAGAGGTCGTTGTCATTATCGGTCCGTCCGGCTCAGGGAAATCCACCCTTCTGAGATGCCTTAACGGGCTGGAAGAAACCGACTCGGGAAGTATAATTATTGACAACACCCCTCTGGACGAACATTACAGCAACAGGCTGAAGATCCGGACCGAGGTTGGTATGGTTTTTCAGAATTTCAACCTTTTTCCGCATTTGACGGTCGGCGACAATATCAGGACCGGTCCGAAACATGTCCGAAAACAGTCTTCGGCCGAAGCTGACGCTGTAACAGAAGAATTGCTTCGGAAAGTCGGCATTTACGATAAAATTGATGCATACCCGCGTCAGCTCAGCGGAGGTCAGCAGCAGCGGGTGGCCATAGCAAGGGCGCTTGCAATGAATCCGCTGGTTATGCTTTTTGATGAACCGACCAGCGCTCTCGATCCTGAAATGGTCGGTGAGGTTCTCGAAGTCATGAAAACCCTGGCGAATGAAGGGATGACAATGATTGTAGTCACACATGAGATGGGTTTCGCCCGTGAGGTAGGTGACAGAATCATCTTCATGGACGAAGGAAAAATTGTAGAGGAAAACAGTACGGAAGTATTCTTTGACAGGCCTGAAAAAGAACGGACGAGACTGTTTTTAAGTAAAATACTCAACAACGGAGGATCACAATGAAAAAAGAATTTTTAAAACATGTTTTTCTGCTGCCGCTGATAACTGCGGTTATCGTGCTTTCATCATGCGGAGGTTCAGGCTCGGACAATCAAATGACGTCTGAGCAGGCACAGTCCGGAAAATTGAGCCAGCTTGATGAAATTGTAAAGAGAGGCACACTGAAGGTCGGGCTGTCGACATTCGTTCCCTGGGCCATGCTCGACAGGAACGGCGATCTGATAGGATTTGAAGTCGATGTAGCAAAACAGCTGGCGGCTGATATGGGCGTGGAAATAGAATTCATCCAGACAAAATGGTCGGGTATCATTCCAGCCCTGCTTACAGGTAAATTCGACATCATTATCGGGGGCATGTCGGTAACACCGGAAAGGAATCTTTCCGTCAATTTTTCAGATGCTTATGAATACAGCGGACAGTCGATTGTCGCAAACAGCGAACGCGCACCTGGACTTGCATCGCTTGATGATCTTAACAAACCCGAAATAGTTCTTGCAGCCAGAACCGGCAGCACAAGCGTCTCGGCAATCGAGCAGTTTCTGCCGAATGCCGAGGTCAGACTGTTCGACGACGAACCACAGGGCGTACAGGAACTGCTTAACGGCAGGGTTGACGCATGGGTGTCATCATATCCTTTTCCGCAGATTCAGGCAAAAAAATACCCGGACAAACTCTATATTCCCATCAAGCCCGAAATCTTCCGCGAAGAGCCGATTGCGTTCGCGGTCAGAAAGGGTGAATATGATTTCCTTAACTTTCTTGACAACTGGATTGCTTTGAAATGGGGAGACGGATTCCTTGATTCGAGGTACAGCTACTGGTTTATCGGAGACGACTGGAAAGATCTGGTAGATCTGGAAACCGAATAATTCAGGACAGAATACGCGGGTGCCGCCGGCACCTGCTGTATAAACAGCTGCAGCAGATGGAGTGTAATGACTAAAAAAATCAGACCAATTGATATTATTCTTATTACACTGCTGGCAGCTGCGGCTGTTTACATCGCATACCGCATAAAAGTTACAATACGCTATGACTGGGCATGGCGGATAATTCCCAGGTATCTTTTCCGCTTTGACGCTGAGCGCAGCCGATATGTTCTTTCAACAATAATGAAAGGTTTTATGATGAGCATTAAGCTCAGCATATGGGGTATTATTCTCGGCCTGATCATCGGGGTAACAATGGGCATACTCCGGGTCAGGCACGGCCTTTTCGGCCGTTTTGCCGCAAGGCTCTACGTCGGATTGATCAGAAATATACCGCCTATAGTTCATGTATTTATCTTCTACTTCTTTTTCAGCAGCCAGCTGCTCGATCACCTTGGGATCGAAGAAGCTGTACGTAATTCGTCACCGGCGTTTCAATCGATAATCGGGAAACTTTTTATAAAGCCCCAGCTGCTGACCGAGTTTCTTTCGGCGGCTCTGAGCCTCGGTATTTATGAGGGTGCCTATATTACCGAGATTGTCAGAGCAGGAATTGACAGCATCCCACGCGGCCAGTGGGAAGCCGGTTATTCTATCGGGCTTTCTGTATTTAAACAGTTCCGCTTCATAATTCTGCCGCAAGCCTTCAAAAATGTCCTGCCTCCATTGTCCGGCCAGTTTATTTCGACAATAAAGGATTCAGCCATTGTCTCGGTAATCTCGGTTCCTGAACTCACATTTCAGGGTACGCAGGTAATGGCATCCACCTACGCTACATTTGAAACCTGGATTGTTATTACACTTCTCTACTTCATACTTACGTTCACCTGCTCATTACTGTTCACCCGGCTGCTTAAAAGACTCAGGGCTGCTGATTGACCCCGTGCCTGCTTGATAGTACATTTATTCCATGACCGGATTCAGGGAACACCGCCGAAACCATTTTGCCGAAGAGCACCTTATGACTGATTATCTCTGGCAGGCAGCTGCCTCAGACCTGTCATTCCTTGCAGGGCTGACCGATGAAGAGCTTTTGGAGCTCAGAAAACTCGCCACAATATTCTCTCATGAAATGATATTTGAGGGAGGCGACGGCATGGAACTCACAGAAGAGATGTGTGCGGTTATTTCGGTACAGGCATCACTGCCGGTGCTCAAGCTTGGTATGAACTGGTACAGCAGCTGGAATACAGTTGTCGTTGTGCCTGATCATATAATAAGCAAACGGGTATCAACGGACCGGGCCGGTGTCGTCAGCGAATGGGTGGAAGTCGATGCCGGAGAGTCCTGGCACAAGGGACCGGTGGTTTACGCATGGCCTGACGTAATAATTTCAGGCCGCCGCGACGGCTTCAATGTTGTTATACACGAAGCGGCGCATCGTCTCGATATGACCGACGGAAGCGTTAACGGCCGGCCCGCCCTGCATAAAGGCATGGACTTAAAACGCTGGACTGAAGTCTGCACCTCAGCCTTCAATGATTTAACCGCACGCAGCGGACCGCGCAGACGCACACAGATCGACGGTTATGCAACCGTAAGCGATGCTGAATTCTTTGCCGTGATGACGGAATATTTTTTTGAGCTTCCTCATGTAATGCTTCGCGAATATCCTGAACTCTATGAGCTGTTCAGGGATTTTTACCGTCAGGACCCTGTTACAAGGCTTCCTTCCCACACATTCGCTCCGCAGCTCAGACGAATGTAACACCTTATGCGGTAAAACTGAAAGATCGAACGTTGAACAGTTTTTCATTCATTGATGATATATAGGCAATCTTCCTTTCGATATCCTGTTTCCTTCTGCCGTCCGTATCTATGATTGGATTATCATCAATGTACTGCATCAGATCGCGTTTGAGAGTCTCAACTTCTTTCAATTTTTCAGAAACCATATTTTATTTACTCCTGCTTTTTAACGGCTTTTATAATACCTATGCATAATATGTGCCAAAATAAATATTATTTTATAAACCTCTACAATATAACTATTTAGTCTAAATACCGGATAAGCCTCAATTTAAGACATGCCTACATCCATGTTACAGGCAAACAAAATCCTACATTACTGTAGGTTGCGGATTCAACAAAACTGTTCACAATTCGATTTTTCGGACGGTTTCAACTTTCCGCCTCAGCTGGTATACTCGAAGAATGAAGATAGCAGAAAATACAACCGTACAACTTGATTACATTCTTAAATCACACGACGGAACATTACTTGAAACAACTCATGGTCAGGAGCCCATAACCATATTATTCGGACACAATATGTTTCCCGGGCCAGTTGAAGCTGCGCTTGAAGGCAAATCCGGAGGTGATACTGTAAATGTTGAAATCGAAGCCAAGGACGGTTTCGGTGAGGTTGTTACGGAAAACATCGCGCGTAGACCGCTCAAGGATTTTATGGAACCTGAGAACCTGAAAGTCGGAGCCGACATAATTGCCAGGAATGCCGGACAGGAAATCAAGCTTAAGGTAACTGCCATTGAAGACGGAATGGTCACCCTTGATGCCAATCATCCCTTTGCCGGAATGGATCTGATCTTTGAGCTGAAAGTGCTGAATGTAAGAAAAACAACCGAATCAGATATTGCATATTTTTACCGAAACGGCAGCAGCGATCCCGGTCAGAATACCGGCTGCGGCAGTGACTGTACAAGCGATTGCAGCAGCTGCGGCAGCGGATGCGAAGGCTGCGGCGGCTGAAAGTAAAACGAAAAGCGGCGGCCTTGCTGAGTTTTTAATCCTTATCATCAGCTCTTCGAAGCCGCTTTTTTTATTTGCCCGTACAGCACACTTTTGCTTTTTATAGAGTCAAAATTAGAAAAAAACTGCAGAAGAATTTCTGTTTAGTCTTAACGTAACCAAAAAAATCATGAAATAGAGTCTATTTCAGATAAATTTCAAATAAACAAGCTTGCCGTAATTTTTATATTTCATAATACTGCTACCGAGGTAAAATTTATGAACAGCAAAGAAATTATAAAAGCAGATACGGTTCTGGTCAATGCAGTAGTCTATACCGTTGATAAAAACAAAAGTACAGCGGAATCGGTCGCAGTGAAGGACGGCAGAATAATAGCCGTCGGAAGCAATGAAGAAACAGGAAAATATATTTCCGAATCAACAGAAGTTATTGATCTAGAGGGAAAACTCTTATTGCCCGCGTTCACGGATTCTCACATGCATCCGGCAAGATGCGCCTACCCTTACTTTTTTCAAATTCAGCTGCGCGGGGTTTTCACAAAGGATGATTATCTTGCAAGAATCTCCGAGTTCGTTAAGGAAAATCCGGATACCCTTTTTTATGAGGGCGGTGGTTTCCAGCGCTCAGCTTTTGATGAGGTAGGCCCCCGAAAAGAAGACCTCGATGCGATAGTATCAGACAGACCGATGGCCCTTGATTCAGTAGACGGACATTCCATCTGGGTTAATTCGAAGGCGCTCGAACTCGCAGGAATTACGAAAGATACGCCGGACCCTCCCGGCGGTGTGATAAAAAAAGATCCGCAGACCGGCGAACCTTCAGGACTTCTGACAGAATCGGCCCGGGGTGCAGTACTGGATTTTTTACCCCCCGTGTCAAAAGAACAATACAAGGAAAGTCTTCTTAGACTACAGAAGTTTTTCAATTCTGTTGGGTTAACGAGCTGTCATGACGCAATAGTAACCTATGACCCGGAATATTATAATGCTTATGAGGAACTCGCCGGCGAAGGCAGGCTTACAGTACGTTACCGGGGGTCGTGGCTTATAACTCCTGAAATGGTCGGCGGCGGAGAGGGCCAGTCTGCTGATTTCCAGCCTGAAATGAGCATTGACGAAGCTGTAGCACGCGGACTTGAAATTTCCAAATCATTTGCAACTCCCTACTGGCAGGTTAAATCCTTTAAGTTCTTCGTAGACCAGGTAATCGAAGAAGAAACCGGTTTTATGAAAGAACCCTATGCGCACAGGGATGACAATTGGTACGGTATAAAAGTCTGGAGACAGGAATTCCTGAATGAAACGTTCAGAAAAATTGATGCTGAGGGTTACAACCTGCATATTCACCAGATTGGCGATGCTGCCGCTTCATATGGCCTTGATGCAGTTGAATATGCCGTTAATAAAAACGGCAAACGTGATTCACGTCACACCTTTGTGCACGTACAGGTTATCGATGATGCTGATGTGAAGAGGATGGCTGAGCTTGGGATGAATGCCGTAATCGCGCCATACTGGTCAGTTATTGATGATTATTACTGGGACCTTTACTACCCCTACCTAGGGCCGGCCCGGGCTTTTAACAGTCAGTATCCCGGGGCAAGCCTCATGAAAGCCGGTGTCAACACATCGTTTCACTGTGATTTTTCCGTTACTGAACCGGATTACGGCTGGGCTCTCTACAGCGCTGTGACCCGGACACAGCCGAAAAAGGTTTTCAAAATGGAAAAAGGTCCGGATGCTGCTGCAGCAGTCCGGACAACTGATCATTCGGTTGAACTTAAACCCGGTATGGTCGGGCCGCTAGGGTCCCCCAATGAGTGTATGACGATTGAGCAGGCTGTTGAAGCCTCAACCATAAACGGGGCAAAGGCTGATTTTCTGGAAACTGAAATCGGGTCAATCGAACCCGGAAAGCTTGCGGATATGGTGGTTTTGGATCGTGACATCTTTAAAATCGACATCGAAGATGTTGCTGAAATGAAAGTGCTGCGCACTTTTTTTGAAGGTAAAGAAGTCTATTCATCCTGAACACTCAGCAGTATTCGGGCTGCAGTTAGTTTATAACCTTCGATGGCAGCAGGCATCGAAGGTTTTTTTTATTCGCATCATTTTAAAATAAAATTAAAAATCCTACATAATTGTATTATGATTTTGCGTTTCCCACATTTTCGTAAGCAGCATGCTCCCGTTCACTTCTGAAATTTTTGAATTTCGTTATTTTTTATTTAATAAATTGATGGTACAATCAATTTATGTTATTTGGCATATTTCTTGCCTTTAATTATCTAAAATAAGGAGAAGCTAATGAGAATTAATTCAAAAGTTGTGAAACGGCCGTTGCTTGTACTGACACTCATTCTTATGACAGCAGGTGCAGTTTTCGCGGGCGGTTCAACAGAATCTGCTGAGACAAAAAAAACACGCCTGAATGTCGGCTGGACAGAAGGACAGAGCATTGAATCTACGATTGTCGATGAAAACTGGCAGTATGTTGAAATGGGCTGTATGCTCTGGCAGCTTTGCTATGATCAGCTCTGGATCATGGGAGACGCCGAAGAAAATTACTCGGTAAAGCCCATGGTCGCCGAAAGCTGGGATGTATCAGATGATATGAAAACATGGACATTCCATCTCCGACACGATGTAAAATTTAATGACGGAACCCCTCTGACCGCAGAGGATGTAGAGTTTACATTCGAATATCTGCCTAAATCTGATCCGGCCTGGGACATGTCGGACTTTGAATATGAAAGCGTAAAAGTAATCGATGACTACACAATAGAGTTTACCATGGTAAACACCTTCGGCATGCCCTACCTTCCGATGTACTGGGGACCGATTTTGCCGAAGCATCTATGGGAACCGTACAAAGACGACATGAAGTCCTACCCCAACGAACATATGATCGGTTCCGGCCCGTACAGCGTAAAAGAATTTAAAGCCGGTCAGTATGTCTGGCTAGAAGCGAATGAAAACTACTGGGGCGGAAAACCCGGTGTTGATGAGATTGTTTTTAAGATTTTCGGTACTGAAGATGCAAGAAACATGGCTCTCAAGAAGGGAGAGATCGATATGCTCGGTTATCTGGGAATATCGCCTCTTACACTCGAAAGCTTTGAGGGTATAGACGGAATCGATATTATTGTTACGCCTGGTTTGAACCTGCAGTGGCTGAACTTCAACCTGCACAAAGACAGCGGTATCTCTGATGTCGCCGTAAGAAAAGCAATAATGCATTCACTTGACATCGACAGAATTATCGACATGAGCCTTCTTGGTTACGCAGATCCGGCAGACAGCCTCGTTTATAAAGAACTCGACTGGTACAATGATGATGTCACAAGGTATCCATATGATACAGCAAAAGCTAAATCAATTCTTGATGCTGCAGGCTATACCGATACAGACGGCGACGGCATCAGAAATGAGAAAAACGGAAGCGGCAACATGGTTTATGAACTATTAATCAGTTCTGACTACGCCGATGATGTGAAAGCTGCAAAAATAATTTCCGAGATGTGCGGTGAGATCGGAATCAAGGTTGACCTGAAATTCGTTGATCAGGACACCTTCTACAATTTCATCTATGCACCGGAGGAAGACCAGTTTGACATTGCCCTTTCTGCAGACGGACCCGGCCCCAACGGAGAATGGTTCTGGGATTATTGCCGCGGCTGGGAGAACGGCGGGGCCGGCTGGAACACTGCATATTACAACAGCGCCGAGTTCGACACAGCTATGGACAATATGCTGGCAGCCGGTTCTCTGGAAGAGAAGAATATGTACAGAAAGCAGATGCAGAAGATCATATCCGAAGACCTCCCCTACGGCGTTATATTCAGACCGCAGGTAATCAGTCCGGTGAACTCAAAAGATTTTACAGGATACACACCGACAATGGGCGGTATATCAACATGGGTTAATCCATGGACTTTCTATAACATTAAAACTAAATAATTATTTTATAAAATTAAAAGGGCAATCGTGAAATTAATCGATTGCCCTTTTTTTTACAGATTTGATTACATGCCGGTGAAATTCAGGCAGCCTTTTCCTTATACGGCTTATTTATCGTTCTTCTGTTTTAAATTCCTCTAACGCAAGTGTGGTCTCAACTTCAGCCTGATCCAAAATCGTGATATCCTTCTTTGTAAAAGCATCAATGACCATTTGTGAGTACAGAATACATTTTTCATTATAGGCGTGGACCTTTTCGTTGCTGCCTACATCATCAATGCCCAAAGAAACCTCTTTACGCATAAGAATAAGGGTAATAAGCTCCGCTATGACTTCCATAATCGGATTATCCGTAATTTTGGCGACTTCCATCATAAAAGCCCATCCCTGAACAGACCCCTTATGAGCGTTAAAATCGTTTATCTGACGTTTCAATATACCTTCAAGATTTTCGATTTGTTCAGGTGTAGCTCTTTCCAATGCTGTTGTGTTAATTGTTTTCCAGATGCGGAGAAGCACTTCATTTAAATTATCGATGCTGAAACCTTTCAGCAGCATTTTTTTGGCAACAACATCGAGCTCCGGATTCCTGGATACATCAAGAATTATACTTCCGCCGTATTGTCCGCGTTTTTTGGTTATATGTCCGTAGCTTTCAAGCTTCTGAAGAGCCTCACGAAGGGTTGTAATTGATATCTGAAATCGTTTTGCAAGCTCACGCTCGGAAGGCAGCTTGTCTCCCGGTTTCAGCTCACCTGTTCTGAGAAGTTCCCATACGGCTTCCACTACAAGGTCGGATGTTTTCGTTGTTTTTACCGGTTTAAATTCTGCCATAGACGCCATCATCTTAAATTCCGTGCCAAAGAATGTCAACATGCATTCCGGAATTAAAATTCTGTATCATCCCTGTATACTATCTTTCCATCCATGATTGTCATGATTACTTTTACTTTCTTTATCTGCCGGGGAGGAATATTAAACAGGTTCGTGTCAAGGACGACGATATCGGCAAATTTACCTTCCTCGATAGTTCCAAGCTCATTCTCGCGATTCGCCATATATGCACCGCCGAAGGTATATGCCCTTAATGCTTCAGATAGAGTAATACGTTCATCCGGGATCCACCCTCCTTCGGGTTTTCCGTCATCGGCTTCACGGGTTACAGCATGATAAATTCCCTGCAGCGGATTAAGTTCGACAACCGGATAATCCGAACCGAACGCTAAAGATGTATCATTCTTCAATAATGTCCTGAAGATCCATGTAAATTTACTTCGGGCTTCACCTACCATACCGCAGTATGGATTCTCTTCGAAAATGTCATAGAAAGCAAGGTGCCTGGGCTGCATCGATGCTGTTACATTTAATTTGCTGAATCTTGCGGTATCATCCGGATGAATGCACTCGGCATGCTCAATGGAGTGCCTGATTTTTGATTGCTTATTAACTTTTTTCGATTCCTCAAACCAGTCCAGTGCGAGCCGTACGGCGCCGTCACCGCAGGCATGAAGATGAACAGGAATATTCTCGGCTTCCGCCTGGATGATTCTTTCCTGAAATGTATCGGTATCACAGATACTGCTGCCGTTTGAATCAGGTAAATCCGTATAAGGTTCTAACATTAATGCAGTATGTGTCGTTACAACCCCGTCGATAAAACCTTTGAGACCTATATGTCTTATTTTCTCGGTAGCAAATTCTGAACGCAGCTTTTTGGTGAGCTCAATATCATCGAGGATTGAAGTCGACACATGAATCCGCACATTCAGATCACCTGTTTCCTCAAGATTTTTATAACTCGCAAGGCTGCCCAGATTCAGTGAAAAAAGCGGTTTCATATCATTAACTGAAGTGATGCCGTTCCTTGAAGCTTTTCTGATAAAACCTGAAATCAGCTCCAGCTCTTTCTGCCTCGAAAGGTCGTATGCTGTTTTTGCGCAGAGTTCCATGGCAGTTTCATCCAGGTAACCTGTCGGATTTCCTGATTCATCCCGGAAAATTTTTCCATAAGGAGGATCGGGAGTGTTCTTATCGATACCGCACAATGATAAAGCCTTGCTGTTGACCCAGCATCCATGCCCCTCATCATTCTGCAGAAGCACAGGTCTGTCGGGCAGGTATTCATCCAGAGAATCTTTTGTCGGCAGTTTTTCCACAGACCAATATGTATGATACCAGCCGAATCCTATTATCCATCCGTCCTCTTCAACTGTTTCTGAAAATTCCCACACCATTCGGGCTGCATCTTTTTCAGATACGGCATCATGCAGTTTTACCGTATTTTCATAGAGGCTTCCGTCAATTACATGCAGATGACTGTCATGAAACCCAGGCATCACAAGATTTTCTTTAAAATGATACTCTATGGTTTCTGAATCTATATATTTGCCAACATCTGCTTCTGTTCCGACAGCCATTATTACATTATCTTTGATTGCAACAGCTCCCGGACCTGGAGTTGTTTCCAAACCGGTAAAAAGTGCATTGCTGTATAATACAATGTCCGCATACAGCTTCGCTGCTTTTTCCATGTATTTACGTCCCTGTTAACTGTTCTGATTGTAACGATCACGGCAAATCAGGATGCCTGTTGTTTTCTTGCTCATCTTTGCCGATTTTTAATTATGGGCACCTCTAATAACTCTAAATTGGAGTTATTAGAGGTACCTTGGAGTTTATTTATTTCCTTAACAGTCAATAAATAAACATCCCATAAAGTTTGGTAGACTTCTAAAAACTGCAGTTTTTAGAAGTCCCCTGATTTGATATCTGGTAAAATAACCGCCGGCGAACCGGCAGTTATTTTTCATTATTCAGAATCTATTTTGAGGTTGCCCTTAAAAATGACCAGGGGTTAATCCACACTGCGGTACCGCCCATTGTAGCTGTATAACCTGTAATTTTTGAGGTATTTACTGGACATACAACATTCTTTCTATAAAGCAGACCGTAAGGAATATCGTCGGAGATAATCTTCTGCATTTCCTTTCGGTATACATTCTTGTCTTCGAAAGTTACAGCGCTGAGCATATTGTCCAATGCGGTATCAAATTCGGAACTATTGTAGTAAGCGGTATTCCAACCTGCTCCTCCGTTGCTCCATCCTCGACAGATGTCCCATGACCATTCTCCGTTAGGACCCGGGCCTTCGTAAGCAAAAGCCATATCAAATTTATCCTCTTCAGGGGCATAGATATAATAGTAGTAGGTATCCAGGTCTACAATTTTCTGTTCAATACCGATTCCAACTTCAGCAAGCATTTCCTTGATAAGCCTTGAAGCCTTGATTTCGGCGGAATAGTCGGCACCTACCATTATTTCATATACCATGTTCTCGCCGTTCTTTTCGTTTCTGATGCCGTCTCCGTCAGTATCTGCGTAACCGGCTGCATCAAGAATTGCGGCTGCCTTTTTGGGATCGTAGCTGTATCTGGTAATGTCATCATTGTACCATTCAAGCTCAGGGTATACAAAACTGTCGGCTGGTTCGCCATAACCTAAGAGTGCCATATCTATGATTCTGTCTACATCAATGGCATGCATTATTGCTTTCCTTACTTCAAGATCCTGCATTCCATTTTCCTGATGCATGTTGAAGCTCAGCCAGTAGAGGTTAATATCCGGAGCGGTAATAATTTCTATATCTTTGACCTTCTTGAAGTCGTTTAATGTAATCGGATTTACGCCAAGGTAGCCTACCATATCGATATCACCGGTTCGCAATGCCATCTGCTTGGCATCTTCGGTACCGTAAACCTTAAAAACAATCTCATCCAGCCCGGGCATTCCGCCCCAATAGTCTGTATTAGCATCAAGCCAGACGTACTGTCCCTGCTTGAATTCCTTCACCTTATAGGGTCCTGAACCAAGAAGGTTCGGGTTATCGTATGACTTCATATCGTCCTTATACGGTTCCCAGATATGTTTAGGAAGTATCGGCATCCAATACAGCGGCGGATAAGGCATACCGAATGTTGAATTCATAGTAACCTTGAAGGTGTAATCATCGATTACTTCGAAGCTTTCGTAATCAAGGTCAACAAGCTGCCATGCAGGATCGGACGCCGGAAGATATTCGAGCGTAAACGCAAGATCTTCTGCGGTAAGAGGCTGGCCGTCATGGAACTTAATGTCATCCCGAAGGTAGAATGTCCAGGTTTTCATATCTTCTGAAACTTCCCAGCTCTTGGCAACCATAGGTTCTGCTGCATATCCTGAGTCCGCATCACCCATAATCCATACCTGGTCATAACAGATCTGCCAGATCATACATCCCATTTCAAGATACTGCCAGTTTTCGTCGATTATTGTTGATTCAAGACTCTCGCCTGCAGTCCAGCCGACGTTAAGTCTGCTTTTTTCAGTTTTCTCCTGTGCTCCGCCTGCGAAAGCTAATCCGGATGTTACCAGAATGAGCACTGTCAGCAGAAAAACATGCTTGATTATTTTTTTGCCTTTTTCCATTTCTTCCCCTTTGAATTTTCTTTAGTAGCAATTTATATATCAAAGCCTAATATCCACAAAACCAATACTAAGCTGATCATTTTCATTAAAAGGATTATCTGCTGACAGATTCAAATGTACCTTGTTAAAGCATCATTGCTTTTATCAGCCGCAGTTAACATTCATTCTTCCAATCATTGTATCTTTGTATCAAAGATATGTAAAGATATAACATATGCTATATGCAAGTCAATCGTGATTTTTCTCTGTTTTGTATAAATTTCAGGAAGTCATTATTCGGTTAAGCGTTATTACATCGATAAACTTTTAAATGCTTCACGGGCTTCACTGACGAATGTCCATAAAAACGCAGTAAAAATATATTAATTGCCATGTTTCATAAATACTGTTAGTATTATTCCGGTATACAAAAAGAGGAAGAAACGTGTGATAGAATCCGCAGAATACGAGCAGAGGATCTTACAAATAAAAGAACGCTGTATACAGGAAGGGCTTGATGCTTTTATTGTAACTTCAGGAGACAATCTCTATTATCTGACAGGGAAATCCTGTATGCCTTTTGAACGCCCATTTCTGCTGCTGATTAGAGCCGAAGGTAAAACAACTTTCATTCTTCCGAAGCTGGAGTTAGAGCATCTGAGTGTTATCAGCCACATAAGCGATTTCACGACCTACTACGAATATCCGGCAGTACAGAACGACAGCTGGTACCATGTCCTGAATTACCAGGTTTCCGGTATGAAAACCATTGGGACAGACCTTTACACCCGTTCCGAGATTTTCAGCTTTCTTCAGCAGAAGGCCCAGGTAAAATGCCTTGACTGGGTGTTTACCCAAAGATTCACCAAATCACCAGCCGAGATTGAAATGCTCACGGAAACCTCCAGGTACGTTAAAGAGTCAATGTATGATTTCATCAAATCTGTACGCAAAGGATCGATGGTTCTGGACACGCTCGAACCGGCTAAGAATGCCCAGCGCAGAGCGCTGCTGGACCGAGGATTCGACGTTGATTTTCTTGCTTTCAATTTTTTAAGCGCCGGTTGGCCCGGGGCCCGCAGTGCCGAACCTCACAGTATTCCAAACCCTGCAGACCAGTTCAGTTCCGGTCCGAATGTAATGATCATGTCCTACAGGGTTGACGGATACGCCGTAGAGCTGGAACGGACCTTTTTTACATCGGAACCGGACAGACAGATGAAAGAACGTTTCGATCATATGCTCGAAGCCCGGAATATTGCTTTTTCGCTTCTAAAGCCCGGGGCGTCCTGCCATAATGCAGATGAAGCAGTCAGGGCTTTTCTTATCAGTAAAGGATATGAAGCGAACCTGATTCACCGTACCGGCCATGGGATGGGAGTATCAAACCATGAGGGACCCTTTCTTGCCATGGGCAGTGATACAGTAAAATGGAACCTGGTATGGTTTTTACCGTTGAACCGGGAATTTATTTCAAGGGACATGGTGCCTACAGACATTCCGATACGGTAGTAATTACCGATACAGGTTATAAATGCCTTACTGATGTTCCGACCGATATAGAAAGTCTTACCAATGTACGGAAAGCCGGGCTGCTGACAGCTGCAAAAAGAGCATTGTTAAACCGGATGATAAGTAAAGGTCGATAAAACAGATACTGCCTAAAGAAATTCAAAATATAAAACTCTATTCAGATGCCTGAAGGCGCATTACCGCGATGCAGGCGTATGAGGAACACATCTACCATCGGGAAAAAAGGCTGAATCATTTTTGGATAAAAAAAGCCGCCTGAAGCAGAACATGTAGATACATGTAAGTCCGCTCGGCGACTCTATAAAATATGACCCTAAAGGGCCCTGTAGTGTTTAGTCAGCGAGTATCGCATCGACAGGACAAACGTCCGCACATGCACCGCAACTTGTACAAGCATCTGCATCAATAAATCTCATGTCGTCTTTTTCGCTGATTGCTTCCACTGGGCATTCTGGTTCGCAGGCGCCGCAATTGGAACATTCATCTGTAATTTTGTAGGCCATTTAGTGTCCCTCCAATTTAGATTTCATAACATAGTATTACTCTGTTGCTTTTTATGTCAACAGAGAATACGTATAAACCGAAAAATTCGGATTATTTCTTCTTATGTCTGTTCTTTCTCAGTTTCTTTTTTCTTTTGTGAGTGGCGATCTTATGCCTTTTTCTCTTTCTTCCGCAGGGCACTCTGAGCTCCTTTATTATTGATATCGTAAACTACACGAATATAGTTGAAATCCGAAGTTGATTATGCCTTAAAAACCTAAAAGTTTCAAGTAGAAAGTCAATCAAACGGTAAATCAACACGAATTTTCCATTGTTCTGATACAAAAAATAATCAGCTTGATAATCCGGGGTATAGGTTGTATATTTTTATAGAATTATGGAAAAGTTGCTTGATGTTATAAGTTTTAAATATTCTGATCCTGAAATTTCAGAAATTATCAACACTCTTCCTGGCAAAACCTCCGGGTATACTTTCCATTTCAACCAGAATGAAGACGCTTTTTTAAAGAGCGGCACCTCGTTCACGGTTCCGTCATTTGCAGTGCATCACAACGTTAACGAAGTCAAGCCTTCTGATGAATACCTTATAAAAATGCGGGAACTAGTAGGTTCCCTGTCTGAAATTTTCCCCGACCCTTTCAGAGGAACCAGGTATTTTTTCGATCCGGCTGAAGTACTTAGGCCCTGCTTCATTCAGCTTTTCAGAATCGAAGAATCGCATTACCTGTACCTGATGCGTCCTGATCTCAACATTAGACCTGCAGACAGCAAAGTTATTCAGCAGGCTACAAACGACCTGACCGCCGAGTTTCAAACCCGGAAACT
The DNA here is from genome assembly GCA_003245835.1 of Spirochaetales bacterium. Classification (GTDB taxonomy): domain Bacteria; phylum Spirochaetota; class Spirochaetia; order UBA9216; family UBA9216; genus Thalassospirochaeta. The sequence continues at coordinate 2,179 of QKCC01000197.1, read as the reverse complement.
TTATTTTGAGAGCATGATAATACCAATCCACAAACCCAGCATGAATGCAAACGGCGGTGAAATTCCGATTCTGCGTCTTTTCGGCTCTACCTGGGTAGGAGAAACCGGCGCAGGCTACCATATAAACGGTCAATGGATCGACCGGGAGCTGACCAGAATGCTCAGCGCACTCTATCTTCCCGAAGGAATTCGTACCTATCCATACTACCCCCTCAAATGTGATTTCAACACCGTTACCATTGCACCTGCAAAACTTTCTGTTGAAGGGCGAAAGAGCTTTTTAGGTTATCTGCATAAAGCACTTGCAGTGATAGAAAAATATATTCCGGAAATTGAAGAAAGCATGCGGACAGAAAAATTCAGCAAAGATCTTGCCGCTTACAAAAACCTGCGATCAAAAATCCCTGCTCAGTGGACAAAAATATGGTCTTCCCTTAAAATCAGTCCATACCTGAATGAAAACGACATGAAGGAATATAAGCTTGAATTTGAATTTTCGTCATAAAAAAATCACTGTTATGGGCCTGGGGCTTAACGGCGGAGGAAGCGCTTCGGCAAGATTCTTCGCGGAAGCAGGGGCTGAGGTTACTGTAACAGATCTCAGATCAGAAGAAGTTCTCAAACCATCCATTGAGGCGCTCGCCGACCTCAATTTGCGCTATGTGCTCGGCAGACACGATATTGCCGATTTCAGGAACGCGGATGTTGTAATCAAAAACCCGGCGGTAAAACCCGGATCACCATATATTGAAGCTGCGCTTTCGGCGGGAGCCGCTGTTGAAACCGACATTTCGGTTTTTCTTCAGCAGAACCTCCGCCCGGTCATTGCCGTAACCGGAAGCAAGGGAAAATCGACCACAGTGTCGGCAGTCCATTACGTTCTTAAACAGGTATACCCCGATGCCGACCTCGGCGGGAATATAACTGTGTCGCCCCTGACCTTCTGCAGCGATGAAAAGAACAGCAGCGGGTCTCCTGTGGTCCTGGAACTTTCTTCGTGGCAGCTTGCGGACCTGGCAGGCAGGAACCTTCTTAAACCGGCAGCCGCTGCAATCACTAATATCATGCATGATCACCAGGACAGGTACGGCTCAATGCAGGACTACGCCGAAGATAAGGCTGTAATTTATGAAGCACAGCCGGCCGGCAGCATCCTTTTGCTGAATGCTGACTCGGAATACACTGAAAGTTTTGCCTTAAGCGCTCCATCAAAGGTTGTCATGATATTCCCTAAAAAAGATTTCGAGACCATATCCACAGGCGCCGATGTTGCTTCCGGCGTATATTTTGACAAAGCCGGACGGGGATTCTGGCTTGAAAAAGGCGAAGCAGTAAAAATTCTTGATACAGAGAGCCTCCTGAAGGGAATGCATAACCGCATAAACCTGCTGACTGCGGCAGCCCTTCTCTATTCCATCGGATTAGACCCGGCAGTTATCCGAAAAGGGCTGACATCCTTTCCGGGCATCGCTCACAGGCTTGAGTTCATCAGGAATGCGGAAGGGCTGGACTGGTATAACGATTCGGCAGCAACTATACCGGAGGCGGCTGCCGCAGCAGTTGAAAGCTTCAGCTGCCCGCTGCATCTGATTACCGGCGGAACCGACAAAGACCTTGATTTTTCTCCGCTCGCTGATGCTGTCAGCGGCCGCGTAACAGCTCCCGAATCCGTAACCCTGCTGCAGGGGACCGGAACCGACAAAATTGTGGATTTATTTGAAAAAAGGAACATCAAATATTACGGCCCCTTCGGCAGCCTTAATGAAGCAGTTGATAACGTATTGAAGATAGCTGCCGGGAAGAAATCCGGACAGGCAGCCGCAGTACTTTCACCGGGCTGCTCGTCGTTTGGAATGTTTAAAAATGAATTCGACCGCGGTGATCAGTTTCGGGAGCTTGTCCGCTCTTTATAACAGCTGTCTGCAAATCGCTGTCGCTCGATCAGATACCGAGCGATTTGTCTATAACAGCCCTGGCAACCGACAGAACTTCCGCAGTTTCGACCCTGACCATCCTTAAAAATAGTTCATAACTGTCGGGCCCGGAGAACAGACTTCCGATTATTAGAGTATCTGCGTTCAGCAGCTCGCCTAACCTGCTGACAGAAGCCTCGTCCGTAACTCCTGTATTCTGCAGTTTAAGCTCTTCCAGAATCTGGCTGATGTCTTTCCGTTCGGTA
>QKCC01000205.1 GCA_003245835.1 Spirochaetales bacterium | reverse complement strand
CCGGAAGGTTGAGCATATGTTCCGGTTTATCTACACAAGCTTCCGAAACGGAAAACTGAATATAGAAGATGATGAGAGCAACCGGAAGATTCAATCTGCAGTCGATACAATGACTGAGCAGGTTAAAGAAATAATAAATAATTCGTAAGGAGTAGAGGATGAGAATTTTAAATAACAAACGATCGACTGAAAATACATACGGAAAACATTCTAAAAAGCACGGGAGCGAAGGCGGTCATTCCGGCTACGGGCGCAGTACTGAAAACCGGGACGGAGAACACGAAGGCCGCAGGCATCATGATGGCCATGGTGAACACAGGGGCCATGGTGAACACAGAAGCCATGGTGAACATAAAGGCCATGGTGAACATAGAGGCCATGGTGAACACAGAAGCCATGGCGAGCACAGAAGTCATGGTGAACACATGGTGAACACAGAAGCCATGGTGGAGAGAGACAGAATTCCGGTCCGCGGAAGGCTGTCGTAGATGCTGAAAAATGCTATAGCTGCGGCAGGTGTGTCGCCGTGTGCAAGGCTGACGCAATTACGTTAGCCTGAAAAGGCGGGCGATTGAAGGAGCGGGGTATCTTTTAAGAAAGATGCCCTTTTGCTTTTATGTGGGGTTTGTACGGGCGATAGATGCAGGCTCCGTGTTTCCGGATCCCTGTCTTTTCACTCCGGCAGGTTTTCCCTGATGATTATGTCAATCGGAATAGACGCCGTGGGTACGGTATCATGCTGTTTGAGCAGCCGGCTTTGAAAGATTTCCTTAATCGTGTTATAGCCCTGGTTTTCCGGCTGCTGCGAGATTAAAACCGAAATGACGCCGTCTTTAAGCCCCTTCCTGTTCCTATCCAGAAGGTCGAAACCGATAACGGTCGGCATACCGCCGGAATATTTCTTTTTCAGGTGATAGGCAATTTTACTCGTGGCGTCATTGGTAACAAAATAGCCGGATGCATCCGGGTTCGCGGCTATAACCGAATCAAAGAATTCAAAAAACAGCACATCATCTTCTTTATAGTCCCAGACGATGTTTACGATTTCGATATTCCGGTTTGAAAAAAAATCGCTGAAACCCTTCGCCCGCTGCTGCAGGTTGTAGGCTGTTGAGTGCATCTGCAGGCAGATGAATTTGACTGCATCCGGGTTTTGAATGCTCATCAGCCTGCCGGCGCAGAACCCTGCTTTATAGGAATTCTGAAGATTTTCAGTTAACGGGTTCGTTTCAGGAAGGGAAGAATCGAAAAAAGCGTACGGAATATCTTTCATCACTGCAATTAACCGGGTGGCTTCAGACTGCACAACCGGGGCCATAGCCAGAACGTCTATTCCTTCTCCGATCAGCTCTTCGCCCTTCTTAAATGAATCCCCGCTGACTGTTCTGTCGAATTGCCGGACCTCTACTGATACGGGGAACTGGGTGATCTCTGCCATTGCCCGCTCAATGCCGTTGAAGATTAACCTCCAGTATCCGCCCTCTGAGTCAAGGCGGGGGATCAGTATACCGATTTTGATCGATCTTTTCTTTTTAAGATTTGATGCAATGATATTGGTTTTATAACCCGAGTCTTTTATTATTTTTTCTATTGAAGCCTTTGTTTCCGGTGAAACCCGTCCGCGGTTATGCAGGACCCTGTCAACAGTTCCTATCGAAACACCGGCTTCTTTTGCGATATCTGCAATTCTCATATATTTGATTGGCGCTAATATAACAGGCTATGACGAAGCAATCAAGCTTTTGTCTGGCCGTAATAAGCGCCGTCTCCGTGTTTTCTTTCATAATGCTTGTTTACTATGTAGTCCGGCAGTGAACTGAAGCCCGGATTAATGCTCATTACCATCCAGGCCATCTTTGCGCATTCTTCAAGAACCGCAGCATTATAGACGCTTTTTGCCGGAGAGTCTCCCCAGGCGAAAGGTCCGTGACCGCCGAGAAGTACCATGGGATTTTCAGCGAAAATAAGAGGTTCCTCCGGGAAAGGACCGACTCCTGCAATTTCCATACCGCTTTCAGGATTCCGGAAGGTCTCGATAATTAACAGGCCGGTATTTTTTTCGTACCCGCTGTCAACCTCTTTCCGGTTCAGGACCCTTGTGCAGATTATGGGGCCGGCCAGGTGGTCTGCCTGGGTTGTTCCCAAAATGGGAATTGATCTAAGGGCCTGCGCCCAGGCTGTTGCGTGGGGTGAGTGGGTGTGGGTAATCCCCCCTGTTTCAGGGAAGGCCCTGTAGATTTCAAGATGCGTGGGCGTGTCCGATGAGGGGTTGAGTTCGCCCTCGACCTTTCTGCCGTCAAGATCCACTACCACAATATCATCAACAGCAAGCTGATCGTATGGAACACCGGAGGGTTTGATTGCAAACACCCCCCGGGCTTTGTCGAAGCCTGAGACATTCCCCCATGTGTAAATCGCAAGGTTTCTCTGCTGTATTTCAAGGTTGGCCAGCAGTGTCTGCTCTTTAAGCTCTTTGTAGTCAGCCGGCATAATAGCCCCTGTTCCACCGGTCTTCGTTTCTGAACTGACGGATGCTTGTTCCGCTGTCGATTGCAAGGTGTTCGATTCTGACGATCTCGGCATAGTATTGGATGTATTCAATATCGAGGGCTGTTGTCAGGGTATTGTGATGGCCTGCTCCCGAAAGGATCCATGCCTCTGTTGCCGTAAGGAAATCAGGAAGAGGCTTCCAAAGGGCCCTTGCGACCGGCAGTTTTTCAAATTTCTCGGGCGCATCGATAAGTTCAACCTCGTTTGTTACAATTCTGAAACGGCTGCCCATATCGACAATAGAACATGTAAATCCCGAACCTGCTTTTGCGTCAAATACAAGTCTTGCGGGGTCTTTCCGGTCGCCGATTCCAAGCGGGTGTACTTCGATAGATGGTTTGGTTCCGGTTATACTGGGGCAGATTTCAAGCATATGGGCCCCCAGATTGTACATCTTCCCATCTTCAAGGTTGTAGGTATAGTCTTCCATGAAGCTGCAGCCGCCATCAAGATCTTCTCCCATCATCTTAAGGGTCCTGACCATTGCCGCAGTTTTCCAGTCCCCCTCACCGGCGAAGCCGTAACCCTTTGCCATAAGGTGCTGGCAGGCAAGACCCGGCAGCTGGTTAAGGCCGTGAAGATCCTGGAAGTTTGTGGTGAATGCCTCAGCACTGTTTTTTATGAGGAATTTTTCTATGGCAACCTCAAGCTTGGCCTGCTCCCTTATTTGTCCGAGTGCAAAATCCTGATCATCATGTTCGGCAATCGAGTAAAGCTTTTTGTAATCATTCATCAGTGAGTCAATTTCAGCGTCGGTAACCTGGTTTACTTCTTCGACCAGATCGCCGATCCCGTAGCAGGGTACCGACCAGCCGAGTTTGATCATCGCCTCAACCTTGTCACCGTCAGTGACTGCAACATCCCTCATATTGTCGCCGAAACGGACAATCGTAAGGTTCCGGCCCGCGACGGCTGCTGCCGCTGCCCGCATCCACTTTGCGAGCCTCTGCTGGAAATATGAGTTTTCGTAATGTCCGGCGATTACGCTTCTGGGTATGTCCATCCTGCTGGTTATATGGCCGAACTCCCGATCCCCGTGAGCACTCTGGTTAAGGTTCATGAAGTCCATATCCATTGTCCTGTATGGAATTTTAACATTGAACTGAGTGTTAATCTGAAGCATCGGTTTTGATAATGCCCTTAGTCCGTTTATCCACATTTTTGCCGGTGAGAAGGTGTGCATCCAGCATATGATTCCTGCACAGTCTGTATCACTGTCGGCTGCCATTATTGTTTTTTCGATGGATTGAGAATCCACCAGTATCGCTTTATAAATTATTTTACAGGGCAGCACCCCGCTGCTGTTGAGTTTATCAACTATTATTCCGGAATCTTTCTCGACCTCTTTCAGAGCATCTTCCCCATAGAGGTGCTGACTTCCGGTAAGAAACCAGAAATTGTATTCAAATATGCTTTTCATGTTATTCTCCCTTGCGTGTACGTTAACACGCTTATTTTACCACAAAAATCGATAATTTCAAGCAAATTTAAGTACAGTGCGCAGGGATTACATTATTGAATTTGACCTCAGAACGGGAATAACTGTCATCCCTCATTTTTTCTTGTAAATGCCTGCATAGTGTATGTATAATGAGTTATCGTACACGCAAAAGGGCCTTGCCAATGATAAATAACAAAAGGCACCTTGGTAAGCAATTTTGCAGCTTTTTTTTTATTGTAATCACAATTTGCTTTTCCGGGTGTGCTGCTAAAAATGAAAGTACAACCTCTCAAAAAGAAAATGACAGCATTATTGTAGGTTTTTCGCAAATCGGTGCTGAAAGCGCCTGGAGAAACTGCAACACCCGCTCGGTCCAGGAGGCTGCAGCTGAACGGGGAATTCAGCTGGTGTATGACAATGCCGAACAGAAACAGGAGAACCAGATAAAGGCCTTACGCTCGTTTATAGCTTACCAGGTTGATGTTATAGCATTTGTGCCGATAGTTACCGGCGGCTGGGACAACGTACTGCAGGAAGCAAGAGATGCAGGAATTCCTGTCCTTGTTACCGACAGGAAGATAGAGGTTGCGGACCAGTCACTTTATGCCGGATTTATAGGGACGGACAGTCTGAAAGAAGGCAGGAATGCCGGATTGTTTTTACTGGAAAAATTCAAAAATAAAAGCGCCCGTTTTGCTGAAACCGGGGAATTTATCAATATCGTGGAATTATTCGGTACGGAAGGCTCTTCGGTTGCCATCGGAAGGGCCGATGGCCTCAGGGAAGTTCTGAAATCACACCCGGAGTTCAGGATAATTTACAGTAAATCAGGTGATTTTCTCCGTTCAAAGGGCTATGAACTGGCTGTTGAATTCCTTGAGATGTATGATGATATAGATGTTATATTTTCCCATAATGACGGAATGACTCTTGGGGCCATAGAGGCGATGGAAGAGAAGGGTATTCATCCGGGTAAAGACATAGTCATTGTTACTATTGATGCACAGCAGGCGGCCATTGATGCGCTGCGCGGGGGCAAGGTGAACTGCGTCATCGAGTGCAATCCAAAAACCGGCCCTGAAATTATGAAGCTGGTCGAGAAACTCGCTGCCGGTGAAAAAATCCCGCGGCTTCAGTATGTACAGGAAGAAGTTTTCTACGAAACCGATGATCTTTCGCTAATCGCTCCCCGCGGGTATTAATATGCGGCGCGACAGATCCGTTATTGACGGGATTTTTTCGGTTTTTAAAAGCAGAAGCATTAAAGACAGAATAAAGGTTTCGTACGTTATCATAATCCTGCTGATGATAACACCGCCGCTGATTACAATCGTTTCGTACGTTGTGCAGATGGTCCGCTACGACCTCATCATAACCAATGTCAGCAAGACGAACCGTCTAAACCAGACTGTAAAAATGGATGTCTCGAATGAGATATGGGATATCGTCGCCGGAAACAAGAAATTCACTGAAGGCCGCCAGTACGAGATAATTGACGGGATTAATCAAAGCCTCGAAGATATCATGAGAACGACAGAAGGCAGAAAAAACCGACAGATGCTTGAGGTGGCTGGCCGGGCGGTCGAAACGCTGAGGCGCAATGTGGACAGGCTGGGAATCCAGATGGCGCACCAGGCCCCGGTGAGTAAAAATGAAGAAAGTCTCGATGAAATTCGAGGGGTATCCGCTCTTGTCTCTGACATTCTTCAGGATTTTATAGTACTTGAAATAGACTTGAAATAGAGTCGGCAACAATAACAAATGAACAGAACAAGCGTACTACCTTCATACTCACTGTGATACAGGTTTTTATAGTTTTTCTTGTAACCATTTTTGCTGTTTTTGCTCAGCGCTCGGTAACTGCCAGTATCAATCAGCCTATTAAAAGACTTGAAGACCTGTCTACAAGGATTGCTGAAGGAGACTTTACCGCAAAGGTGAAACTACCGCGTGTAAAAGAGCTGGACGGCCTGACCGACAACCTGAATATCATGGCGGATAAAATACAGGAACTGATAGCAGAAAACATCCGGGAACAGCAGAACCTTCAGAAATCGGAAATGAAGGCGCTGCAGGCCCAGATCACACCTCATTTTCTATACAATACCTTAGATACGATAGTCTGGCTTTCTGAAGAAAAGAAAAATGATCAGGTTATAGACATAACACGTGCCTTTTCAAGCTTTTTCAGAATATCTCTCAATAAGGGAAAGGACTTCCTGACGGTCGGCGAAGAGTTCGAGCATGTTCGTAGTTATCTTACAATTCAGAAAATCAGGTACAGGGATATCCTGGATTATAATATTGAATACCAGCCGGAGATGGCGAACCTGCAAATACTGAAACTGGTACTGCAGCCCCTTGTTGAAAACGCATTGTACCATGGAATAAAAAATAAAAGAGGCCGCGGATTTTTGTCTGTGAAAGGCTGGTGCGAAAACAGCCGCCTGTTTTTTTCCGTCGAAGACAACGGGATAGGTATGACGGAAGAACATGTTGCGAATATAATGGAGCAGATTAATGGTTCCGCAGATCCCTCTGAACTGAGCAATGTCTACGGGCTTTATAATGTCAACAAGAGGCTTGAGCTGTATTATGATAACAGTACAAAACTGAAAATATTAAGCCGGTATAAAGAAGGTACAACCATCTGTTTCAGCGTCCCTGAGGTTGAAATCAATGTATAAGGTTTTCATCGTAGAAGATGAGATAGTAGTACGTGAAGGGCTGCGCAACAGCGTACAGTCCGGTGCCGGCCGCTTTGTCCTTGCAGGCGAAGCTTCGGACGGCGAGATGGCCCTGTCGATTATGAAGGATGTAAAACCCGACATACTTGTAACAGATATTAAAATGCCGTTTGTCGACGGGCTGACCCTTTCAAGAATTATCAAAAAGATACTGCCCTGGATCAAGATAATAATAATTTCGGGTCATGACGAATTTCATTTCGCGCAGGAGGCTATCTCGATAGGAGTCGATGAATACATTCTTAAACCCGTTTCCGCCGCAGATATGCTCTCTGTACTGAATAAACTGGTAGATACAATCGAACAGGAAAAAGTAAACCTTACAAGTATAGAAAACCTGAAACTTCAGGCTCAGTCGAGTTCGGACCTGGTTAAGGAACGCTGGCTCGGCGACCTGGTGACCGGAATAGTCAAAACGGAAGATGCACTTGAAAAGGGGCGTGATATGGGGGTAGATCTCATAGCTCACGGCTACCTTGTCGCAATAATCAAACTCTCCGCGTCAGCTGACAACTATTCCGATCTGATTGCAGCCAGGCTCAGGATTAACAGTCTTGTCGATAACCAGGATGAAGTTGTCTGTTTCTCCCAGAGCAGGGACACAATTATTCTGCTGCTTAAGCAGCTCGTATCGGACTCGCTTGAAGAAACTGCGTATACCCTCGGACAGGCGGTAAAGTACGAGGTGGAACGTAATACCGGCTGTATGGTTTCAATCGGGATAGGTTCACCCGCTGAAAGGATAGCGACCCTGCCGCAGTCATATGCCGATGCCGAAAAGGCGATAAAATTCCTGACAAAAACAGGACAGAAACTGATACTGGGAGTACATGATCTCCATTCTTTTTCCGAGATTGATTTTCTGAAACTGGACGGAAGCCCCATATCTGAACAGCTGAAATATCTGAAGAGATCAGGGATTGATGAAGTCATAACCCGGTATATCGAGATGATAGGTGATACGCCGTTTCAGGCAACCCTGATAGGTTATTACCTGCTTTGTGATCTTATTGTGGCTATATCGAGGATCATAGAGGAACTCGGAGGCGATGTTCAGCAGGTAATACCGTCTTTGTCGCAAAAAACGCAGCTGTCGGAAATTGCAGGCTCGAAAGAAACTTTCTGTGAAGGGGTCCGGCTGATTCTGGATACTTTCATAGGGTTCAGGGACTCAAAAGCGGAGGGAAAATACTACTCAATGATTCAGAAAGCAAAGCAGCATATAAACAGTCATTTCGCAGATCAGGATATTTCGCTGCATTCAGTGGCATCGATCGTAAATGTCAGTCCCAATCATTTCAGTACCATCTTTTCCCAGGAAACCGGAGAAACCTTCATTGAATACCTAACCCAGGTCCGTATCAGCAAATCGAAGGACCTGCTTCTGACAACAAATCTCAGAAGCTCGGACATTGCTTATGATGTTGGATTCGGAGACCCCCATTATTTCAGTTTTATTTTCAAAAAAAATACAGGCATTTCACCACGGGAATTCAGAACAGGAAGCGGCTGCCGGGGATAACGAACCGGTTCCTGCACAGCATCCCGCCGCGCTCGGCACATCCGGCAATCATTGGTTCCCGGTTTTTGTTCTGCCCGGAAGCCGCAGCCAGGGCGGAAGGGCAAGCCTGAATCTCCTGTTGTCACGCAGCGACATGATGACGCTCTGCAGCACTATGAAGATATACAGCAGGAGTCCGCTCACTATTGCCTGAAAGTTTGACTGGATACCCGCAGCACGGATCAGTTCGTTGATTACCAGAAGGGTTAGTGTGCCTATCGGTGCGCCGAGCAGGTTTCCAACGCCGCCATTGAGCAGTGTTCCGCCTATTATCGCTGAGGCTATCGCCTTCATTTCGGCCCCGGATGCATTCCCGACATTGCCGGCGCCTGTTGTCATAATGTACACAAAACCCGCTATACCGGCTGTCAATCCGCATATCACATAGGTAAGGAAAACGGTTCTCTTTACATTTATACCGAGCATCATCGCGCTGTGACTGTTGCCGCCCACGGCATAGACATTCCGCCCGAAACGCGACCATTTCATAAGTGCGGCAAGAAGGACAAGCAGGACGACCACAACTATAACGCCGGGTTTGATTTCGCACGGAATAAAAACACCCAGCCTGTTTTTTGTACCAAGCCAGGAAATCACTATATTGAAATCCCTTAATGAAACGAAATCAGGCATGGTCACGTTGATTGGGTCCTTGTGGAGCGTCGTCAGCAGTCCCTGCGCCAGAAACAGCCCCGACAGCGTTATGATGAACGGCTGTATCTCAAGATAAGAAATCAGGTATCCCTGCAGCAGGCCGAATGCAACACCTATTCCGATCGATAACAGCACGGCACCCCCGATGCTGCCCGCTTTCGATTCCAGCAATACGGCGCAGGCCATGGTTACCAACCCGCAGACTGCGCCTACCGAGATGTCGATACCGCCCCCGATCATAACTATGCTTAAACCTAGTGTCATAATGATCAGCGGAGCATTCAGGTTGAACAGGTCAAAAAAGGTCTGAAACTGCATGAAACTGCGCGGAAAGCTTATAATTGCAAATACGTACATCAGCACAAATATAACAGCCGCAATCAGAAACAGCAGGTTTGAATTCGACAGTCTTGTTTTGGGTATTGCTTTGTTTAAAGATTCCACGCTACTCCTCCTTTGTGACCACAGTGTCGGCGACGGCACTGATAGGTGAGTTGTTCAAAAATTCCCGGTTTCGGACCCTGGTCAGGATTTTCTCTACGTAAGCCCTGACAACCGGCGATGCAATTACCATAAGAATGATGATGAAAACCGCTTTGAAGACTTTAATCATAGCGGGTTCTATTTCCAGCCTTAGAAGTGTCCTGTTCAGCATCTCAATAGTATACGCGCCGATGATAGAGCCGGTGATGCTGAACTTTCCTCCGCTGAGCGAGTTTCCGCCTATTGCTACAGCGAGAATTGCGTCCATCATAATAAGCTTCAGCAGGTTGACGCTGTCATGTCGCCCCGCCTTGTTGACCGCGATGAAACCCGCAACCGCGGTACAGACCCCCATAATCAAAAAGGTCAGGAATATGATTTTTTTCGGGTTGATTCCGTTCAGCCTCGCGGCACTCGGGTTGATTCCGACCGATTCCACATAGAGCCTCAGGTTCGTGGTCCTGAGTACCGCTGCAGCAATTACGATGAAGACGGCTGTCAGGATTATCGGCGTTTGTATCGGTACTCCGGGGATGACCGTTCCGATTTGATTCGATATATTGTTCGCCAGTATCGGCGACAATTTTCCGTCGATCATAAATGCAATGGATCTTCCGCCGGTAAAAAGTATGAGGGACGCAACCATCGGCTGAACCCTGAATACCGAGACCAGAGTACCGTTGAACGCGCCGAGTACCATGCCTGCCGCGCAGCTTATCAGGAACCCTGCTATTATGGTCAGCAGCGTAACATCACCGGCTTGAAGGACGAACAGAACAAATACAGCAGATGTGATGGTGGCGCTCACACCTATGCTAATGTCCTGTCCCTGCGAGGCGGCGGTAACCAGGGTCATTCCTATTGACAGAATAACCAGTTCCGAGGCGCCGAACAGGATGTTCGGTATGTTTCCGTACAATGCTCCGTTTACCAAGGTGATGCTGAAGTAATCGGCGCCTTTTATCAGGTTTATGATGATGAGCAGCACCATAACTGAAACAGGAAGAAACAGGTGCGACAGGTTTGTTTTGGATTTGCTCATAATTATTCTCTCCCCTGGGCAATTACCCGCATGACGTCATTTTCCGTTAAATATGTTCCGCTGAGTTCGCCTACAATTTCACGGTCTTTCATGACTATCAACCGTGAACAGGTCCGGAGCATTTCTTCAATTTCCGAAGATATGAATGTCAGGCTCATTCCCTCAGAAGCGAGCTTGAGTACCAGTTTTTGAATCTCCACCTTGGTCCCGACATCGATTCCCCTTGTCGGTTCATCGAGAATCAGGTACTCAGGATGCGTCAGCAGCCAGCGGGCCAGGATGACCTTCTGCTGATTACCGCCGGAAAGAGATTTAATCGGCGTGTCGGGAGCAGGGGTTTTGATATTCAGTTTTTTTATATACTCGCCTGCGAATGCCTCCGCCTGCTTTAATGAGAAAGGCCTGAAAAAGCCTTTCATTACCTGAAGAGCCAGAATGATGTTGTCGCGCACCGAAAGATCGTCAATAATTCCGTCGCCCTTGCGGTCCTCCGGCAGGTAACCGATTCCATGTTTCATGGCGTGCAGGGGCGTTTTGATCTTCGCTTTTTTACCGTTAATGCTGACCTCACCGCCCGTAACCTTGTCGGCAGCGAATATAGCCCTGACGCTTTCGCTGCGCCCGGAACCTAGCAGCCCGGCAAACCCGTTTACCTCGCCTTTTTGTATGGTGAAGTTGAAGGGCCGTACTCCTGCGGCGCTCGAAAGTCCGTTTCCATCAAAAACCGGTATACCGGCACCGGATGCTGCCGGTTCATACCTTTTTAACTTTGTGACATCATCAAGATCCTTACCCATCATTTTCGAGATAAGTTCAATTTGAGGAAGAGATGATGTTTCGTACTCCCCGATCAGCTTTCCGTTGCGAAGCACTGTGATCCTGTCGCTGATTTCATATACCTGTTCGAGAAAGTGGGTTATGAAAATGATTCCTACTCCACGGGCTTTAAGTTCACGCATCAGTTCGAAGAGCTTGTTAACTTCGTCTTCATCTAACGAGGATGTCGGCTCATCGAGGAGGAGAATCCTGCAGTCCATGTCGACCGCCCTGGCAATCGCAATCATCTGCTGAACGGCAAGCGAGCAGCTTGTAAGCTCCTGCACCGGGCTTGCCGGAATACCGAGTGAGTCGAGAAGCTTCGCAGCCTTAGTGTTTATCTGCTTCCATTGAATGAATGGTTCCCGGCCGCGGCCGATAAACATATTTTCAGCCACGGTCAGATTAGGGCAGAGCGTTATTTCCTGGTAGACCGTGCCTATCCCGGAATCCTGCGCTTCCTGAGGCGATCTGAAGTGGACCGGTCTTCCGTTTAGAATAATTTCACCGCCATCCTTTTCGAAAACCCCGGTTATAACCTTTATCAATGTGGACTTGCCCGCCCCGTTTTCTCCCATAAGGGCGTGGATCTCTCCTTTTTGAAGCTTGAAATCCACGCCGTCCAGGGCTTTGACTCCCGGAAAGGATTTGCTGATATTCTTCATTTCGAGTATGTTTTCTGACGACAATCAAGGTTCTCCTTATCTGGTATTTTACAAACTGACTGCGGTGCGATGTTAAAGGTTTTCTTCACACCGCACCGCACAATTTAGATAGCGATTTAAAAATTCTTCAAAACAGCAGCTATCTTGTTACAACACCCTTGCCGGGGTCGGCATTGATTCCCCAGTCGTCGATGTCTTTGTCTGTGATCTTGTCAGTAGTAAAGAGCAGTTCCTTCTGATAAACGATTCCGTTCGGGAGGCTGCCGTTTTTAATCCACTTGGATATTTCTGCTGCCTGGCGAGGGTTACACTGCATGTCGGCATCCCAGTAACCGGCCTGTACGTTCCTGAGTGCAAAACGGTTAAAGTCGAAACCGATAACCTTGACCTTGCCGCCCTTGCCGTGGGTGATACCGGCGGCCTCGAGTGCCTGAACAGCGCCCTGCGCCATACCGTCGTTCTCCGCGTAGATCACGTTAAAATCCTTGTTCGCGGCAATTGCCGCTTCAACAACTTTGCGGGCTTCTTCAAGGCTCCAGCTGTCTCCGCCTGTACCGTCTGCCACGATCTTGAGTTTTCCGTCTTTTTCGGCTTTAAGTACTGCTGCGCTGCGTCCTATCTCTGCCGCTGAACCCATCTGTCCGCGGATAAGGATCAGATTGACCTTATCGAGCCCCAGGCCCAGCACCCATTCTACAGCTGTGTTGCCTTCGTAAGCCATATCAGAAAGAAGCGCCGCCTGAAAGTTGGACGCGGCTGTATCAATCGCACGATCGAACAGGATAACTTTTATTCCTGCATCTTTTGCGGACTTCAGGGTGTCGTCCCATCCTGATGCGTTTGCTGCAGAGATCAGTAGATAGTCCACACCGTCTCTGATGTAGCCCTTTGCCGCAGCGATCTGCTCGCTGTTGTCTCCGGTATTGGTCTGCTTCGCATCATAGCCGTTCTCAGCCGAGAAGACCGTATTCATGGCTTCAACATTGGCCTGCCGGTAACCAGATTCTTCCGGCGGCAGATTTACGATACCGACCTTAATCATACCTGACTCCTGCTGCCCTCCGGCAAACAGTACACCCGTCGCGAGCACAGTAAGAACTACAAGTACACATAGAATTTTTTTCATTTACATCTCCTTCAAATAACCAACTGACTTTTATCCTTTTCAGCGGCAACGCCGCATTGATTAACAGAGATATTAAAACCTGAAGATCCGGAAGTCCATGAAGTATCTTATCGGGTTTGGTATGATTTCTTACGCTCTGATGATTCAGCCCGGAGAAGGTTAAAAAAGGTATGTTTTTTTATTGATAACTTTTGTTTTTTTCCGATGGGTATTGCCGAGGAGAAAAACGGTTAAATTATAAAGTTTAAGCTGCAGTCGAAACCGGTCACATTTGCGGCATGAAGGTATAGATGGAATTACGCATCGTTAATAAATCGATTAATAATCACAAAAGGCAAAATTTATTTTACTGATTACTCTTTTGTAGACCGGCCTGCTTCACAGGGAGTCTCAGTATATTTGACATTTAAGGCACCAGAGATTATACTGATTCAAAACTGATAAACTAATCGATTAGTAAGCCAAAAAAGGAGAAATTTTGATTCCGTTTAAAAAGATAGAAATTCCGGATATCTCCGATCTGATTATTAAGCAGATACTTGAACTGCTTTCAGCCGGAAGTCTGAAGCCGGGACAGCAATTGCCTTCTGAACTCCAGCTACAGAAATCATTCGGGGTCGCAAAACAGCAGCTTAAGGCAGCATTTAAAAAGCTTGAGCTTTACGGAGTACTCGAAACCAGGCCTCAGAGCGGATCCTATATAGCAAATCTCGAGATAAATATATTATGCGGACTTATCTCAAATATACTTGATATCAAGGACGTTTATGACATTGTTTCATTAATGGATACGAGGATGATTCTCGAGCTGCGGGCTGTGGAACTCGCTGCCGAGCGGCTCACTGATAGCGAGTTGGAGTTTATAAAAGCTGCCAATACCTCGTTCTTTAATGCATCCGGCAAGCTGACAAGAGCAATAGAGGACGACATCTTTTTCCACCTTGAAATCGTAAAATATTCTAAAAGTCCGTCGCTGATCGCTTTGTTCTCATTTATGACAAAGCAGATTATTGACGTATGGAAAGAGCTCGATATATTCAGCAAAGATAAGACCGGCAACAGGATGGAAGAAACATTTAATGAACACTCTGAAATTGTACGCTGCCTTGAGAACCGGGACCCGAAAGGAAGCCGTGCGGCGATGAAAACACATATGCAGAATGTCTGTAATGAAACAAAACTTATTGAGAGGTTCAGATAATATGAAGATTATACGCAATGCGCTTGTGAAATATGTGAAAGAAATATTTATTGCCAAGGGGCTGCCCGAATGTGATGCTCTTATTACCGCTGAAGTGCTGATCGCCGCAGATGCCCGCGGAATTCCGTCACATGGTCTTGGACGGCTCTGGCGCTACCTGGCCGGAATCGACAAAGGGGTAATGAAGATAGATGCCGAAACTGAAATTCTTGCAGAATCCCCGGTATCACTCGTGATAGATGCAGGCGGCGGGATGGGCGCTCCGGTGAGCAACATTGCAATGAAGAATATTATCGGTAAGGCTCAGACCGCAGGTATGGCTTTCGCGTCCGTACGCGATTCGAATCATTTCGGTATTGCCGCATATTATGCAATGATGGGGCTGCACGAAGATATGATTGGAATCGCTATGACAAATACTGCCGCTCTAGGGGTTCCGACTTTCGGCCGGAATGTCATGTTCGGCACCAATCCGATTGCGGTAGCAGTCCCTGCTGCATCGGAGATTCCCTTCGTGCTTGATATGTCGACTACCGTTGTATCCCGGGGTAAGATTGAAGTGTACGAGCGCCAGGGGAAGGAGCTGCCGCCGGGCTGGGCTGTGAATGAAAAAGGTTTGACTGCATTCGACCCGGGACCGCTGCTTCAAAGTATGCTTGAGCAGGCAGGCGGGGGAATCATGCCGCTCGGCGGAGAGGGGGAGTCTTACGGAGGATACAAGGGTTACGGCCTGGCGGTGCTTGTTGACATCATGACGTCTGTACTTTCCGGTGCAGATTACGGACCCGCTGTAAAAGATACGGCCGCAACTTCTGCCCGCGTTTCGCATTTTTTCGGTGCAATCAAAATTTCGGCATTCCGTGATCCTGCGCTGTTCAAAACAGATATGGACCAGATGCTCAGACAGCTGAGACTTGCAGAACCGGCTGAAGGGCAGGAGAGGGTGTACTATGCCGGTCTAAAGGAAGCTGAGCATGAAATAGAGGCGGAAAAGACAGGGGTGAGTTTAAGCGATAAAGTCTGGTCGCAGGTTTGCGCGTTTGGCGATGTACTGGGAGTCCCTCGGCCGCCTACTCAGTAAGCTTAGACTTATTCCGGATAATCATCCGGCAGCCGGTCAGCAGTACGAGCCCTCCGGCTATCTGAATCAGTGTAAATCGTTCCTCAAAAAGGAAGAATGAAAGCAGACCGGTCAGGAGAGGAACAAGAAGCTGGACGGACGCTGCAGTGATTAGACCGAGTTTCGGAAGCAGATAATAATACAAGCCCTGTCCGCCTGCTATTCCGAGAATCCCCGAACCGACAAGAACAGCCCATTTCATAGCCCCAGGGGTACCTATAACAGGAGTACCGCTTATAAAAGCAACGGGCGTCAGCAATAGTGATACCAGGCTGAATACCATTGTAACATTTACAATCGGCGGTAATTTTCCGGCAAGCCAGACTTTGTTGGTAAGGCCGACGAATGACCATGAGACTGCAGCAAGCAGAGCCATCAGTACGCCGGCATTGAAAGTGAAATTTATTGTCTGCTCCTGAAAAATTATTACTGCGACTGCTCCAAGAATTGCCATTATGATTGAATATATCGTTGACGGCATGTACAGCAGCTTGCGTTCAGCACTTATAAATACTGCTCCTGCTAACAGGGAAAACAGAACCTGGGATTGATAAAGAAGGATTCCTAACGCAGGTTCCACAAGGAAAAAGCAGTAAGTGTAAAATAACTGGAATGATATCGTACAGGCCGAGGTTATGAATAATCTTATGAGAAAGTACTTCAAATCGGTCTTTATTATTGCCAGACTGGACCTGAGCGTGCGTTTTGACAGAATTGCAATCCATAAGGCTGCGGATGAACCGGCATACCGAACCCACACCTGAAAGGTCAGTGAAAAGTCGGCTCTTACCCAGGCTATCGTAACAGGGGTAACGGCCCAGAAGAGTAACATTCCGAAGATTGCCGGATATAAGGGAAGGTTATTGTTTCTCATCGTTAGTCTGTATTGAACTGTCTATAGCTTTAGATAAGAAAGCGACTGCTTTGTTTTGCTGAGCCGGTTAATTATTTTATCTCCCATCTGGATTGTCACTGCAATATAGATCATGTCGAGAAACATGCTCTGAACATGTCGGGCCATCATCGCATCGGTCCGGTAATTCAGTTCTTCAGTATGGGAAACGAGGCAGACATCGGCAAGCTGCCCCAGGGTGGATTTTGCTGAGCCGGTAAGGGCGATAATCTTTGTAAGCGGTTTTGCTTTCTGCGCCGGAACTATCACGTCCTTGGTCAGCCCGGAGAACGAGATGCAGAACAGAAGATCTCCTTCCCGGGGTTCTGTCAGCAGCATCGAGTTGAAATGCGCATCGGCGCTGTAAAAACAATTGAACCCGAGCCTGGTAAATTTAAACTGGGCATTTTCACATATATAACCCGACTGCCCGAAACCCAGAAAAATGATCCTTTTTGATTTGAGAATCAGATTTACAGCCTTCTCTAAAAGTTCATTATTTATCAGTGAATAATTGTCGTGCAGGGTTTTTATTATACCGTTGTATATTTTTTCTTTAACAGTAATGACGCTGTCGTTTTCGGTGAGTTCTGAATACGTATGATAAAAAGATTTTCCCGCTATTTCGGTAGCAAGAGCTACTTTGAAATCATGATATCCTGAAAAACCGAGAATTCTGTAAAAGCGGACAATGGAAGATTCGCTTTTATTGCCGGTAGCCTCTGCAAGATCGGAGATTGACATACGGATGACCTGTGAAGAATTCTTGCGGATGAAATCAGCTATCTTCTGCTGCATCCTGGTCAGTTCGTCGTATTTTTCATTCAGCTTAGCTAAAACTGGAGCACTATCTGGCATAACGGATTTAATGATAAGATATAAACAGAATTCTGTAAACAAAAAATATAAAAAATTTTTCTTTTCTAACATTAACAAAAGTGAATTTCCAGAAAAAACAGTGCCATTATTCCGGTGCAGAACAGGAAATCCCGGTATGCGGAAATAATTTCCTATAAGAAATTGATTATCGCTCATTGAGCAAAAAAAAACGGTCCAGGAGTGCCGTGAATTTGGGGAATTATATAACTCTTTTTGTAACATAAAATAATTTAAACACTACTTGATTGTGAGTTGAAGGTTCACTTTTAGGCGAATGATGAAATAAAAAATATTTCTAAAATAATTGATATTTGCTGTAGAAAAGAAAAATTTTCTCTTGACATAGAATGATTTTGTGATAATCTATATCAAATGGAAAAAATTTCTTTTTTATTCATGGGGGAGAAATGCTTTTAGAACTTTCATACCAGATATCTGAAGATATTCCTGTTTATCCGGGGAGCCCGGCGGAACATTTTAAACCCGACAACAGGATGAGCGAGGGAGATCACTGCAATACAACAGTGATTGTGCACTATATTCATGCAGGTTCGCATGTCGATGCACCCTTTCACTTTTCTGCCAATGGGAAGACAATTGATCAGATCTCTATTGAAGATTTCTGCTATGAAAAAGCTGTACTCATTGACTGCCCGCTTGAAGTCGGGGATGATAAGCCGACGGCATATTGAGAGCTGCGCCGAATCGGCTGATGCCGATATAATTTTCTTTGATACACATTTTTCCGAAAAGCGTACGTCACCCTCTGAGTACAGCGATGATTTTCCTGCGCTCTCAGAAGACGCTGCTCTATTCATAAGAAACAGTCTGCCGAAGCTGAAAGCTGTGGCAATTGATTCTTTGAGTATCGAGAGTGCGGTTGCAGGCCCTGCCGGTAATTTTCCAGTACACAGGACTCTTCTTGATTCTGAAGTTTCCAAAGAGCGGACTCTACTTGTATACGAGGATATAAATATTGCGCTCTTGCGCGGTAAAAAGGTTAAGAGAATATATGCATTCC
>QKCC01000202.1 GCA_003245835.1 Spirochaetales bacterium | reverse complement strand
ACGCATCTGAAGCCGAGACGACAGCAGCACTTGAGAAGATTTCGGCTCTTCGCGAAAGAATAATTGCCGGAGAGGATTTTGCCGATATTGCCAGGGAATATTCCGAAGGACCTACTTCAGTCACGGGCGGCGCCCTTGGTGAATTCGGCCGCGGAACAATGGTTCCTCCGTTCGAGCAGGCAGTTTTTGCCCTTGAAGTAGGGGAAGTGAGCCGGCCGGTAAGAACACAGTTCGGATATCATCTGATCAAGCTGACCGCGAAATCCGAAGCCGGAATTATTCCGTATGAAGATGTAAAGATGCAGATAATGCAGTATCTTTCGAATGTAGCGCTCAATAAGCTTGTAAATGACTACGTTGCGGACTTGCGGACGACTGCCGAAGTTAATATATTTTAATATAGATGCGCTTTTTAATAGATGCGTGCCGCAACTGATTAAAAAGTTATCGATTTAGCTTGACTAACATAGTCCAATATATTATTTTGTATATATAAGAATTATTAAGGAGGGCCGATATGGCTGAACTGATCAATACGGAAGATTTCAAGACGAAAGTCTTTGATTATGTTAATAACAAAGAATGGAAATATGAAGGCGATGTCCCCGCCGTAATAGATTTCTATGCAGACTGGTGTATGCCCTGTAAAATGCTTGCTCCTACCATCGATAAACTCTCGAAGGATTACGACGGCAAGGTAGTGTTTTACAAAGTCAACACGGAAGAAGAACCGGAACTGTCCGGGGCATTCGGAATACAGAGTATTCCTTCAATACTGTTTATCCCCATGGAAGGCCAGCCGCAGATGGCTGCC
The DNA here is from genome assembly GCA_003245835.1 of Spirochaetales bacterium. Classification (GTDB taxonomy): domain Bacteria; phylum Spirochaetota; class Spirochaetia; order UBA9216; family UBA9216; genus Thalassospirochaeta. The sequence goes on along the minus strand of QKCC01000202.1, from coordinate 11,473 downwards.
GGTGCGCTTCCCGAGGCGCAGCTCAAGAAAATTATCGACGAAAACTTGTTATAAGGCCCGCATTTATTAATGTGGAAAGGCTGACCGGCAAAAGGTCAGCCTTTTTTTTGAATGCTCTCGTTCGTTTAATTGATCTGAACGAATTTTTAAATTTCGCTTCTGCGGCCCCCCCAAGCAGCCTGATCGTATCGGCAATGTAGCTGAGATCGTCTTTCCTCAGCACGACCCTGTGGATTTCAGGGTGTTCTGCAAGGGGCTTTGCTTCGAGGTCTGAGTCGAAAAGAAATCGGCTGCTTATCCTGCTGTCAAACCAGTGCACAAGCGAAATTGATTCGGATGTAATTTCAATTCCCGTGATTCCGCGTTTCCCTATGGCGCATCCTGTATTGAACAGGCATGGAACCGGGATTCCTGTGCTGTACATCAGCGAAGCTGGTTCATACTCCGGCCTGGAGTTGATGCAGTAATCGTATTTGAACTTCAGTTCCCTTATTCTTGCTGCTATTCTACGGCGTTTTTCTGTACCTGCCTTTCTGTACCGCCTAAGCAGGGTTTCAATTTCAAAATGCAGGCTATCCGCGCGTGACAGGGATTCGAACAGCGGACGGTGAGTATGTCCGATGATCGAAATCATGCCGTTCTTTCTGGAGAAATTATAGGATCTGTTTTCAATCCGCATCTTTTTCTGATGCTTATACTTGTTCGAAAAATTCTTGATTCCAATCGGGTTGACAATATACCTGAGCAGTATGCTGTTCAGACGGTTCAGGTATCTGTAATAAACCGATGCCTGGTGCCCGTGAAAAATGAAAATTGGTATTTCCGAATTTTCCGGGATGATTTTTACTGCCTTTCTTTCGTTGTACCTTCGGTCAGCTTTGCCGGCGAGAATGCGGTCGTCATGGTTTCCGGTAATTTTTATCAGCTTATTGTTTTCATCAAATTTGTTGAAAATATCATATGTATTCTGCCATGCTTTTCGGATGGAATTCATCTTGAATTTCTGGAGTTCTTCAATATCTCCGTTCAGAACAAGTGTATATTCCTTTTTAAGATAGTATTCTTTGAGGGCGGCAGTAAACAGAGCGGCATTCTTTCTGAAATCATCATTTTTTTTGCCGTTTCCCATATGGAGGTCACTGAAAATAATAAACGGTGAGTTTTCATTTATTCCGATTGAGGGCGCCTTTTCGTACAGGCCGGAAAGATAATTGTTAATATTCTGTTCATGTCCGGATAGAATCTGCCTTAACATCGATAATATTCTGTTATCTGCGGAATGAGCATTTTATTAGACAATTATTAGAATATAGTGAAAATCTTCATGCGGCTTTAAATGTAAACTGTTTTACAGCATTTACTTAGCCCCTTGCCGAATCATCATTTTAGCTATATATTGTTTTTATTGATAAAGGTAAAAACAACTCTTTATAACAGGGGATATCTATGAAACGCACTGATCTTGCACGGAAAGAAAGGGAAATAAAAAGATCTATAAAAAAAGAGGAACGGCTCACATCAAAAGGCGGCGGCTCGGAGAAGTCGGTCGGTGATTATATAAATGAACTGAGTTCATATTTTTTTCATGACGAGCAAAAGATTTATAACATCGCAGTCGATGAGAGAATTCCGGATCTTCTTGAAGAAATGATGGTTGAGATGGAAGAGAAGCAGTGGGAAAATATCATCAGAAAGGCTGTCAGAAAAACGGGTGTGAAGGACAAAGAACCCGCTGTAAAGGAACTTCTCGGGTTTATTGAGTAAAAAACGAATAGTCCGGTAAATTATAAGGCTGCCTGATATTTTCAGACAGCCTTTTTTATCGCCGTATTTTTCTAGTAATTAGCGTCAGCGTAGTCGACCCAGCCTCCTGCTTTTACAAGTGCTTCGTCGAATCCGAGGATCGAAAAGCTGATGTCAACCTTCCTGCTCCCGGAACTGACTGTAATTTTTTTTGCATCGAAGTCGGTATCTACTCTTGTTTCGCTGCCGGCAAAGTCTGCAAAAAGTTCATTTATTTTTTCTTCTTCAATCTCGACTGCCATCATGCCGCAGTTGAACATGTTCTGGCGGAATATTCTTGCGAAGTTCGGCGCAATTACGAGATTTATATCGTTTACTTCCAGGGCCCAGGGGGCGTGTTCCCGTGACGATCCGCAGCCGAAATTCTCTTTTGTGATTATTACTCTTACGCCTTCGAGATCCTTTTGCGGATCAAAGCCTTCCATCTTCAGGTCCTCAAGCAGATGCGGTCCCATGGCTTTTTTTGTTATTTCGGTCAGGTATTTTGCCGGTATGAGTTCATCCGTATTGATATCACTTCTATCCAAAAAAAGGACTTTTCCAGAAAAATCTTTCATAGTTGTCTCCTCTATAAAATACTGCAGCCTTAAAGCTTATCTGCTGTAGTGATGGTACCCGCTACGGCAGTAGCAGCGGCCGTTGCGGGGCTGGCCAGGTGAACCATGCCGCCTTTTCCCATTCTGCCGTTAAAGTTTCTGTTTGTTGTTGATACACAGACTTCGCCTTCGGCAAGTACACCGTTGCTCATTCCAAGGCAGGCTCCGCAGGTCGGGTTTGTCAGACAGCAGCCGGCTTCCATGAAGATTTCAATCAGGCCTTCCCTGAGCGCCTGCTTATAAATGTCGGGTGTAGCCGGAGACACGATAACCCTCATTGAATCTGCAATCTTTCTTCCTTTAAAGATTGCTGCGGCTTCCCTCAGGTCTTCTATTCTTCCGTTTGTACATGAGCCGATGTATACCTGGTTTACCTTCTCGCCGCTGAGTTCTTCAGCCGCTTTAACCTGATCCGGTTTATAGCCGACGGTTACAAGAGACTTCAGGCTGGTTACATCCATCTCCAAATCTTTGGCATATACGGCATCACTGTCGGGAAGGAACTTACTGTATGCCTTGAGGGCTTCATCTTTTGTCGCGAATTCGTCTTTAATAAACGGCCACAGGTATTCGACAGTGGTCATATCCGGATAGCATATTCCGCAGGTTGCGCCTGCTTCTACTGCCATATTACAGACAGTCATTCTTCCTTCCATTGACATTTTATCGATGACGGAACCGGTGAATTCAATTACATGGTTCGTCGCCCCGTTAACACCGATTGTCCCGATTATATGCAGGATGATGTCTTTCGGGCTTATGTATTTAGACGGAGTCCCGGTGAGTTTGATTCTCATTGTGTCCGGCGACCTGAATGCGCATATACCCTTCAGTATTCCCACCTCGAGATCGGTTGTTCCGACTCCGGCAGCAAAGGCTCCGAAGGCACCATGAGTACAGGTGTGCGAGTCGCCCATAATAATGGTGTATCCTGGGCGGGCAAATCCCTTTTCGGGAAATATGGCATGGCAGACGCCGTTCCGGCCTATATCAAAAAAATCTTTTATGCCCTGACGTTCCGCCCATTCTCTAAGGACCTTTCCCTGTTCGGCGGTGAGCGAATCTTTTGCGGGTGTAACGTGATCTATTACAGCTTTAATTTTAGCCGGATCAAAGACTCTGTCCTTGCCTCTTTCAACAAGATCGACGATGGCTGTAGGTGTTGTTATTTCATGACAGAATACAGCATCGAGGCTGATGACCTCTATACCGTCAGACGGCCTGTCGATCCTATGGGTATCAAAAATTTTCTGTGCAGTTGTTTTTCCCATATTTCTCTCCTTATAATTTTCAGTCTTTAATGAAGATGCGTCCCGGTGTGACTATCCACATTGCTCTCATTATACCTTTACCGGTGTTTCTTATAATATGCGGTATGTCAGAGGGAAACGATACAGTATCTCCGCGTTCGAGTTTGTAAACCGACGTTCCGTAAATAAGTTCGCCTGATCCCTCGACAATTGTTCCGAGTTCGCGGCCCGGATGACCAAATTCAAGATCTCCCTTTTCCCTGCCGGGAGGGATATCGATGTAGAATGCTTCGACCGAAGGGTTGACCCCTGTTTCGGGAATAAACGAAAGCTGCTGGTAATCAATACCGTTCATATGCATCCTGTTTCGTTCGTCGGGTTTGACGATTGAAACCTTTTTGTCGTTTTTCAGATCTTTAAAAAGATATTCAAGATCGATATTAAGCGTATTTGCTATAGCGATCAGAGTATCTATCGAAGGTGAAACCCTGTTTCGCTCTATCTGGCTTATTAGGCTTTCACTTACGCCAGCTTCTGCAGCTACGTCTTTGAGCGTCAGATTCTTACGTTCCCTGACCAGTCTTATTTTATTTCCGAATTCTGCACTCTTCTTTATCAATACTTAAACCTCTTAAGTATAATTTAAATCAGAACCTGCGCGTTGTCAAGACACAAGATAGGAAAGCAGTAATCTATTGCTTGCAGTAAAATTACGAGTATGATAATTTAACATCAACAATGAACTTAAATATCAGGGCAGGGAGTTTTTAATGGCAATATCAGCACACATCGGAGAATTAATGTCAGGATCTTCCTTTATAAGGAAGATGTTTGAAACGGGAGCAAGACTGAAAGCGGAATTCGGAGACGACAATGTATTTGATTTCAGTCTCGGTAACCCGAATATTCCCCCGGTTCCGGAGTTCGGGCGTAAACTCAACGAGATTCTGAGCGAAAATATTCCCGGAAAACACGGATATATGCCGAATGCCGGTTACCCTTTTGTACGCGAGAAGGTCGCAGCGCAGGTAAGTGCTGATCAGGCCGTTTCAATAGACAAGGACAGCATCATTATGACCTGCGGGGCCGGCGGCGGAATGAATGCGGTTCTGAAGTCTATTCTGAATAACGGCGACAAGGTCATTGTAAGCGCACCCTGTTTTATGGAATACAAATTTTACGCCGATAACCACGGCGGAGTGCTGCAGATAGTAAAACCGGCGGCGGACCTTTCGCTTGATCCTGCAGCATTTGAGGCTGCAATAGATGAAAAAACGGCTGCTGTAATTATCAATTCGCCGCATAATCCGACCGGAAAGATTTATTCCGAAGACAACCTGAGAGCGCTGTTCGATGTGCTGAAGGCGGCGGAGAGGAGAACCGGCCGTTCAATCTACCTGATCTGTGACGAACCCTACAGGAAGATTACATATGATAACGCCGTAGTTCCGGCTGTTTTTCCACACTATAAAAATTCGATAGTTGTTACTTCTTTTTCCAAGGATCTTTCGATTCCAGGCGAACGGATAGGTTATGCCGCGGTAAACCCTGCAGCCGATGATTATAAGAATCTGATTAATGCTGTCATCCTGTGCAACCGGATTCTAGGGTATGTCAACGCGCCGGCACTCATGCAGAGGGCGGTCGCCGATCTTCAGGGAATGAGTGTTGATATTAATGAATACAAGCGAAAGCGCGATATGCTTTGCGACGGTCTGGCTGATATCGGCTATGAATTCGAGAAGCCGGTCGGAACATTTTATCTGTTTCCGAAGGCGCCGGGCGGAGATGACATGAAGATTGTCGATCTTCTTCAGGAGGAACGCGTTCTTGTTGTTCCGGGGGGCGGTTTTGCAATGCCCGGGTATTTCAGGATCTCGTACTGTGTAGACGACTGGGTTATCGAGGGCTCGATGCCGGGGTTCCGCCGGGCTTTTGAACGGCTCTAAAATTTGGAGGAAGCCACCTTGGGTTTAATGGATAGATCGCTTGACGCCAGGCGGGTATTCAAGGGAACCAATTCCCGGATGCTCGCCGCCATCAATGCGGCGGCTGAAGCCGGAGACCTGGAAGTTCTCGAAAATATCGATTTTGTGATGACTGTCAGTGCATACGAGAAGCTGATCGATAGCGGAAAATACGCTTCAATAAAGCGTAAGTCGAATGACCGCAGATCGACAGACAGAAGGACCGGTGACCGTAGAGATTCAGGGAACCGTTAATAACCTGTTAATTTACTGTGCATAATTGATGGATTTCCAATTGGAATTATTTAAAATCCGTGATAGAATGTCGATATATATAATAACACATTTAATAGGGGATTTTAGATGGGTGTAGCCGCATATGCAGTCCTGTTTGTTTCCATTATCGGATGTATCGCCTACGGCTTTATTAATTGGAGCAGACAAAGCACTGTTCCTCCGGTTCATGAAGACGAAGACGATAAGAGCAAAGCCGCTGTTTAGACAGCGGTTTTTTTATTTTTACGCCGGATGCTTAATTGAGAATAAACCTTTTTAGATTATTGTAAAAAATAAGATTCATTAGTATTATGTTAAAACCGAATTTCGGTCCTCCGGAGTTGTTCTTCACTCCAAACAAATAAAAATTAATAGAGGAGACTGTAATGGACGAATTGGTCCTTTTGGGAGATGAGGCTCTCGCGCTCGGTGCAATTGATGCCGGAATTTCTTCGGCTTACGGATATCCGGGAACCCCGTCAAGCGAGATAATGGAATATATACTGGAGCATTCCGAAAAGAGCGGTGACATCTTTGCTTCATGGTCATCCAATGAAAAAACTGCATATGAAGAAGCTATAGGCGTGTCATTTGTCGGCAGGCGTGTACTTGTCACGATGAAGCATGTTGGGCTTAATGTGGCAGCTGATCCGTTCATGAATTCGGCGCTGCTCGATATTAAAGGCGGTCTTGTAATTGCCGTTGCAGACGATCCCGGAATGCATTCTTCACAGGGTGAGCAGGATTCACGATACTTCGCCGCATTTGCACGCGTTATGTGTTTTGAGCCGAGGAATCAGCAGGAATGCTACGAAATGACCCGGGAAGCATTTGATATTTCGGAGAAATTTCATATTCCCGTTATGATAAGGCTTGTAACACGTCTCGCACATTCACGGGCGGTTGTTATTACTTCGCCGGCCCGTAAACCCAATATACTTGAAAAAACAGATAATACCAGGGGATGGATGCTTCTGCCGGCTTTAGCGCGAAGAAACTGGGTTTCACTGCTCGACCGTCAGACTGATTTCGAAAAATATTCGACCGGGACGGACTACAATCCGCTGACAATAAATCCGGATTTCAGGGAATTCGGTGTTATTACAAGCGGTCTGGGCAGAAACTACTATGATGAAGCAAAGCTGGAACTTTCTTCGGTCCCGTCGCATCTTCATATCAGCGTTTACCCTGTTCCCGTCGACAAGATCAGAAAACTCGCTGAGAGTGTCGATAAACTCGTTATAATTGAAGAAGGCTGTACCTTTATTGAAGATTATCTGCGGGGATACCTTCCCCAGGCAATCGAAATAGCGGGCAAACGAGACGGAAGTGTCCCTCTTACCGGAGAGCTTAATCCCGATAATATTCGCGGAGTCCTCGGACTCAGTCAGCGTGAAGGTCTGAAGACCGATATCGAGCTTCCCGGTAGACCTCCGCAGCTCTGCCAGGGCTGCCCACACGCCGACACCTATGCGGCGCTTAACGAGGCAAGGGAATCATTTTCAAATTCGATTGTTACCTCGGATATAGGCTGTTATTCGCTCGGTGCACTTCCGCCCTATAACGCGATAGAAACTATCATCTGTATGGGAGCTTCAGTCGGTACCGCCAAAGGCGCCGCGGAAGCAGGCTTCGAACCTGTTACAGCCGTTATCGGCGACAGTACCTTCCTGCATTCGGGAATTTCACCACTTGTTGACGCGGTGGCCTGCAATACGCCGATGACACTTGTGATACTTGATAACGGGACAGTGGCCATGACCGGAGGTCAGCAGACGATTATGCCTTCTTCGAAGCTGCAGCTGCTTATTGAGGGAATCGGTGTTGATCCTGCGCATATTAAAACGATTACGCCTCTAAAGAAGTATCACGCTGAGAATGTTGAAATATTCAAACAGGAAATGAATTACAAGGGTATTTCGGTAATAATAGCACTCAGGGAGTGCCTTGAGACAGCCCGCAAAAACAAAAAATCCGGAGGCAGCAAATGAAATACGATATTATACTAGCCGGAGTAGGCGGTCAGGGTGTTCTTTCCGTGGCTGCCGGCATAGCAACCGGGGCGATGCTCCAGGGGCTGAAAGTCAGACAGTCCGAGGTTCACGGGATGGCGCAGCGCGGAGGTGCAGTAATGTCGCACCTGAGGATTTCTGATATTGAAATTCCCGGCGACCTTGTCGGGATGGGCAGCGCCGATATGATTCTGAGTATGGAACCGCTCGAGGCGTTAAGATACCTTGAATACCTTAAACCGGACGGTCGGCTGGTAACAGCTGTTGAATCTGTCGTGAATATTCCGGATTACCCGGACCGGGATGAAATCCTTGCGAAGGCGGAAGCAACAGGAGCGGCTGTTCTTGTAGACGCGAAATTGATTGCCAAAGAAGCCGGCAATATGCGCTCAGCCAATATGGCGATGGTGGGCGCTGCTTCTAAATTTCTGCCAATCACTCAGGACAAGATCGAAGAAGCGATTACCGGGATGTTTGCACAAAAGGGTGAAGAAATAGTAGCTCAGAATATCAAAGCATTCAGGGCAGGCCGGGGATAAAAGCAGTTCAAAAGCGTAGCGGAGATAAATATGGAAATCAAATACTGGAACAAAGATATTGAAACAATGGAACGGGGAGAGCTTGAAAAACTTCAGCTTCAAAGGCTTAAGAAGACAGTGGCCCAGGCATTTAAAACTGATTTTTACAGTAAAAAACTTCCCCAGTCCGGAATCAGCGGAGCGGAAGATATCAAAAGCCTTGAGGACCTGAAAAGACTTCCTTTTACCGTCAAAAACGATCTCCGCGAAGCTTATCCTTACGGAATGCTTGCCGTTGACCGCTCCGAAGTTGTGCGGATGCATGCTTCCAGCGGAACAACCGGCACCCCTACAACCATTTATATGACTGCCGCGGACCTTGCGGCATGCACAGATATAACTACCCGATCGCTTGTTGCAACCGGGGTAGAGAAGAGCGACGTTTTTCAGAATATGATGACTTACGGGCTTTTTACCGGCGGAATTGTCCTTCACTACGGCGCGGAAAACCTCGGCATGATGGTGATCCCGGCAAGTTCCGGAAATACATCGCGGCAGTTCAAGATGATGAAGGATTTTCAGACTTCGGTTGTGCATGCGACTCCGAGCTATATGCTCTACCTTCACTCGAGAATGCATGAATTTGATATTACCCCCTCAGATCTGAAACTCTCGAAAGCTTATGTGGGTGCTGAACCCCATTCGGAAGATGTAAGAAAAAAGATCGAAACGCTCTGGAATATCGATGTCTACAATTCATACGGATTATCAGAGATGAACGGTCCGGGACTCGCTTTTGAATGTATATACAAAGACTGTATGCATGTGTGGGAAGATGCATACATTGCCGAAATAATCGATCCGGAAACCCTCGAGCCTGTTCCGGACGGTGAAGAAGGCGAGCTGGTGCTGACAATCCTGCATCGGGAGGCAATGCCGCTGATCAGATACCGTACACGCGATCTTACACGGATCGTTCCGGGCCAGTGCCGGTGCGGGCGGACTCACCGCAGGCTTGAAAGGATGAAGGGCCGGACCGATGATATGCTGATAATAAACGGCGTCAATGTTTTCCCTTCGCAAATAGAAGAGGTTATTATGCGGATGCCTGAGGTCGGGACCAACTACCTCATCGTAGTTCAGAAATCGGGCCCGCTCGACAAGCTGATTGTAAAAACAGAGGTTACGAAAGATGTTTTAACTGACGATACCCGTGACCTCTATGCGCTGAAAGCAAAAATAGCAGAGAATCTCAAGGCTTCGATTTTTATAAACCCTGTCGTAGAACTTCACGAACATGGCTCATTGCCCGTGTCAGAGGGTAAAGCCAAGCGGGTATTGGACGAACGCAAAGAATGAGTGAAGTATAGCGTTCAGATTTATCGGTCCTTAATCAAACTAATGTTTATTTGTCAGACAAAAGGATTGTCTAAACTACAATAATAGGAAATACTGGCAGCATGAATGTTGAAAGCGGTAAACGTGTTATAAAACAAAAAACGGTCGTTGCCCAGGTTATGGAGCAGATTAGGGAACTGATTGCGTCCGGAGAATACAACGTAGGAGATAAAATCCCGACAGAGGGCGAACTTGCAGCGATGTTTGGTCTGGGCCGTTCTTCGATAAGAGAAGCTCTTAAGGTTTTCAATTATCTTGGAATTCTGGAGTCAAAAGCTGCTCTGGGTACCTTCGTTTCGAACAGCACAAATATCTCTTCCGAGGCCCTGTCCTGGGCAATTCTGCTCGGTAAAAATGAGCTTTTTGAGATGGTTGAGATTCGCGGCGCGCTTGAAGCCTGGACGCTTCTGAAAATTTCGGAACAGAGCCTTGGTAATCCTGATACTGCAAGGAAGCTTGCCGATGAACTGGAATCAGTAATCGGTAGCTTCAGAACGGCCATAAAACGTGAGTCTATTGAAGAGCTGATTGAGGCCGACTATGAATTTCATAGGGTGCTGATAGGGTATTGCGGCAACAGCCTGTTCACTACTATATATGATCTTCTTCGTGATTTTATGCTGGAAGAGATAAAAGCCACCTACGTAATATTCGAAAGTTATGATTATGCTGTTGATGAACATATGGCGATCATAGACAGTATCAAATCAGGTGACGCGGCACGAATGCAGAATAGTCTGAAGAAGCATATCAGTGATATCACCGAAAGAGTCCGCCGGTATCGTGCTGAACAGTCTTCGGATGGTACAGACGATTCCCAATAACCTGCAGCCGATTAATCGTGATAGTACAGCGGTTTTAAATAACGTTGCCGGCAGCTGAAAATGTTATCTGCACACAACCCTTGTATCACGGTTTCCGAATGAGTAATTAACCCACTTACCTTTCTGCCCGGGGTAGGGATACCTGCCGTCAGTGCCTCCGGAATCCGCTGCCTCGCACTGCCGCCATCCATCGGGTGCAATTTCATCAAACAGCCACTTTTGGGCAGGGTTGAATCTTCCCGCCGGGTCTCTTCCGGTTATTTTTCTTTCTTCGGTAATAACAGGTGTTTTCCCGTTTAATTCGATCCATCCGGCAGCTCGGCCCGACCATGCCCCTGCGGCGCGCAGATCATCTATGCTCGTCAGTTTCTCTGTTCTGCGCATACGGACAATTCGTTCCGCTGATACCGGTCCTATTCCCGGGACCCTGAGCAGAAGTTCAATGGGCGCGGTATTTATCTCGATCGGGAAGATCACGGGATTCATCACAGCCCAGGCTGTTTTCGGATCAGTTTCGAGGGGGATATTGCCGGTTTTATCGAAGACGAGGTCACCAAGTCTGAAGCCGTATGCGCGCATCAGAAAATCACACTGGTAAAGGCGGTGTTCCCGCAGAAGAGGCGAGCCGGCAAAGAGCTTCGGCCCGATGAATTTTTTTGATGTATCCGTACCGTACCCTTCCTGGTAGGCCGAAAAGTAGGCTCTGAACATATAATAGTCACGGTAAAGGCTGTCGACCGACTTCATTATATCAAGATCGAGTTCACCGGCGGCGCCTACGACGTACTGGGTTGTCTGGCTTACGGCCCTGATGCCGGAAGTACGCCCG
>QKCC01000020.1 GCA_003245835.1 Spirochaetales bacterium | reverse complement strand
TATATAATAATGTACGGGCTGATGGGCTGGATGCTCTTATTCTTTCTGCTTCCGATATTCAGAAACATTCCGCCGGCCGCGATTGTGATGCTGTTCGCCGGCGGGGCAAGCTACACCCTCGGCGTCATCTTTTTCAAACTTGAAGGTGTTGTAAAGTACAGTCACCTCGGCTGGCATTTGATGGTACTTGCCGGAAGCGCCTGTCACTGGGTTGCCGTATGGCTGCTGATATAACCAACCAGGGCGAAAGCCCGTCCCGCGCACCTGACTGCCTGAAGTGTGAATACTACAAAGTCACCTGGGACCGGAACTTTCCGCGCGGCTGCGTAATGTTCGGCGTGAAGGGCCGCGAGCTCCCTTCGGTTGCGGTATTCAGGGCTACCGGCAAACACTGTCCGTCCTTCAAAAAATCATCCAGAATACGTGACTAAACCGGAATCCCTTTCAATCCGGGCAGCGGGTAAGTGTATATATCATAGCCATAATTCATATAACTGTTCTGCACTTTAACCTCTTTTCACAAAAATGAATTTAAGCTTTATAATCTACCCACTTCAAGATAAAAAACGGAGATAGTCTTGCAGGGAATCTTAAGTAACAAAATATTGTGGGCTGTCCTCATCTCTCTTGTGGGAGCACAGGTCCTCAAAGTATTGATAGTTCTCATCACCGAACGGAAGTTTGACAGGCAGAGAATAAGGGGGACCGGCGGAATGCCGTCTTCACATTCTTCATCAGTTACAGCGCTGGCAGCATCAGTCGGTTTTGTGGAAGGTTTTTCGAGTTCAGAATTTACTATTGCCCTCGTTCTTGCCTTTGTAGTCATGTACGATGCGATGGGTATAAGGCGGGCCGCCGGCCGTCATGCCGAAATCCTTAACGAACTGATGCAGGACCTTGCTGACAGTATGAAAGACGGCTTCAAGCCTGAAACGCTGCGGACCCTTCTCGGGCACACCTTTCCACAGGTTGTAGGCGGAGCTATACTGGGAATCCTTGTCTCCATGATCATTTTTCTTTAAACCGGAGGAGTTTATGGGTTTAAACTGCGGAATTGTCGGGCTTCCGAATGTAGGCAAGTCGACGATTTTTTCTGCTTTGACATCGGCGCCGGCTGAGGCGGCGAACTATCCTTTCTGTACTATCGATCCGAACGTCGGAATCGTGAATGTTCCTGATGAAAGGCTTAAAAAGATATCTGAAATAATCGTTCCCGCCAAAGAGGTTCCAGCTATTGTCGAATTCGTCGACATTGCAGGGCTGGTCAAAGGGGCGTCTAAGGGCGAGGGGCTCGGCAACCAATTCCTGTCGCATATAAGACAGGTAGGGATGATCATCCATGTTGTACGCTGCTTTGATAACGACGATATTACCCATGTAAGCGGAGCCATAGATCCCGCTTCCGATATCGAGATAATAAATATCGAACTTGCGCTTGCCGACCTTTCTACAGTCGAAAAGCGGATTGAGAAATCCGCGAAGCAGCTGAGATCTCCGGACAAAGATCTTTCAAAGAAAGCCAATACAATGCTTCCCGTACTCGAGAAGCTGAAAGAGACCCTCGGTCAGGGTATACCGGCAAGAACGCTCGAGTTTACAGACGATCAGCTCGAGGGTGTACGAGAACTTCAGCTTATTACCATGAAGAAGCAGATGTTCGTCTGCAATGTGGACGAAAGCGGGCTTGACGGAAAGAACGCCTACGTGGCAAAGGTTCTCGAAGTCGCCGCAGCTGAAGGTGCTGAAACCGCTGTAATTTGCGGAGCGCTTGAAGCGGACATTGCCGCGCTTGAGACCGAAGAAGAAAAGCAGGAATTTCTTGCCGAGGCTGGACTTGAGGAATCAGGTTTATCCAAGCTGATTCACAAGACCTACGCGGCCCTGGGTCTCAGAACTTTCTTTACAGCCGGAACGGACGAAAACCGGGCATGGACCTTCAACGACGGGGCGCTTGCTCCGGAGGCTGCGGGTGTTATTCATACTGATTTTCAGAAGGGTTTTATCAAGGCTGACGTCTACCACTGTAACGATCTTTTTGAGCTCGGTTCCGAAGATGCTATAAGAAGGGCAGGCAAGCTGCGCCAGGAAGGCAAGAACTATAAAGTTCAGGACGGCGACGTCATGCACTTCAAATTCAACGTTTAAGAATTGAAGTTTTAAATTTCATTTTCTGCCATATATAATGTCCAGGAGTTAAAAAGTGATCTACAGGGAATACGGCAGTACAGGCAAAAAAATCTCGGCAGTCGGTTTCGGCGGAATGCGGTTCGAGAAACCGCAGGACATTGATGCTTCTGCAGAGATGCTCGTCTACGCGCTCGAAAACGGGATCAACTATTTCGACACGGCCACTTTTTATTTCAAGGGAAAGTCAGAGATGATCTTCGGGCACGCGCTGCCCGAACTGAAGAAATCAGGCAAGGACTTCTACCTGTCGACAAAGTCGATGGCTAAATCACCGGATGAGCTTCGGCTCGATTTGGAAAAATCGCTTGAAAGGATGAAAACGGACTTCATTGATTTCTACCATGTGTGGTGCGTGCTTTCGCCGGATGATTACGCACATCGCAAAGCCGCCGGGGTAATCGATGAGTTCAAAAAGCTCAAGGAAGAAGGCCTTGTCGGTAATATTACAATTTCAACTCATATGAAAGGAAGCGAGATCCGCAGGCTGCTCGAGACTGAAGAGTATGACGGTATAACCCTCGGGTATTCGGCAATAAACTTTCCGTTCCGCGAAGAAGGACTTAGAGCTGCCGCAGCGAAAAATATGGGTGTGGTTATAATGAACCCGCTCGGCGGCGGAGCAATCGCTGATAATCCCGATGAGTTCTCGTTCATTAAGATGCATAAGAAGCAGAGTATAGTCGATGCGGCGCTTCATTTTCTGCTCTCAGATAAATCAATAACAACGGCGCTGGTAGGCTTCGGGAACAAGTCTCATATTGATGATGCGGTGTCAGCCGTCAACAGTTTTGAACCCTATACGGATGCTGAGGTCGCAGCCCTGAAGCTTCGAATTCAGGATGATTTTCAGTCCATGTGCACAACCTGCGGTTACTGCGATGTCTGTCCCGAGAAGATCCCTGTCTGGGCTTTTATGGAAAGTTATAATCACCTGATGATGAACAGCAAGTACGAGGCCGCCGAAAGGCTTAAGTGGCACTGGGGCCTGAAGATGGACGAGCTTGACCGTTGTACCTCATGTGGGCGCTGTGAAGATGCCTGCACGCAGCATCTGCCGATACTTGAGCGGTTCGAACTGCTTAAAAAAAATTCAGCCGGTTAATGAATATAATTTATTCAATAAAATCATCATTCGGGATTTACCGCGGTCTTGAACGAAGCGTCTACGTGCTTTTTTTCGCGAGAATTATCAACAGCGTCGGCAGCTTTGTTTACCCGTTTCTTACCCTTTTTCTTACCGACAAACTTGAATATTCCGCCTCTGAAGCCGGGCTGATTCTGATGGTCGTCAGTATAAGCTTTGTTCCGGGTTCATTGATTGGCGGAAAACTCGCTGATGTCTTCGGGCGTAAGCGAATCCTTGTTATAGCTGAATTCTTTGCAGCCATGAGTTTCATGATCTGTGCCTTTATTACCGATAAACACCTGATTCCTTTTTTCATAATCGGCGCTGAATTTTTTATGGGAATTGTTCATCCGACAAGCACCGCCATGATTACCGACCTCAGCAGACCCGAAAACCGAAAGGCTGCCTTCTCGCTGCTTTACCTTGGGCATAACCTCGGTTTTGCCGTCGGTCCGCTGCTTGCAGGGCTTCTGTATAACAGCCGGCCGAACTGGCTGTTCAGCGGTGATGCGCTAACCACACTGCTTTCAATAACGCTCGTAGTGCTATTCGTCAAGGAAACCAGGCCGACCGGCGAGCAGATGAAGCAGAGCCTGGAGGAAAAGGAAGACGGGGCGGCGCATAAAAACCTGGAAAAGGCTGAATCGGGTTCTATAATCGGTGTACTTGCAAGGCGTCCAGGGCTGGTCGTCTTTATTCTGCTGATCATGCTGATAAACTTTGTGTACTCGCAGATGACATTCGCGCTGCCGCTGTTTCTGAAAGACACCTTCGGTGCCGAAGGTGCAGTAATGTACGGAACAAACATGACATTCAACGCGCTGATTGTTATTATAGGTACAACCTTCATCATAAGCGCCACAAAGAACATGAAGCCGATTCTTTCGATTATGCTTACGGCACTGCTTTACGCAATCGGCTTCGGGGGAATTTACTTCGGCCGTTCATTCTCGATTATAATTATCACTACGTTTATCTGGACAGTTGGCGAAATCCTCGGGGCCACCAACATCGATGTCTACATAGCCAACCATACGCCGATGTCTCACCGGGGCAGGATGAACTCGATCGTTCCTATTATAATGGGAGCCGGTCACGCAATATCACCTTACATTATGGGGAATTTTATTGAAAGAAGCTCTGTAAGGATGGTCTGGCCGCTCTGTGCTGTTTTCGCATTTGCAGCTGCGGGCGGGCTCGCTGTATTATACTTAGCAGAAAGGAGGAAGCGTGGACAAGCAGCTGTACAGAATAGTTGAATATATACTTAACGTCGCCGATCCTGCTGACCTTGAAGTAATAGAGGCGGCACTCGCGAAGCGGCAGAATGACAAGCGTTCAGCGCCCGTAATGGGGCTTAACCCTGCCAAGATGGCCGCCGGTACGACTGATTCTGTCAATGCCCAGCTCGAAAACACCAAGGCCTCCGTAAAGAAGATGGTTTCGGAATTCGCAGCCGAGATTATTCGCAGGAACGCTCCGGAGCTCGAAGAGCACCAGGTAAACGAACTGCTCCGCGAGTTTATGCCTGAATCCGCCGGCGGAGGGCAGCGGAAAAAAGCCGGAAAGACCCCGGCAGGTGATTCTTTGCCGCCGGGTATGATTATCCAGATGGTCCGGCAGTTTGTTGAGTACAGCGAAGGCGCGATGAGTCCGTCCGAACAGATCCAGCTTGAGACCAGTATTCCGGACTGGAAAACCCGCTTCTGGAATTCGTTCCCCGGGCAGCTGCAGAAGCTTATTTCACTTTACCTTAACGGCGATATTGACCGTGAGCGCTTCTATGCCCATGTGTATGATTTGCTTGGTCTGTGACCTGATGTGATAGTATCAATAATCAGAATTCACTCCAATGAATCCATCTAAAACAAGTAATCAAAAAGTATAAAACTACTAATTAATCCATCTTGAAAAAGCAATGGTTACCATTCATTCCGGTAATGGATCAGCCTTGAAGATTGTAATAGTTAAGATGAAACAAGGTAATGAATCGGGGTTATAGATAATGCTGAATAGATGTTTTTATTCGAGGGATCGAGAAAGAGATCTATGCAATAGGATCAGAACAACGAAATTTGCGTGAATATGAAATAGAAGATTTGCAGCGAAGGATTGAGAATCTGAAAAATGAAATTAACCTTGATGGAAAAAATATACGTGTGTTATACTTTGGTCTTGTATAGATATTGATAAATCTTTACCAATTTTAAAAACTTAAATAGCCTGCTTATCCTGTCTCCATCTATACCTTTTAAATTAAGCGAAAATTTTAGTAATTATCAATTAGATTAAGAGGTGAATTATGAAAAAAATCAAACAAGTCTTCCTGATATTGATTGCTTCTCTGGTATTGCTATTTGTCTGTGCCTGTCCTAATTTGCTTGCCGGATTTGAAAAGGATTGTTCAATTTTAGCTTTATATTTTAAAGTTGATGATAATCCTTCTCTTCCAAATGATGCTCTGGCAGCTATTGATGGAACCGCAGTTACAATTTTACTGCCATCCAGTGCAGATGTTACAGATTTAATACCTACTATTATTCTGTCGAGCGGGGCTACAGTAAATCCAGGTTCTGGAGTATCTCAGGATTTTTCGGCGGCTGTGAGCTATACTGTTACGGCACCGGACGGTGAAACTACTCAAACCTATTCCATAGAAGTATTAACTGATCTTCCGCCAGCTCCGGTCTCCGGACTTAGTTCCACACCGGGAAATACTCTGATTAATCTATTCTGGACTGATCCTGCCGATAGTGACCTGGACCACATTGAGGTTACATATACACCCGGAGGGACAGATGCTTTTCTGGCCTCAGCAGGGGCTGAATGGATCCAGATTCCCGGATTAACCAATGATACAGTATATACATTCTCCGTAACAGCAGTTGATTCCGCCGACAACGAATCAACTGCTGTTAATGTAACAGGTACGCCGGAAGAATTTACCGATACCAGTGCACCTGTAATCAACAGCATAAGTCATACTCCTTATCCGACTCTGGTAAATACTGAGGTAACGATAGTTGTAGATACAGTGGATTTGGAATCACCTGTTACCGTCACCTTTGATACTAATGATGACGGGCTGTATGATGATTTACAGACAGTGACCTTTACGACGACAGGTCCCAAGACGGTAAATGTCAAAGCAGCAAGTGCCGGAGGTGAAACTACGGACAGCTATTCCATTGAAGTCCTCACCTCAAGTTCTTATACTGGTGATTATCTTGTTTCCGACAGCAGCAGTTTATCTGCGGCAGCTTCCTACACTGAAATTACCGGAAGTCTGACAATTACCGATGCCGGCTCATCACTTACAAATGTCGACGCTTTGAGTAATTTAATATCAATCGGCGGAGATTTGATAATCCGCGGCAATACAGTTCTTCAGGATGTTAACGGACTTAGTAACCTGAATACAATCGGCGGAGATCTAACTGTGGAAAGCAATGACTTGCTGTCCAGTGTGGATTTAAGCGGGTTAACAGATACTGATCTGGTTGATATTTCCTTTTATGGAAATCCTCTGCTGGCTGCTGTTGATCTCGGAACATCACTGACTACTTTACATATTTTGAGCCTTTCAACCAATGCGGCAAGTACAGCAATGAGTTTCTCAGGTTTTTCCAACCTGACCGAGATTACCTATTACACGAGTATATACAACAATAATATTTCATTTATTGATCTTTCAAGCCTGGCAGTTACCGGAAGCTACTTCCAATTTTACCAGAATTCAAATCTGCTCAGCCTTGACCTTTCCGGACTTACTGACCCTGCCGGCTGGGTTGATATAAGCAGCAATTCTGATTTGGCTTCCGTAGACATATCAGGATTAACATCTTATGACCAAAATCTGAGCATATCAAATAATACTTCACTTGATAGTATCGACCTTGGTTCTCTTGCAGTATATAACGGTTCATCAACGGTTCTGACAATTTCAGGAAATACCAATTTAACAGCTTTTAACCTTGCTAATTTAATTTCCATTTCCAATAGTTCGGGTTTAACTATTCAGAATAATACTTCGCTGACAAGTCTGGGAAACCTGAACAAATTATTGACAATAAACGGTTCTTTTACAATTGACGGAAACGGACTGACTTCTCTCAGCGGTTTAAGAGATATAGTATCAATTGGTGGAAGTCTAGTAATAAAAAATAATACTCTGCTTACAGATGTTGCTCTTGGTGTGACCAG
Source organism: Spirochaetales bacterium (assembly GCA_003245835.1). Lineage (GTDB taxonomy): Bacteria > Spirochaetota > Spirochaetia > UBA9216 > UBA9216 > Thalassospirochaeta. Next base: position 5,361 of record QKCC01000020.1, on the reverse strand, counting down.
CGGCGGAATTAATGTGAGCGGTGCTCTTACAATAGAAAACAATGACAAGCTGACAACATTGACCGGCTTGACCGGAAGTACCGCAATTACAAGCCTCACAGGTGCGTTGACTGTATCCGGCAACGCAAAACTGGCCAATTTGGGCGGACTTGATAATCTTGGCTCAGTCGGCGGGCTTGTTATTTCACTTAATCCGCTCCTTTCAGATATAAGCGCGTTAAGCGGTTTAACTTCAATCAATGGAAATATGACCATTCAGGAAAATCAGATATTAATAAACCTTAGCGGGTTAAGCGGACTGGAAACAATTACAGGAAGTCTTGCTCTCAATAACACCGGTCTTACGACAGTAAACACAACCCACCTGGCCAGTTTGGCATCTATCGGTTCATTGGAAGTCAGCGGTAATTCCAATCTCTTAACTGTAGACCTGAGCGGCCTGACAGCAAATACCATAGGTTCGATTTATATCAGTTCAAATCCTATCCTGAATACATTACAGCTCAGTTCGAGTATTACCCAATCCGGTAATATTTCAATTTCCACTAATGAACTATTGCCGAATCTAAACGGCTTCAGCAGCATAACTCAATCTTCGGGTTATGTGAGTATTTATAATAACGATGCTATGACAACAGTCGGATTAACAGGTCTGGATACTGTGACCAGTTATCTGCAGGTGTCCGGTAATGACCAGCTTGATACCTTAGGTCTCAACAGCCTGAGCTCTGTGAGCAGCTGGCTGGATGTAAGCTCCAATACAGATCTGGATTCTGTTGATCTGTCAGGACTTAGTGTTATGGGCAATAATATTTCCGTATCTAATAACGGCAACGCAGCCGGCAGTGTAGATTTAAGCGGCTTAACGACCTTTAACGGAAGTTCAACTTCTGTAGGAATTTATAATAATACAAATATTACATCAATAGATCTCAGCTCTCTGGCTTCTGTTTCAAATGGTTCGAGCGTTGCTGTTTACGGCAACACTGCTCTGACAACAATCAATATGGAAGCTGTTATATTGATTAACGGGAACTTTCAAATCAGCGATTCAGTTCTTTCTTCTCTGGCAACAATTAATACAGCTGAGGATCTTAATGTCGGCGGAACGTTTACCTTTACCAACAATAGCGGAGGTATTGCTGACGCAGATGCAGCCACATGGGTGGCGGCAGGAACAAGAAGTATAGCAACAACCAGTATCAGCGGTAATAGTTAATATACAGCGGATGTCGTCTATCGGCCGGTTTATGCCGGCTGATAGACGATTTTTGTATTCCGGTTCAGAACAATTCAGCCCGTAAGTCAATTTCTGCAGGCTGCAGCATTAAGGTAAAAATGTTGTCATAAGGCTTGAAGGTGCCATGGGGTCCCGGCTCCTTGGTTTGAGTTTTGAGAGAAAGTCCCTGAGACTAATTGATTAAACAGAGAATTCTTCAGTCCAGAGTCCTTCGTTCATAATATTGACTGTACTTCCGTCCATTGTAATACCATCTACTGAGAGTTCTCTTGAACCAATTATAAGATCTATGTGTTGTTTACTGACGTTCATTCCGGCACTTAGAAGTTCCTGATCATTCATAGAAACTCCATTTTTAATTGTATGAGGGTAACAGGTTCCAAAGGCAACATGACAGCCGGCGTTTTCATCCAACAGAAGATTTTTAAAACTCATTGGCTGACTTGCAATCGGGCTGTCTTCAGATACCAGAGCAACTTCACCGAGATATCTTGACTGTTTATCAAGTTCAAGCATTTTAAATAATAATTCTGAATTTGATTCAGCCACAGCCTTAATGATCTTGCCATTATGAAAATGAAGTTCAACTTTATCTATAATTAAACCTTGTAAAAATGTTTTTCGGGTTGAACTGATTTTTCCTTCTGCCTTGCGCCAATCAGGGGCGGTAAATAATTCCTCGCTAGGCAAATTGAATGCGCAATCGACCCCGTTTTTAGCTGTTCCGAAAGCATAATTCCAGATATGATTTTGCACAAGACCAATTTTAAGATCGGTTCCGCCGCCGTATAAATGGAGACCGTCAAAATTATATTTATTAAGCAGATTGGCTTTAATGCTCAATTTATTTTTATGTTCATGCCATGCAGTAAGGGGATCTTCTCTATCGAGTTTGAGAATTGGTGATAAAATCTCCATTAAATGCAATTGTGCTTCAGATTGTTTAAGCTCCGGAAAAAGATAAGATGAGTATTCCAATGTAGGAAAGAAAGGCAGACAGCTGTTAGTGCTTGAGGAGCGTCTTCTGTAATGAACCTCATTTATTGCATGGTTAAAAGATTGTGAAAATGCATTTTTACGCAGTTCACTTGTATCTGCAGACATTGCTTCGGGATGTGCTCCAACCAGGAATAGAATAGCAGCGCCCTGATCGATTATGCTGCCTAAGGCTTGTTCGACTATATTGTTATTTTGCTCCAATGTTGTAAGAAGAGCCTTTTCCTGTTTGATTCTACAGATATCACCTTCAAAATAATATAAAAAAACCTGCCCTGAGCCTGCTTGATATGCAGTTTCAACAACATGCAAGCCGAATTCTCTTGCTTCATGCGGAAGCAGGAAGACAAGATTTTGGCCCTTTTGAATATTCACACCGAACTTAATAATAAGTTCGGCATATCTCTTCATCCATACAGTTTTATCTTCTGCATTCATCACATCCTCCGTAGGAAGATTGTTTTACGATTTTCAAATTTTCTTAAACAGGAAGTAAAAAATTTTAGTAATTATTTGAATCTATTATAACATAACCAAAAAAATGGATATCAATAAATACACCCGGGAGAGTGGAATTGCCTCCCCCCCCGGGGTATTTTGGTAATAATCAGTTGCTGTATGCCTCTTCATTATGAATGGACTGGTCGAGGCCGACCTCTTCTTCCTGGTCTGAAACCCGCACATGTACAATTTTGTTAATCAGAAATAGCATTATATATGTAAACACAAATGCATAAGCAGCAGAAATAAACGAAACAGCGACCTGCTTGCCGAAGAATGCAGCATTCCCGTATATTAAACCCTCGGCTCCGTTCGGATTCAATTGTATACTCGCAAACACGCCAAGCAGAATCGTTCCGAGCAAGCCTCCTACCCCGTGGACGCCCCATACGTCGAGAGCATCGTCCAGTTTGAGTTTATTTTTAAGTGATACTGCCCCGTAACATACAAGGCCGCTTGCTGTTCCTATTATTGCGGCGCTCGAAGCAGTTACAAAACCGGCGGCAGGTGTTATTGTTGCAAGTCCCGCTACGGCCCCAGTCATGAGGCCTATAAACTTGGGCTTCTTTTCCCTGCTCCAGTCAATAATCAGCCAGACTACTGTTGCAAATGAAGCGGCGATGTCGGTATTAACAAATGCCTGGACTGTAATATGGTCGACCGCCAGCTCGCTGCCGGCATTGAAGCCGTACCAGCCGAACCACAGAAGGCCGGTTCCGATTGCGACCAGCGGGATGCTGTTCGGTTTGGAAACCCGATTCTTCCTTGCTCCTACAAAGAGTACCGAAGCAATGGCTGCAAATCCTGCCAGGTTATGGACAACGATTCCACCGGCAAAATCTCTTACTCCCCACTGTGCAAGGATTCCGCCTCCCCAGACCATGTGTACAAACGGGTAGTATACAAGGATCTGCCAGAGAACAAGAAAAATCAGGTAGGATTTGAACGATACCCTTCCGGCAAAAGCACCGGTAATTAGAGCAGGCGTTATTATTGCAAACATCATCTGGTATGAAAAGAACAGATATTCAGGGATCTCTCCATTACCGAATGGTGTGGCCGCCGTTACTCCCGACAAAAATGCTTTATCGAGATTCCCGATAATCGGGCCGGTCCCGCTGAAGCATAAAGAGTAACCAATACTGTACCAGAGGATTGTGGTAATTCCGAGAGACACGAAACTTTGGATCATGATCCCGAGAATATTACGTTTGGAGGCTAAGCCTCCGTAGAAAAAGGCCAGCCCGGGTGTCATCAGCATGACAAGGCTGGTTGCAATGAGCATGAACGCGGTTGAAGGTGTTGAATACATAATCAACTCCTGTAAAATGAGTTCAGAGTACCAGTATCAAATTCATGTTTGCAGCATATTACAATTTTTTATATATCAGAGGATTCTTATATCATTCTGTCGCAAAGCTCTGATTTAGTTTATTAAACCTCCTTTTTTGTTTATTCTCCATATATGCCTTCATAAAGTTGTACCGCAAGGGTACTCCGGATACTGCCGTCAGAATTGCGTACTTTGGCCATCGGACAATATCAATTTAATATTTTATACCCGATGTAATCTAACTACAAATTATTTCGTTAATCTGCCGCGCAATATATTTTAAAAGCTCTATTATTAGTTGAATTCCCCGGACCAGAGCCCGTTGCGCATGATATTAAACTTGCTTCCATCATGGGTAACACCGTCTATTGACAACTGGTTTGACCATATAATTAGATCAATATGCTGCTTACTTACATTCATCCCGGCATTTAAGAGCTCCTCTTTGGTTATAGCAGCACCATTTCTGATTGTGTGAGGATAACAGGTTCCAAAGGCTATATGGCATCCGGCGTTTTCGTCGAACAGGAGGTTTTTAAAACTCATCGGTTGATTTGCGATTGTATTGTCTTCGGATACTATCGCAACTTCTCCAAGATATCTGGATTGCTCATCCTCATCCAGCATTTTCAGAAGCAGCTCATAATCGCCTTCGGTTTCTGCAGTAATGATCCTTCCTTCATGAAAATACAGGACAACCTCATCAACTGCATAACCGTCTTTATATGTTTTTCTTGTGGAATTGATTCTGCCTTCAGCCCTGTGCCAATCCGGAGAAGTGAATAATTCTTCGCTTGGTAGACTGAAAGCACAATCAACTCCGTTTTTTGCGGTTCCGAAAGCAGAAGTCCAGATATGTTCTCTTACGAGCCTAACCTTCAGATCAGTTTCACCTCCATGCAGGTGCAGGCTGTCAAATGAATACCCTTTAAGCAGATTTGCTCTTGAGATTAGTTTCCTTCTATGCTCCTGCCATTCTTTGACGGGATCACATTTATCAAGTTTGAGAATAGGAGTTAAAATCTCCATTAATCGTAATTGTGCTTCCGACGGTTCTGCCTCAGGAAACAAGTAGGATGAATATTCGGGTGTGGGATAAAGTGAGATACAGCTGTTTGTGCTGATTGCCCGCCTTCTTGAATGAACCTCAGTGATTGCCTGCATATACGACTGAAAAAAAGCTGCTTTGCGCTGCTCGCTGGTATCTGCGTACATTGCTTCAGGATGTGCGCCATATAAAAATAAAATTGCAGCTCCATCATCAATCAACCTGCCGAGCGCCTGTTCGATC
>QKCC01000160.1 GCA_003245835.1 Spirochaetales bacterium | reverse complement strand
TTTCTTCACAGAACTCGCCAAGATACTGATTTATCAGATTCTGTACTTCTGAATGAAGCGATCCGGGATTCTCAGGCAGTGTTCTCGGCTTCCCGACACTGTCAATTCGAAGCAGAATCGCCTGAAAAACTCCTTTTTTAAAATTAATTCTATATGTAGCATTGATCGAATTCAGATCCTGAGGAGAGGTTAAGAGAAGTTTTATCCTGTTAAGTATAAAATAATTGTGAATGCTCCTGATGTTTCCGTCAGGCAGACTGTCCGTTTTATGCCGAATCTGCCAGGAGATCTTGCTGAGCGCGGCGTTTAATTCTTCCTGCTCTACGGGCTTCAAAAGATAATCCACTACATCATATTTCAGGGCGCTGTAGGCATAATCAAATTGTCTGAAACCGCTTATTATAATAAACTTGCAGGGAAGCTCTGAGTTGCTCACAACTTTTATAACATCAATGCCAGTCATCTTCGGCATGGAAATATCAGTGATTACTATATCCGGTTTCAACTTTTCTATTTTTTCTAAGAGCTCTTCCCCGTCATAGGCCATCCCGATGATCTCAAGTCCAAGGTCTTCAGCGTTGATTAACCTCGCAAGCATTCTACAGATGCGTTCTTCATCATCGGCAAGCAGAACCTTCAGCTTCATCTGGTCAGTCATTGCGGTGCAGAAATCTCCATGACGGCAATTATAGCATGAAAAACTGCTGATTAACTAATGCTTTTTGGGCCGGACTTTTTTCGCACCGATCTTTCAGAATCGCAGCCTTCACTATTCATCAAGTCCCTCTTCAATCACGCTTTCCTTAATCACAATCTCCTGATCATTATCCGTCTTTTTTTCTGCAGGCTTCGGTCCTCTGCCTGAAAAGACAAGAAAAAAGTAAATAATTGAAAAGATAATAACAGGAAGCGTAAACGACCGGAACATATTCCTGTATCCGAATACGGCAACGACCACTCCCGCAAGATTTGCCCCTATAAAGCCGCCTACATCAACACCGACATAACTTGTGTTGCTCGCGTTTCCTCTTTTTTCAGGCGGTGCCGATTTTACGCATTGCGACATAAGAATCGGCTGCTCGCCCGCGGTACCCATTCCGCCGATAATTGATGCAATTATAAAACCGGTTATACTGTGTGAGTAAGAAACAATGACAAGACTCGCCACCGTTGCGATCTGACTGGGAATAAGCATTCTGCTTAAACCGTATTTATCTGCCATTCTTGACAGTGTCGGCCTTGTTAAAGCAATTGTAATTGCCTGCACAGTGAAATAGATTCCGATATTCATTATGTCCATTGTTCCTGCAAATATTACCAGAAAAGCCCTGATGGACGATTTCGCGATGGAATTAACGGCAGTCAGTGAAGCAGGCAGAAGTGCAGGAAGGTAAATCATTTTTTTCAGATTGTACGAATATTTCTTTTTTTCTTTAACCGGGCTTTCTACAGTCATGAACAGCGTCAATAACAGACTTATAAAAATTAAAATTACATTACCGATATACAGGGTGCTGTAACCGAATTTCAATGCAATAGGGACAGCAAACACAGGGGCGACAGTCTGCGCGAAAACCTGCCCCAGCCCGTATATGCCTATGCCGCCAGTCATGTTCTTTTCAGTAAAACAGCTTGTAGCTATTGTCAGAAAGAGAGTCGATCCTATTCCCCAGGTGAATCCGTGAAGCGCCCTGAAAAAAACCAGCAGCCAGTAGGATTTTGACAGCATTATTCCGATAACCGAAACCAGAACAAAGGTTAAAACCAGTCTAAGCAGTTTCAGTCTGTTTTCATTATCAACAATCTGGCCGGACAGGGGCCTCATCATTAATGCGGCAATCTGAAAAATACCGGCAAGCAGACCGACAGCCTGTGCGGAAGCTCCAAGATCGTACGCGTATTTAGGCAGTGTGAGAGACAGCATTGTGCTTGATGTATAAACCAGAAAAGCGATTATAAAAATCATCATGAATTGCCTGTTCTTTAGAATTGACTGCTTTTCATGCTTATTTTCGTAAGAATTATTATTTTTTTCCATATTCTTCCCCAAAACCAATTAATATCACTATGGAAATAGCCCGGGTATTCGCATGCTGCAAATACCATTATCAGTAAATAAAAAATAGCAGAAAAATGGAATATAAATAATTCAATAATGTGTGGAATATATTAACACGTTTTCCGCTGTGAAAACAGCCACTCGCGGAACGCTTCTATCCGGTAGACATAACGCCATGTCGACATGTGGTTTTTGAGCATCACAGGCAGAGCCCCGTCAACGAAGCTGCCTTCCGTGACAATCGAATTTCCTTCAAACACCGTGTAGATGATATTTTTACCCGATTCGGCAGTTTCACGGGCAAGTTTTTCTGCTTCTGCTCCGATTATTTGCCCGTTCCAGACTGTACGCTCTATCTCTGCACCCGCCGCTTCGAGCGATTCCATGCAGGCGTTCATTCCGTCGAATGCACGGGCATCCCCCTCGCCCACAAGGACCCACATCTTGGAACCGGCAAGAATACCGATCCGCGAAGGGTCCCACTGTCCGGCTGCAAGAAGCATTCCGGCGAACAGATCAGGCATACGGATTCCGATTTCCAGCATTGCCATGCAACCCATTGACTGCCCGGTCCCGTAGATACGGTCCATATCAATACCGTATTCCTCCGACAGAGACAGGATCAGCCTGATGGTGATATCAAGCGCCGTCGTCGCCTCGAATTCATCATTGACGATGGCTTCATGGTAATGGGGAACAAGAACGAAGCACTCCCTCTTCTCCTGTTCTTCGGGACAGCTCCATATTACTCCGCCCTGCCCCTGAATCAGCCCGGGTCTGAAGTCCGGGCTGCATACGCCGCGGTCATGGATGAAGCATACAAGCGGAATTTTCCTGCCTGAACCGTATTGTTCAGGGATGAACAGGCTGTACCGCAGAACCTCTCCTGTGAGGGGATCGGCATACTCAAGCTCTGAAAAAAATTCGGTTTTAAGGTTGTGTTCAGCCGACACCGGGATTACTGCCGCGGAACCTGGAATGCATGTTCCATCCTGCGTATCAAGCTCTCCGACCTGCCTGATATTCAGTTCCGGCAGCTTTACAGCAGACCCCGGTCCATCATGCCCCCCGGCCTGCTGCAGCGTCAGCAGCCTGAAATCATCCCCGGCAAATTCAAGTACTACAAATTTCCCGGAAGCGGCTGGTACCCCAGGTTGTCCATAATCAGAAACATAGGCTGAAATGACTTCTCCGCAAGAAACTGAAAAATCCGCCGGGCTGACCGAGGACGATTTTATGCTGACTCCGTAATTGAGCACAGCG
>QKCC01000211.1 GCA_003245835.1 Spirochaetales bacterium | reverse complement strand
AAGAATGTCCGGGATTTTTCGTTCGAGCATTCCCCATGCCGAGCTTAGCGCGCTGTCGGAAGCAAGACGCACCTGGTGTCCGAGCCGGTTCAGGCAGAAGAATTCCGCCCAGGTGCTTTTCCAGCCGTTCGGCTGCGGGGTGGACCCGCAATAGTTATCTTCATCAAAACCGAAGGCCTCAGCAGTTTTCCTGTGCATGCATGCAAGACGGCGGCCTAGCACGGACTGAAAATCCGCACAGCGCGGAGCTGATTTTATAAATCGAAGAACAATCAGGTGTTCATCATAAGCTACAACTGAGGCAACCTTAATAGAATCAGTCTCAGCCATCTCCTGCAGGCCGTGAGCCTCCTTTTCCGCTGCACCGGACTTTGAATACTGTTTTATAAAATACTCTCCGTCCTCAGCAGTTACACGAAAACTCCGTCCGATGTCGCCTCCGGCAACCGGGTCAGCCTTTAAAACCTTTTTACCCAGGACTTTTTCAAAGTCCATTTTGTTTCCTGATGCTGTGAAGAAGACCCCTGCAGGAATCTTCGAGCATGTCGAGGACAATTTCAAAGCCCTGCGGCCCGCCGTAGTACGGATCAGGAACATCCGAGCCGGCATGCACGGCAGAAAAATCATTCATCATGAAGACCTTGTCCCCGAATTCTCCGTTCCGGTCCAGCCGCAAAATGTCCTTGTAATTATTACCGTCCATTGCGATTATATAATCGAATTTCTTCAAATCACCGTGAGAAAGCTGTCTGGATATTGAAGTCAGATCGTAGCCGCGCTTTGACGCATGTTTGCGCATCCTGCTGTCGGCAGGCTCACCGGCGTGATACGAATAGATTCCGGCAGAGTCTATGAAAAACTCATTTTCAAGCCCGGTATCCCGAACCAACGATTTAAAAACCCCTTCACCGGAGGGGCTTCGGCAGATATTTCCCATACAGACAAAAATTACGTTAACCATACATATTTATAACGGTTTTTCGGCATTTCAGTAAGCCTTGCGTTGAATGAAAACGCCGGCGCCAATATAATTAAACATGAGGTGATTATATGAACCCTTCACTAAACCCGCTTGTAACATGTATCAAGGAATCAGCCACGCTCGCAATCAATCTAAGAGCGAAAGAACTGCGAAGGCAGGGCCATAACATTGCCCACTTCGGGTTCGGCCAGGCGGCATTTCCGGTACCGGAGATCCTGCAGCAGGCGGTCAGGGACAACGCAGACAGCAATATGTACCTGCCGACCCAGGGTATGCCGGAACTGCGTGAGGCGGTTTCAAAATACTATCAGGAAGAATTTAATCTTGCGTTTCCAGCCGAACAAATCTGCGTAGGGCCCGGAAGCAAAGAGCTCATTTTTCAGACACTCTACCTCGTTGAGGGAGCTCTTCTGGTTCCGGCTCCGAGTTGGGTAAGCTACGGCCCCCAGGCATCTCTTCGCGGCAAGGAAGTTCTGCCGATCGAGACTTCCCGCGAGAACAGCTACAAGCTGACCCCGGATGAACTTGACAGGGCCTGCCACAAACTCGGACAGCAGCAGAAACTGCTGATTTTAAATAACCCCAACAACCCGACCGGTGCGGTCTACACCCAGGAAGAGATAAACGCCCTTGCAGAAATCTGCAGGGCATACCAGGTAATTGTAATTTCAGACGAAATATACGCTGGAATAGATTTTACCGGAACCCCGCAGGCAAGTATGGCCAAACCCTACCCGGAAGGTACTATTGTCAGCGGCGGCCTGTCGAAACTCTTCGCGGCCGGCGGATACAGACTCGGTGTAATGCTGTTTCCAAAAGCCCTGTCCGGTATAATGAACGCGATCAAGGCAATTATCAGTGAAACATTCAGCTGCGTGAGCGCTCCTATCCAATACGCCGGTCTGGCAGCATACAGCAGGTTTGATGAGCTCAAGCCCTTCGTTAACCGAACAAGAGAGATATATTCCTTTGCTTCACATTACCTGTGGGAAAGATTCATTGATATGGGACTTAACTGTCCTGAACCGCAGGGAGCTTTTTACATGTTCCCGGATTTTGACAACTTCAAATTCAAACTCAGAAAACACGGTATGTATACCGGTCTTGCACTTGCCGAAAGGGTTTTAGCGGAAGCCCGTGTTGCAATTCTGCCCGGAGCAGATTTCTATTTTATGGCGACAAACCTCGGGGCCCGGGTTGCTTCAGTGGATTTTGACGGCAGGATGGTTTACGATACCTGGGAAAACCGCCCTGCGGACAGCAAGGCGGTTGTTGATGAAATGTTCCCAAACCTGAGAGACGGCTGTGACCGGCTGGAAAATTTCCTGCATGGTTTATAGCTGCCGTATCAGCTAAACTGCAGCCGGTACCTTCAGACCGAATGAACTGAAATATGCAAGCCATTTCTCATCCGGGGTTTGGGCCTTTAAAAGATCACTGAATGATTCAGCCTCATCACGATTCTGAACAAGCACCTGGTAGATATGAACAAAACCGGATGATTTTATATTTCCGCCGCAGTGAACGAAAGTCTTTTCTTCCTTTAAACCGTCCATAATTCCTGCAAATACCGTGAACAGATCTTCTTTCAGGGTCGAACAGTCAACCGGGTAATGCACATATTTGAACCCTAGTTTTTCAGCTTCAGAACCCTCTGCGGGGACAAAGTTCGGTGTAGACGTCGGAGAGAGGTTCAGGACAGCAGTATAGCCGTCACTCTTCAGTTCTTTCAGACCTTCAATATCAGGCTGCGCTCCGGTAGACAGCAGCTCATTAATTTCAACCATATTCGGCAGCATAGTTACTTCCTTATCGATAAATATATATAGAAAATATAATATATAACAAAGAAAGTCAAGTAATTGCTTTACTGTTGTCAACCCGCCTCTTTTAATATTGACTGCGGCCTCTGTATGATGATAAAAATAATCAAGATATTTGAAATAATTACGGAAGCAAGGTGCCCCCATAAAACCGGGGAGAATAGGGAAGCCGAAAAACGGCGCGGTCCCGCCACTGTACTGGAGGAGCTGAAAACATTTGCCACTGTAGTCTTTTAAGACCTCGGGAAGGCGTTTAAAGCTGTGATTCCTAAGCCAGGAGACCTGCCTTGCGGAAATTCATATACAGGATGATGGAAAAATCCTTCGTAGAAATTCTACGAAGGATTTTTTTTTGCGCGGACGGATTCGACTTAAACCCGCCTTCACTTTCTGTATACGCCCGGCTATGCGGCAGACAAGCCGGGCGCTTTCTGCTTCCGTAAAAAGGAGAAAAGATGAAAGAGATCATCCGGTCAGTTAAACCGACTGACAAATCACGGCAGGCTGAAATTCAGCACAA
>QKCC01000215.1 GCA_003245835.1 Spirochaetales bacterium | reverse complement strand
AAATCAGGCTGAGTGATGATACCTGTATAATAATCGATGCAGGTTCCGGCTTGAGGGAACTCGGGATTAACCTGTTAAAAAAAAGAGACAGAGTCAGGAAATTCCATATTTTTTTCACACATTTTCACTGGGATCACATACTCGGCCTTCCTTTCTTTGATCCGGCTTATATTCCCGGGTATGAACTGCATTTCTACAGTCCCGTCAAGCATATGGAAAAGGCCCTTAAGGAACAGATGAAGTTTCCCTATTTTCCTGTCGAAATGAACGCCTTCGGTTCTGAATTCCATTTTCATCAGCTCGAAGGTGATAAGTTAAAGATTAACTCGGCCGAAATAAGCTGGCGGCGCGTTAAGCATCCCGGAGGCTGTTTTTCGTACAAGATAAGCGAATGCGGGAAGGATTTTATTTTTTCCACCGATACGGAACTGACTGAGAGGGATTTCAGGCGGACGGAAGAAAATACCAGGTTTTATGAGGGTACAGATCTTATAGTTGTTGATTCGCAGTATACACTCGGGGAAGCTATAGAAAAGTACGACTGGGGACATTCTTCGTACAGCCTTGCTGTTGATTTTGCAGCTGAATGGAAAATACCAAAACTGGTATTATTTCATCATGAACCAAAATACGAAGACAAAAAACTATATAAAATTCTCAATTCCGCTAAATGGTACGAAAAGCATATAGAAAACAGTAATCTTGAAATATTTATAGCTAAAGAAGAACTGGAGTTTATAATTTGATTGAACTGAGCGGATTGAATGTCGCAGGTTTGTATCTTTGTTTAAAAGATAATGAAGCAGTTCTAGATAAAAGAATGCGGGAACTGACTGAAGATATTGAAGCCTATCTTTATGACAGGCTTTCGATTGAAGAAATGGAAGAGATCAGCAAACTTTACAAGGCTGAAGATCAGGAACTTGAAGCTAAAATTTAAGAAGGAAATAACAATGAAGGGAAAAAAACTAGGGATTGTTCTTTTTTTATTAATTAATTTTGCCCATTTTGCTGCAGCAGAGGGGAATGAAACCGTCGACCTGCTGAAATCACCGGATATACTCGCAACAGGCGGCAGCTATACGTCTGAAATATCGCCGATGGCTGATATTATCAACCCGGCTGCATCTGCGCTGCAGCAGCGGCTCAGCTTCAATGTGAATGTTGCTTCGCTTTTTGCCGACGATACTCTTACCGGTTATAACGGAACAGCGTTCAACCTCGGAGCTGCAATACCTCTGCGGGCCGGGGTGATTACGGCCGGAGGATATATCCTCGGAACTGACTCTGTAAGTGAACTTTATGCCGGATTTCAGGGCGGTCTGCGGGCCGGTTTCGCGAAGGAACTTTATCCTGATCTTCTTACCGGTGTTGGTATTAATTTTGGATTCGGCGAGAGCTGGGCAGCATCTGCAGATATTGGATTTATTAAAAAGCAGGGCGACGTCGGTTTTATGCAGAATATGGCATGGGGAGTCGTACTCGGAGAACTCGGATACTCCGGATTCGGACAATCCGCCGCGCCTACTGATTACCCTTCGACATTCGTTCCAGGCGGCGGAATAAGTTTTGATCTGCTTGACAGCAGGAATTTTGATTTCAGGGTAAATTCGAATATCAGTTTTCCGATACTGCCGAGTATAAATGCAAGACTGGGAATAGGCGGAGACATAAACCTTTTTGATGTTGCCGGAATTCAGTTTTCGTCGACCGTAGATGTTGCTGAACTGGTAGCCGGAGACACTTCTGCGCTGATTCCCGCCTTCGGTGTATATGTCAATTTCAAGACTGATTTCAAGGACAGTGATCTGAATAAACAGGGATGGTCCAGGAATGATGTTAGAGCGTCAGCCGCTGCATCACCGATGCAGAACGGGCTTTGGGCGGTAAGCGCCGGACTGAACGTTAACCTTGGTGTGGTAGATGAAACAGCACCGGTCATAGAAATGGATTTGTCCGGATTTGCTGAAGATTACAATAACGGCGAAGATACTGAAGATCAGGATACCCGGATTGGAAACCCCGATGAAACGTCCTTTCTCTTTAAAGTGAAATCACCGGGAAAGCTGGAAAAATCAAAGAAATATGTAGCAAACGAAAATGACAAAACAGCATCCTCGAAAAATATCGGAAATATTAACAGCGGACCTGACGGCGAAAAAATAATAACGTACATGTCGCCCAATAATGACGGAATCAAGGATTCTGTCGAAATTCCGGTCAATATTACTGATACAAGATATATAAAAGGATTTTCTTTTATAGTAGAAGATGAAAACGGAAACGAAGTAAAAAAAATAGAGAACAAAGAAAAGCGTCCAGAGAATGTAGGATTGGCAAATTTTTTTCAGAGACTGTTCTATGTTGAAAAGGGTGTCGATATTCCGAAGACAATCAGGTGGGACGGAAAAAGCGATAACGGTGAAGTTGTTCCGGACGGATTTTACAGGTTCTACATGCAGGCCTGGGATGACAACGGAAACATTACCTCAACAGATAAATACGGTCTGGTTGTCGACAATACTCCGCCTGAAATATCGATAGATAAAATCAGTGATGAAAATAAAATCTTCAGTCCGAATAATGACGGTAATAAAGATACAATTTACATCGTTCAGAACGGTTCATCCGAAGATATCTGGAAGGCTGAAATAAAGAGTGCCGACGGTAAAATTTTAAAAAACTTCAGGTGGACTAAAACTGCTCCGGGCAGTATTGACTGGGACGGAAAAGATGATAAAAAGCTGCTGATTCCTGACGGCGTGTATTTCTACTACATAGAATCGACTGACCGCGCCGGAAACAGTGTCCTTGCCGAGATTCCGAATATAATCATTAACACGCAGACAACTCCAATATCATTGTCAGTCAATGCGTCATATTTTGCACCTGGCGTCCAGGGAAGTGTAAACAGCATAAAGTTCACACCCGATGTGCCGGTAAAGACCGGAATCAGTGAATGGCTGTTTAAAATTACCGACGGGACAGGCCGTGAGGTCTACAGAAAGTCTGACGGGAAAATTCCCGACTTCTTTGACTTTGATGGAAAATCCGGTTCAGGTTACATAAATGAAGGCAAATACAAGGGTGTTTTAAGTATCAAATACATCAATGGAAATAATCCGCAGGTTGAGTCACCGGTTGTAATCGCTGATAAAACAGCGCCATCGGCATCTGCAAAGGTCTCCCTTAAGGTATTCAGTCCGAACGGGGACGCCGAACGGGGACGGCAACAAGGATACCGTGGCAATTTACCAGGAGACTTCCATGGAAGATGTCTGGTATGCCGAGATTAAAAATGCTGCCGGTGCGGTGATCAAAAATTATAAATGGGTAAACAACGCAGAGGCGTCTATAGTCTGGGATGGTTATACGGCAGCCGGAAAGCTGGCGCCGGATGGAGACTATACATACAAACTCTATACACAGGATCGTGCCGGAAACAAAGGCGAGTCTGCTGTAATTGATTTTGCTCTCGATACCGAAGAAACACCCGTTATTCTAACGGCTTCACCTGAAGCATTTTCACCGAACGGCGACAAGATAAAAGACAGCTTGATTCTGACACCCGTTTTGAACGTAACTGCAGGTATCCAGTCGTACAGCCTTGTAATAACCGATGCTTCCGGCAAAATCGTAAAGAAGATCGCGAGTGAAGGTAAAATAAAGAACGAGTTCGTCTGGGACGGTTTTACCGATTCTGGAAGAAAGGCTGAAGACGGAACCTACAGGGCCGGCATAGAGGTCGTATATGAAAAGGGCGATGTCTCAAATGCGGTAACCCGTGATTTTATACTCGATACGGCATATCCGGAAATTGAAGCCGGTGCTGATTACACCTTATTCTCGCCTGATAAAGACGGTTCGAAAGATACCATCCTTATAAGGCAGAAAACCAGCCGTGAACAGCTTATAACGGGCCAACTAAAGAATCAGGCAGGAGTTACAGTTAAGGAATTCGTCTGGGAAGGAACCGCAAAGGACTTTGTATGGGAC
>QKCC01000219.1 GCA_003245835.1 Spirochaetales bacterium | reverse complement strand
CTTGCTACAGCGAAACAGATACTGAAGGTAAAGAATATTATATTATCAGACCCTGATATCAGAATCGTTGTGCCGTCAGCACCGGGAAAAGCGGATTCCGGTGACACTAAAGTTACAGACTTGCTTATTATGGTAAACAAATCATTCGAAAAGAATGAACCTATTGATGAGCTGTGGTCAAGAATATCAAACCGTTTTCAGCAGATTATTGACGGTTTGGATTTAAACCTCGATTTTACAGATGTGCTCGCAGAGACACTTAAGAAAATTAAAAACGGCGCTGGATTCGAATATACAGTAAGCAGGGGCGAGGCTCTTAACGGCTTGATAATCGCCGAATTGCTGGATGCTGAATATGTTGATGCTGCTGAAGTTGTACAGATTCTCGACAGCGGCAAGGTTGATCCCGTTTCTTATGAAAAGATAAAAGCCAGATGCAGTGATGAAAGCAAGCGGTACGTCATTCCCGGGTTTTATGGTGTGGACGGCAGGGGTGAAATAAAGACCTTCTCACGAGGCGGTTCCGACATCTCCGGCGCTGTTGCCGCTAACGCCATTGATGCTGATGTGTATGAGAACTGGACGGATGTTTCGGGATTTTTGCTGACTGATCCCAGAATTGTTCCGCAGGCTGCGACAATCAGTGAAATTACATATCCCGAATTGAGGGAATTGGCTTACAGAGGTGCGGCAGTTCTTCATACCGATGCTGTTTCTCCTGTCAGAGAGAAGGGAATACCAATTAATATCCGTAACACTGACAAACCGGGTGATCCCGGTACAATGATTGTTTCTTCGCGTGATGCTTCAAAACAGAAGATTGCCGGTATTGCCGGAAAAAGCGGTTTTTCCGTTCTTCTCATTGAGAAAGCCCCGATGGATGATGAGTTCGGGTTTTTTATGAATATTATCAATCTTCTTCAGAAGTCCGGAATCACTTATGAGCAGTTGAGCACCAGTATTGATACTGTTTCAGCGGTTATACATAAAGATAAACTTGAAAATAAGAAAGAAATCCTGATTGAAGGGATCAAATCGCTCAAGCCGAAGCATATAGAAATCGTTGAAGGGATCGGTCTGATAGCCGTGGTCGGAGAAGGTATGAAATATATCGGCAGCTTTGAAGCTGATCTTTTTTCGTCTATGGAAAAGCAAGGCGTCGATGTAAAGATGATTGATAAGGGAATGCAGGGGCACAGTATTTTGATTGGTGTAGAAGAAGCAGGTTTGAATGAAGCAATAAGGGCTGTTTATTCGGTGGTTGCTGAGAATTGAAGTCGTAAAAATCGTATTTATTGACACGATAAATAAATAACGATACTGTGTTTGCAGCTGGTAACGGTTTCTTGCCAAAAAAAATACAACAGATTTCCATAAAATGAGGCTTAAATGAAAGATAATATTATTTACACATACACAGATGAAGCACCGGCATTGGCAACAGCAGCTTTCCTTCCTGTAGTCCGGGCATATTTGAATACTGCCGATATTAACGTTGAAATCAGGGATCTCTCCCTTGCCGGAAGGCTGCTTGCTGCTTTTCCTGAGTATCTTTCAGTTGAGCAGAAAGTCACCGATGACCTGGCGGTCCTCGGGGAATTGGTTAACCTTCCCGAGGCTAATATAATCAAGCTTCCGAACATCAGCGCTTCCATTCCTCAGCTTCAGAACGCACTTAGGGAACTTCAGGCAAAAGGGTATAACCTGCCTGATTATCCCGAAAAACCCCAAAATGACGCCGAGAACAAAATTAAAGAGCGTTATGATCTTGTAAAAGGCAGCGCAGTAAACCCTGTGCTCAGGGAAGGCAATTCCGACCGCCGTGTTCCATCAGCTGTTAAAAAATATGCCAAAAATAATCCCCATTCAATGGGAGAATGGACACCCGGTTCAAAAACTCACGCTGTGAGTATGACGGAGGGTGATTTTTACAATACCGAGAAGTCAGTCGTCTGTTCAGAAAATGGTGCTGTCAAGATAGAATTCTCGTCCGATGAAGGCGAAAAAATTCTGTTCAGAGATTATCTCGATGTTCTTGAAGGTGAGATACTGGACTCTTCAGCAATGAGCAGTCGAAAACTGAGAGACTTTCTCAAAGTACAGATTGCTGATGCCAAAAAACAGGACGTCCTTTTTTCTCTTCAGCTGAAAGCCAGTATGATGAAGATTTCCGATCCGATTATCTTCGGGCAGATGGTTTCAGTTTTTTTTGAAGATGTATTCACAAAATATTCGGCAGTTTTTGATAAGCTGGGAATAAACCCGGACAACGGGCTTGCTGAATTATTCACCAAGCTCGAAAATCTTCCTGCAGCAGAGCAGCAGCCGATTTTAGCCGGCATAGATGCCTGCATCAAAGGGCAGGCTGAATTGGCTATGGTCAACTCAGACAAGGGAATTACAAGCCTTCATGTTCCGAGCGACACTTTGATAGATGCCGCCATTCCTGCAGCAATAAGAAATTCCGGTAAAATGTGGAATGCTGCCGGACAGGCAAAAGATGTTAAACTGGTAATTCCCGACAGTTCATACATGAAGGTTTACCAGAATACTATTGATTTCTGTAAAACGAACGGTGCTTTTGATCCGCGCACTATGGGAAGTGTTTCCAACATCGGTCTTATGGCGAAAAAGGCCGAAGAGTACGGGTCGCACGATAAAACATTTAAAATTCCGGGTGAGGGAGTTGTACGCGTAATAGACCGTAAGGGCACAGTTCTCACCGAGCACAAGGTTCAGAAGGATGATATATTCCGAATGTGCCAGACAAAGGATGTTGCTGTCCGGGACTGGGTAAGGGTAGCTGTCAAGCGTGCTGGAATCACCGGCTCTACCACTATCTTCTGGCTGGATGAGAACCGCCCGCATGATATCGCGCTGATTGCAAAGGTTAAAAAGTACCTGCTTGCAGAAGATACCGATAATCTTGACATCAGGATTCTTTCTCCGGCAGATGCCACGCTGGTTTCGCTTGAAAAGATGAAGGCGGGCGAAGATTCAATTTCTGTTACAGGCAATGTTTTAAGAGATTACCTGACTGATCTTTTTCCGATTCTGGAATTGGGAACAAGCGCTAAAATGCTTTCAATCGTGCAGCTGCTTAACGGCGGTGTTCTGATCGAAACAGGGGCGAGCGGTTCAGCGCCTAAGCACGTGCAGCAGTTTATGGAAGAAGGCCATCTGAGGTGGGATTCTCTCGGTGAGTACCTGGGACTGGCGGTTTCTCTGGAGACATACGGTCAATTTCACAAAAACCCGAAAGCACTTGTGCTGGCAAATGCTCTCGACAGCGCAATTGCAGCATATCTTGATGAAAACCGGGCGCCATCCAGAAAAGTAAGTAAAATTGATAACAGAGGCAGCCACTTCTACCTCGTACTGTACTGGGCAAAGTCTTTAGCTGAGCAGTCTGAGGATCAGGAAATAAGAAACAGATTTTCGGCATTCTATAACGGCCTGGTTGAACAGAAGGACAATATTCTGAAAGAGTTACTTGCAGCGCAGGGCAGACCTGTCGATCTCAAAGGCTATTACAGGCCGGATTCTGATGCAGTTGATAATGAAATGCGTCCGAGCAAGGTTTTCAACGAGCTGCTGAAAAAGCTGGATAATTAGTTAGTTTGATTATGCAGAACAAAAAAGTTTTGTTCTGCATAACAATTTGGTATAATCTGTGTTATATCAAAAATATATATGCGAGGGTAGAATTTAATTATGAGCGCTAAAAAGATTATTTCACTTCCAGTCAGAGATCAGATGTTCTCGGCTTTGAAAGAGCAGATTCTATTTAACGACTTAAAACCCAATGACGTCCTCCATATCGATAAGCTTGCTGAAGAATTTGGAGTAAGTGCGACACCGGTAAGGGAAGCGCTTGTGAAGCTTGAGTCAGACGGGCTGGTTACCCTGATTCCAAATAAAGGCGCCAAGGTTTCCGATATTTCCGATGATGATATTCTTAATACATGGGAAATGAGGAGACTCCTCGAGTCTTACGCTGCCAGATCCAGTATTTCATTGATTACCGATGAAGAGCTCGATGACCTTGAAAAGGATATTCTCAGGCTGAAAAACGGTGAACAGGATGATGATCTGTATATAAGTACTGATATTCGTCTGCATGAACTATTTTTTAAACATCTTAAAAATGATCTGCTGAAAGATGCTATTCGCAGAATTCATGAGATCTCTCACAGAATCAGATACTTTGCCGAGCGAAGTGTTTTAATGCATGAGAAGGTTGTACAGGATGTTATTCAGGAACATCTGACTATCATCGTGAATATCAGAAGCCGCAATACGGAATTGCTGATTCCGCTGCTTTACACGCATCTGTTGAATGGTGAAAAGCGCACGCTCGAGGCTCATAAGCAGGCCAAGAGCAGGCAGGATTAATATTTTCGACTCCGTTCAATAAAAATGTCATATCTCAATATTCAAGACTGATTGATCAGGCCCGATCACCATCATTGAATATATACCTTTCGCAACTACCGAACTGTTCTTCTGCTCTTTTTCCGTAATGAAATTAATATCAAAAAATAAAACAAAGCTGGTTGACAAAAGCGACAGTAGTGTCGTATTGTGTTGAACAAAAAGCGACACGTGTGACGCAAAAGAGGCTGTGTGGGAAAGGGTGAAAAAACAAAAAAAATAATTATTGAAACAGCGCAAAAACTGTTTGCAGAAAAAGGATATGCAGCTGTAACGATGAAAGATATTTGTGAGGTCTGCGGTTTAAGCAGGGGAGGCCTGTACAGGCATTTTTCATCTACGACGTCGATATTCATTGCAATTCTGGAAAATGATATCGAAATCAACAGTGAAATCGTCTCAGATGCAATAAAAGCCGGAACTCCGGCAATAAGAATACTCGATGGTTACTTCAGCGAAGAAAAAGCCGCGTTATTCAGAGAAGATAACGGATTCTATTTTGCAGTACACGAATTCGCTTTTCATGTACCAGAACAGCGTTCGTACTTTGAGCAGAGAGTCAGCGCTGCAGTTAACCTGGTGAGTATGATTCTCAAGTACGGTATGAAAACCGGGGAATTCAGGGTCCTCGATGTTGATGATGTCGCCTATCACATATTGAGCTTTTGGGACGGGTTAAAAACATCTTCACCTATGCTTACAATAACAGAAGAATTCGTTGACAGGCAGATACACCTGATAAAGGAGTTGATAATATGAAACTTGCAGTTTTTAACGGCAGTCCGAGAGGCAAGAACAGCAATACCAATGTAATTGCTGAAGCTTTTATTAAGGGTGCAGAAAAGGCGGGAGCTGAAACCGAAAATATATTTCTTATTGATAAAGATATTGCGCACTGCAGAGGATGCTTTACTTGCTGGTATAAAACTCCCGGACAGTGTATCTACCGGGACGATATGACCGATCTGCTCGAAACCTGCATGAGCTCGGATATAGTCTGTTTCGCAACCCCTGTCTACCTATGGAGTATGACAGCCTGTCTAAAGAATTTCATGGATCGTCTTATTCCGGCAAAACGGCCGCAGGTGATCGAAAATCAGGGGAATTACGATATGCTGGACGCGGATGATAAAAATCCCGATGTAGTAATCATCTCGAATGCGGGTTTTCCAGGGGATAATAATTTCAACACGATGAAAGCAGTTATGCAGTCTGTTGAACCAAAACTCGAAATATACAGAAACTGCGGAATGCTGCTGCGGACGAAGAATGCCGGAATCCGTGAAATAATTGGGAAGTACCTGTTTTGGGTAGAGGAAGCCGGATTTCAGTTTGTATCTGAAGGAAAGATTACAAACGAAGTTGCAGCAGGATTGAATATGGAATTGTTGCCTGTAAGGGAGTACATTGAGTATATTAGCGGGTAGAGGCATTAAGCCGGCCAAGACGGAGGTATCAGTTTGCCCGATATAAAAATTCTCGGCTCACCCTGTTCTGTCAGTGATTATTATGAAGTGTTAATTGATAAAATCGCCGCAAAGCTTAATCTTAAACTCTCGGTTGAACGAATTGAGGATGAAGCAGTCATAGCTGCTTACGGTGTATCGGTTAACTGCCTGTTCGGTTATTGTCCGGGCTGTTACAGCAACAATCTCGGGAATGATGAGCTTAATGTGCCGGCTCTGGTAGTAGACGGCGAAGTTGTTTTTCACAGTGTTGTTCCGTCCGAGGACGCGTTAACGGAGCTTCTTTCCGGATATTAAATGTGAACGGGGTGCCGGGCAATAACCGGGCACCCCTGCCTTACTTTTACAAATAAACAGAATCAGGTCTTCTTCTCTTTAAGCATACCTTCTTTCTCACGTATAGCTTTCAACGCGAGCGCATACTCTTTATCCCGTGTCGCACAGCCGACATTCTGCTGCCTGATGAGGAATTCAATGCAGTTGTCGCATGCAGTACACCATTTGATCTCGTTTTCATTTCCTTCGAGCATTTTTCGGGGAATCCAGCTGTCGGCAAGGGACTGACGGCCGATTGCGATCATATCGGTAACGCCTTCGCGTATATTTCTGTTTCCCCAGTATTCAAGGGTATTTTCCTCTTTTCTTCTGGTAACGAGCTTGTTGTTTCCGTTATTCAGTACAGAATATGCCGAGCCGATTACAGCAGTTTCGGGTTTCAGAACGTCATGTACTGCTTTCTGAAATGTAAAGTGGGTATAGACGTCCCGCGGTATTTTTGCATCCGGCTGGGACAGTGCGAGTGTTATTGACGGTGATCCTGCCGAAACAATAATGAACTTTGCTCCGCGTGCTTCAAGGCCTTTACAGAGCTCGAGTGATTCGCTTATGTCCATTAATGCTGATTCCGGTCCGGCGCTTCCCTGGCCGCCCGGAAAACCTTCCCATATCGAAACCTTTGAACCGACGAGGAAATCCGGATCATTGATTTCTTTGTTAATCATTTCATAGGTTTCATAGGCGAATCGGGTTCTGTTTTCAAAAGAACCGCCATATGCCCATTTACGGTCATTGTAAGGTCTGGTCATCTGGGATCCCAGGTAGCCGTGACATACCTTGAAATCTATACCGTCGGCACCCGCGTCATGGGCAATCTTTGCTGCTGTTACAAACTGCTGCTGGATTTTCTTTACGTCGTCTTCTTCCAGAAGTTCACCTTCAAAACCGTACATCTGCTTTGGGGTTACCCTCTTGGAAAAATCCGGATGACTTATTTCTCCGGAGTGGGTAAGCTGCCACACGAAGATTGCGTCCTTGTTTATGCTCTTCATCTCGGCAACGAATTTTTCGAGCGCCTTTGCATTTCTGGGCATAACGGAAAGCTGATTCAGACGGCTTCTCGATTCATAGCCGACTGTGATTGCCTCGAGTACTATTACTCCGCATCCGCCTTCAAAGTGGTTCCTGTATCGCCTGTAGGTTTTTGGTCCAGGGTTTCCGTTCTCATCCGAGTCACAGCATTCCATTGCATTTATCGCGAACCTGTTTGGCGACGTCTTGCTTCCGATTTTGATCGGTTGAAATAATGGGTCCTTTTCGTGCATTTTTCTCCTCCTGAGTAAATCAATTTTTTTACTTCTAAATTATCAGCCTGTAGTGAGGATTTGAAAATACTTGAAAAACACCCGAATAATACCAGTTAAAACCAGGTACTACTTGTGCCTGGAACGATGATAACTCAGCAGGTGAGCCTGAAGACTTTCACCATCTCTGATTTTGAGTTTTTTTCTGAGGTTGGAGCGGTGAAAATCAACTGTCTTTTTTGATATGCACAGCATGCTGCTCATTTCCTTGCTGGTGTATCCTTCCCTGATATATTCAGCAAGCTGCATTTCCCGCTTTGAAAGCTGGAGTCTTTCAAGCGGAAGGCTGTTAAGAAAGGGCTCGGTCAATTCGTTAAGATGCTTCTCGAGCTGGCAGAGTTCAGCCTCGGCTGCGTCATTTTTCACTCTTTCCTTCAGCCTTACGAGCAGCGGTGTAATTAAGGTGTCGATTTTCATTGAAATCTCGCTTACAACAGTATCGGAATCCCTCGACAGCTGGGTACCGAGAACCCGCAGCGCAATATTCTGCTCCATCAATTTCTGTGACTGCTCGTCAAGCATACTGTTGAGTTTTACAAACGCCGCCTGTTCCTTTTCCTCAGTTGATAAATCCCTTATATGTTCGATCACCGCAATTACTTCATTGTTTTCATTAAAAACGGGAAAGGTTGTCAGTTTCTGGTTTCCGTTTTGGGCATACTGGGTTTCATAGGGTACATCCAGGGTTGTCGATTTTCGGGTCTTGAGTGTTTCGAGCGTCGGACATCGATCGCATGGGGCCTTTCGGTCGTGGTAAACCTCGTAGCATTTTTTACCGCTGAACGGAGATTTATGCCCATACCAGCTCTGCATCGTATTATTTACACATATGATTTCAAGCGAGGGAGCAAGGAGGCAGATACCGTCCTGGTTGTGGTTGAACAGGTATGTAAAAAAATTTCCGAATTCGTTGTAAAGATCTGCATCGGGGGAAATAAGTTCCGGGTTCTGCAGTGAAATCCAGGCTTTAAGGGAATCAAGGCTGTTCATAAGTAGTAATGATCAACCGTGATCCTTCATCCGTCAAGCGGAAATTATTTGCCGCAAAATTGTTTATCACCCGAACAGGATCGTCCGGGTAATAAGATTCAGACCTTATGCAGCTTCATTTTTCCTGATTCAAGACGGTTAATCGCGCTGTTGACCTGAATAATTGCAACAACCATTGAAACAACACTTCCCGATGCAAGGCCAAGCCACACACCCCACATTCCCATTCCGAAAACGTTTATCAGAATGAGCATTACCGGAATTGTTACCAGAACAAGCCTCAGCAGCGTCAGGAACAGCGCGGGAAGCGGATATCCAATTGCCTGAAAAAAGGATCTGCCGGTAATTCCCAGAAGAGCGGCGAGGTACGAAACCCCGAGAACCCTGTACTGCATAACTGCATACCAAAGGACCTTTTCAACATCCGTAAAAGGTTTGAAGATCCACGGCGCGAAAGCAACCATGAGCGCTGTAATTACACCGACCGAAATAAGTCCGAGCAGCCTGGCCTCCTTCATTGTGCTTCTCATTCTCTCAAAATTACCCCGTCCGGAGTTCTGGCCTATTATGGTAACGATAGCGGCTCCGAGTGCAAATGCAGGCATCAGCATTATCTGCTCAAAACGTCCGCATAACGCGAAAGCTGTAAGCGCCAGTTCGTCAATCGAGATTACAATGCGGTTGAAGATGAAAAAACTCAGCGACATTATTATCATCGCGAATGACTGAGGCAGACCGATGGCGGCAATGTCCTTTATCGTTCTGACCTTGATATTTGAAACAGCCCAATCAATTTTAACAGATGATTTATTACGGACGAAAACATTCACCATATATATCATTGCTGCGATTTGGGCAATGACTGTTGCGATGGCAGCTCCGCGGACATCCAGCTTCAGCAGAAAAATAAAGACCGGGTCGAGCACGATATTCAGTATCGTTCCTATAAGCATGGCGTTCATAACGTATTTCATGAGGCCTTCACCCTGCAGAATGCCCTGAAAAATCATAGCAAAAAATATTACAGGTCCGGCGGGAATTATATACCGCAGGTATTCAAGCCCGTGCACATAGTAGTCACCCTCGGCACCAAGCATTTTCAGGATCTGGGGCGCAAAAGGCAGAATTATGGCCAGAGAAAGTACTGACAGCACAAGACTGATCAGCATTCCCGACTCGGCGGTTGTGTTCAGTATTTTGGTGTTCTTTTCTCCGATGGCGCGTGCGACAAGAGAACTCACGCCCACCGTGAGTCCGTTTCCGAGGGCCATAAAGAAAAAGATCAGCGGAAAAACTATTGCTGTTCCTCCCATATAGGATGGGTCTGCAAGATCGATCCTTGCCACCCAGAAGGTGTCGGTGACATTGTATACAACCTGAACAATCATGCCGGCGAACATTGGAATCGACAGTTTCAGCAGGACAGGACGGATCGGTCCCTCAAACATACCGGGGATTTCATTTACTTTGATATCTTCACTCATTTTCTTAGAATGGAGGGAATAAAAATATTAGTCAATGATCCATCCGGGGAATTTTCAATACCCCGGATGGATTCGGAGTTTTTAATAAATCAAAAACTCCACGGACAAAGTACAGTTAAATGCTCGTAATAATCGGTGCTACATACGAAAGGGAGATTTTTTTAGTCACAATCGTTGCACATAAGTGCGGCAAATGTAATTTCAGCAATAATCAGCATCTCTAATCATCCTAAAGTGGTATCGGGGTTTTATTCAACAAAAGGCAAAGAGGAGTATTTTAGTACCGGGCGGATGTCGGTAAGGCTGAAGTCTTCTCCTTTGAATAACAGCGGTTCGTTTAAAGCTTTTGCCGTCGCGTAAGCCCAGCAGTCACCCATATTCAGCTTTGCCTTGTGCCTTCCTTTGCCGAATTTCAGCCAGGTATCGTATGCGAGTGCCTGTATTCCTGATGTGTACGGTATTATTTCTATACCGCTGCTGAAAATATATCTGTCCAACTGTTCTTTTCCGGAAGACCCATATCTGGATGTAATTACCAAATCGGCTTCAAGTGCATTGAACGGACATATAAATTTTCTGCATTCCCGTGCCATTTGCTTATTGTAGAGGACTGCATTCTCTTCATTCAGAAGTACTGCAAGAATCGCCGAGGTATCAATTACCATTAATCGAATGCCCCGATATCACTGTATCCTAGGATTTCATCTACGGGGCGATTATCAATAACGGGAAGTGACGCGCATTCAGCAGCAATCGACTCGAGTTTTTGAAGCCGCAGCGCAGCTGCTGCATCGGTCTGCTTTATTCTTCTTTGTTTTTCTTCCAGTGCTTCGATGATTACCTGTGTCATCGACCGGTTTTCAATTCTGCTGATTTCCCGGGCAATCTCTTCAACCCGCGGGTTTCTTATACTTATTGCCATAAAAGTTCTCTGTATATACAAAATAATATTGTATATACGTATTTGTCAAGACAAAAAAAGTTGGGCGCCCGTGATGAAGCGGGCGCCCGGGTGTTTACAGAAATTATCAGCTCAGGTTTCGATTAACATGGCTGTTTCATCACATGCCTCTAATTTGGGACATTCCATACATTCCCGCCAGAGTTTTCGCGGAAACTGGCTTTTCTCGACAACCTTGAATCCAAGCTTTTTGAAGAATTCAACCTGGTAGGTCAGGCTAATGACCTGGTGAATCTTCAGGCGCTTTGCTTCCTCTATAAGGTGCAGAACAAGTTCAGCTCCAAGGCCCTGACCCTGCCAAACCGGGTGCACCGCCAGGGCGCACACCTCGCAGAGATCTGTCCATAGCGGTGCAAGCGAACCCGACGCAATTACCTTTCCGCTGCTTTTTTCAACAATCACAAAAAAGGATGTAAGCGTTGATACGATCTTGTATTTGCTGCGCGAAAGCATCAGTCCCTGGGCTGCCATCGAGGATGTCAGGTTGTAAATACTGTCGACGTCCTCGGCGTTGGCCCTCCTGAGTTCAAAATCACTTGTCATGGTATGTTGCCGCTGTACCCTTGATCTCATCGGCCTGGCCGCCCGAGGTTTTCATTCCCCTGCGGACCATTGCGGTTACGCCGGTAGACAGACCGTAAAGGTTGATGAACCCGGTCGCATCATGGTGGTCGTAGGAGCTTTCGCCGAATGAAGCAAGGTCTTCAAGGTAGATCGAATAAGGTGACTTCCGGCCGGCGATGATGATATTTCCTTTATACAGTACAACCTTGACGGAACCTGTAGTGAACTCCGCAGCCTTTTCCATATAGGCGTCGATTGATTCACGAACCGGTGTGTACCATTTTCCTGAGTAAACGAGGTCGGCGAACTTTCTGCTCAGGCTGTCCTTCATACTCAGTGTATCGTAGTCCATTGTGAGCATCTCAAGCTCGCGCACCGCCTTGTAGAGTATTTCACCTGCCGGTGTTTCATAAACACCGCGGCTCTTCATTCCGACGACGCGGGTCTCAACAAGGTCCGAACGTCCTATGCCGTTGGCGGCACCTATTTTGTTGAGCTCGGCAATAATCTCGATCCCGCTCATCTTTTTGCCGTTCAGCGCGACGGGGAATGATTTTTCAAAGTCGATTATAATCTCGGTTTCAGCGTCCGGAGCCGCTTTCGGGGACTTCGTAAGCTGGAACATCTCTTCCTTCGGCCTGTTCCACGGGTCCTCAAGGTCTCCGCCCTCATGGCTCATATGCCACATGTTCCAGTCGCGTGAATAGATGTTCTTCTTGCTGATGTTTCCAAGCGGAACGTTATGAGCAATGGCGTAATCGATTGCCTGCTCACGGCTTCTGATGTCCCAGATTCTCCAGGGTGCAATTACCTTGAGTCCGGGTGCAAGCGCCTTGAAAGTCAGTTCGAAACGTACCTGGTCGTTGCCCTTGCCTGTGCAGCCGTGACAGATCGCATCGGCGCCTTCGGCAAGCGCAACCTCGGCAATATGCTTTGCCTGAAGAGGGCGCGCAATTGATGTTCAAAGCAGGTATTTGCCTTCGTAAGCCGCTCCTGCACGGATTATATGAAACAGAAAGTCGTTCGCGAACTCATCCTTAATGTCTTTTATGTAGAGTTTGCTTGCGCC
>QKCC01000094.1 GCA_003245835.1 Spirochaetales bacterium | reverse complement strand
CTTGTTATCGGCCTTGATCTCTTTAAGTGTTTCAAGAGTTGTTCTGTAATGAGCGTCGGCGTCAGAATCCGAAGCATCTATTACGAGTATTAAAAAATCGGCGAGAACTGCCTCTTCAAGCGTGGACTGAAATGCCTGAACAAGCTTGTGGGGCAGGTCTCGTATAAAACCGACCGTATCGGTCAGCGTCAGGCTGCTGCCGCTGCCTAGCTTCAGCACTCTTGTTGTCGCGTCCAGTGTCGCGAATAGCTTGTCCTCGGCAAGTATTTCGGAACCGCACATAAGGTTCAGCAGCGATGATTTTCCGGCGTTGGTGTAGCCTACTATACATGCCGACGGGATTTTGCCGGACCTCTTCGACCGCTGGATTGCCCGCTGTTTTTGTACCTCTTTGAGCTCACGCTTCATTTTGGCTATTTTATTAAGAACAATTCTGCGGTCGAGCTCAAGCTGGGTTTCGCCTTCACCCCTGTTACCTTTTGTTCCTCCGCGCTGCCTCGAAAGGTGTGTCCATGCCCTTGTGAGCCGCGGCAGCGAGTATTCCATCCTTGCAAGCCCTGTCTGAAGAGAGGCCTCTCTGCTGACGGCGCGCTGGGCAAATATCTCGAGGATTACTTCCTGCCTGTCGATGACGCATAGGTTCGATGCTTTTTCCCAGTTGCGCTGCTGGGACGGCGACAGGGCAGGGTTGAAAACGATCAGCTCGGCTTCATTGTCTACCGCCCAGCTGATAATTTCCTCGGCCTTTCCGCTTCCGATCAGCCATGCCGCGGTGGGTTTATTTATAATAACCTCGAAGATTTTAATTGTTTCGATTCCGACAGACAGGCAGAGTGTTTCGAGTTCTTCGGTGAGACTGCCGCTGTCTTTGAGTGTTACTAGGACTGCCTGTTCCATCTTGTTTCCATTTTTCTGAAGTAGGATTCTATCATATCTTTTTCAAACTCTTCGTTGCTGCCGTAATCATAACCGAAAACCTTCTTCCACAGCCTGATGTCCTCCATGCAGAGGTAAAAGAAGACTCTGTCATGCCATTCAGCAAATGAATCATATGCAAACCGGAATATTTCCTCTTTGGTCTCAAAGGGGTAGGAGAGTTTTCCGGCTGTTTCCTCCATCGGCATCTGAAGAATCTTGCTCTTCAGCTCCCGGTTTCTGAGCTCCTTTATTACCGGCTTTATAAATGTCAGGGTCCCGAATGAAATATGGGTAATGTCATTCGGCGAGAACTCCGCTTTCAGCCTGCTGAAAACTTCGTTATAATCCTCTTTCCAGCCATCGTAAACGATTATCGGGTGGAAGTGAAAGCCTATCAGGCATCCCTTTCCGGCAATCGCGGCTGCGGCGGAAATCCTCGAATCGAGACCAGCCGTCAGATGTTCCTCGTTTTGTATGATTACCGGTGTATTCAGCGTCCACGTCGTGATTACATTGGCAGGTATATCATGCTGCAGCAGGCTGCCGATATTGTCCGATTTCGATTTCAGTTCGAGCAGGACGTTGGGGTTCTGCCGCGCGAAATCGAGTATGTCGGTCAGCATTCCGTTTCTATCGCCCCACATAAGCGAGTCCGAAGACTGCCCGGTTCCTATATGGTATTTTTTTGCCGGATCGAGTTCAGCAGAAAGAGCTTTGAGCTTCTGCTTCAGGTCTGTATGGAAGAGGATACTGTCGGTATGGTAGAAGGTCCGGATCGAGCAGTAGCTGCAGTCAAAGCCGCAGTTTATGACGGCATCGAGGGTCTGCAGGTTACAGCAGCGTGTTTTTTCCGAAGCGACCGGACATCTTCCCATTATCGGGGTATTTTCGGGGGCGGCTTCGGGCTTGCCGGAGTTGCCTGAAGGCTTGTAGTCCGGGTTAAATCCGCTATAGCTCTTGGGTTTCCGCTTCAGATCTTCCCACCTGGCATTGATCGCCGCCATAGCATGCTTTTTCCTGTCGCGGCCTTTCAGTTCCGGGTTCGGCGGATCCATCCAGAATTCACTCAGACAGCCTTCTTCCCATCTGCGCAGGTCCGATGCAATTATTTCAAGCTGACGGCGGTCCTGAAAGGACAGCCTGAAAGCGGAGGCCTTCTGTTCAATAAAACTGATATCATCATCGTTCAGAAAAGTTAGATGACGCATTTAACTCCTTCAACGCTCCCCATGGTCGCATAGAGTTTCTGAAATGTCTCATTGTCTTTAATTGTAACGTCTACCCGGTAGCTCGCATACTTTCCGCCGCTGCTTGGTTTGCAGTCCCAGTTGGAGTGATGAATATTATCATCATCGAGGATTTTTCCGAACCTGTCGAATGCGGATTTCTCATTGTCATATATGATGCTGATTATTTTCAGTCTGAATGAAACCGGGAATATTATTTTCTCATTTTGCTGTTGTAAATCCATAGATCACTGATTATCATGAAATAAGCTAAATTTCAAGGAGGCTGCCATGTTCCTGGATGACAGGGAAGACTGGTACAAAAATCCGGACTTCTGGAGGCTGTACAAGCCGCTGATGTTTGATCCGGACAGAATCGAAGATACGCCGCTTGAATGCCGCAGGATGATCGAACTTTCAGGTGTCCGCCCCGGTTCGGCTATTCTGGATATGTGCTGCGGTGAAGGCCGGCATATGATCGAATTCGCAAAGATGGGATTCAGTGTTACAGGGACCGACATCACCGGGGAATACCTGCAGCAGGGAAGGCTGAACGCAGACAAAGCCGGAGTAGATGTAAGGTTTGTGAATGCCGATGTCCTGAATTTCTGTGAGCCGGATGCCTATGACTTTGCACTTAATTTTTTCACATCCTTCGGTTACTTTGATGACCCCGATGATGACCTTACGTTCTGCGAAAATGCCTGTAAATCACTGAAAAAGGGCGGCTGCTTTCTGATTGATACAATCGGAAAGGAGACGGCGGCGCTCCATTTCAGGAATTCCGAGTGGTTTCAGCGTGACGGCTACCTAATTATGCTTGAATACAAGGTTACCGACGGCTGGACGCATATAGAAAACAGGTGGCTGTTTGTGGATGATGATCCTCAGAAGCCGGCGGTTCTGCACGAAGCTGTTTTCAGGCATCGGTTATATTCGGCCGTTGAAATAGCTGGGCTGCTGACGGAAGCCGGGTTTTCGGAGGTGAGATTTTTCGGCGGTCTGGACGGAAGGCGTTATGATCACCGAGCGGAACGAATGCTCGCAATCGCCGTAAAGTAATACATCATATTCGAACGTAACACAAGTTTTTGTTGTTTTTTTCAGTTAAAGCAGGTATCATCAACCTACCCTTATGAAGCCGAATTTACTTAAATCAGTGCTTATCACCATTTCAATTATCTTTGTCTTTTTTCTTTTCGCATCATGTGAGGAATACAGCCGGGATTACAGGGTAGAGAACGGGATTCTTGATTTGCGGAACGCCGACCTTGCAGGCGGAGAGCTGATTGATATTCGCGGTGATATGGCTTTTTTCTGGCATGAATTCATTACAGACGGGAATACCGGAAGTTTTTCGGTATCGGCTGCCGAAAGTTTTATGAAGGTTCCTTCCTACTGGGAACCTCACGAAAAGGGGTACGGCATCTATTCGATGAGAATACTGCTGCCTGAAAGCCTTCCGGCAAGGCTTGCCCTGAAGATGACCAATGTGCTTGAGAACTACAGCCTGTACGCGGACGGAAAGCTGATATACCAGGTTGGACAGCCAGGGACGAGTATGGAGGCTTCGGTGCCCGACTCGGCACCGGCGCTCATCGAAATTCCTGTGAATGCAGATGAAATGAACCTTGTTTTTCAGGTCTCTGTCTGGAATGAAGTATACGGCGGCCTGGCCCGCAATATATATTTCGGAGACTGCAGGATTCTCGAGCAGGCGCGTGAGAGGGGGCTGTTTCTTGATTCGGCGATACTCGGAGCAATTCTGCTTGTAGGTCTCTATCACCTTATGTTTTGCCTCATGCTCGATTTTGAGCGGAAGAACCTTTCGTATCTCTTTCTGGGCTTTGTCTTTATTCTGACTATTCTTTTTATCGGCAGCAAGGATGAACTTATTTTCAGGACCCTGTTTAATGGTTTCGGTGCGGCTGTAAGGTCAAAGTTTATTTATTCAACACTCACATTATCGGTTCCGTTCTTTTTCTGCTATATATATTTTGTATTTCCGGAATTTCTCTCGAAGGCTGCCCTGCGGATAGTCCTCGCGGTTTCGACAGTAACCTGGCTGATAATACTGTTCGGAAAAACCAGCTTTTTTACAAGGCTGCTTATTCCCCTGGAGGTTTTTAACCTGTCGGTCTCTGTTTATGTTGTTCTGAAACTGGTGTATTACTCTATCAGGAAACGGCGATTGATAATTCCGGCGTACCTCGGAGGCTATCTCATGCTGGTGACCGGTGTGGTTTTCAGTATGCTCGACAATTTTATGGTTGTTCCTCCATGGTCCCCGGCAGTGATATTTATGGCCTTCTCGGTATACCAGACGGTTCTTCAGGTATCTGGTTCCTGTACTGCGTACAGGCAGGTTATGAATCTGAATACCGCTTTTATAGAGATGGAAAAAGAAACCGAAAAGCAGAAAGACCTTTCGTACATCGATCATCTGACATCACTGCCCAACCGCAGGTACCTTAACGAATACATGCAGAAGCTCTGGCAGCGAAACAGCATGACAGGGACAGTAATAGGAATGATTGCCGTCGATATAGATTATTTTAAGCTTTACAACGACCGGTACGGACACCTCGAGGGTGATGCATGTCTGAAACGTGTGGCTGCCGCGCTTACCGAGTCGTTAAACATACAGGGCAATTTTATTGCGAGGAACGGCGGTGCCGAATTTATAGCGGTGCTTCCGGGGTGTTCCGACACTGAACTTTTTAAAACCGCCGAGCACATGCGTGAACATGTGGAAACACTGCAGATTGAGCATGTGGATTCTGAATGTTCAGTGAATGTGACGATCAGCGCAGGCACCTCATCGGCAGTACCCGAAAAATATACTAACTGGCTGAGCCTGTTTGCCCAGGCTGATGATGCACTGTACTCGGCCAAGCGCAACGGCAGAAACCGCGTGGAATCAGCATAGGCATCCGCTGTTCAATTCAATTCAACTCCGTATAACTCTTGATGAATACTCAATTTCATGCGAAAATGCATTTCGCATCCGGAGGAAGCAAGGTGAAAATCCTTCACGGGCCCGCCACTGTGATCGGCTGTCTCAGACAGCTGCAAGTCAGGATACTTTGATGCGCTGCGCTAACAATACATGGACTTCGAGGACTGAGTCGCATGCCTGAAAAGAAACTTATCTGTAACAGGCAAGCCGTCTCTTCTCTCTGAACAAGGAAGGGGAAAGTGACATTCAAGCAGGTACCGATGATTGCGGTGCTGATACTGTTTTTTTCGGCTGGGGTTTTTGCTGCAGGGCAGCCGGAAACTGACGCCGCCAACGCAGCCGATGAAGACCGGCTGCTCAGGGTCGTATCGCTGGCTCCAAATATAACTGAGATTATTTACGCGCTCGATAAGGGTGATCTGCTTGTCGGAAGGACCGATTACTGCAATTATCCGGAACAGGTCAGGAACGTTCCGTCTGTCGGTTCTATTATGGAGCCGAGCCTGGAGGCAATTATCGAACTGCAGCCGGATGTCGTATTTGCATCAACCCATGCGCCGAGGGAAGCAGCGGAACAGCTTGAAGCTGCCGGCATCAAGGTAAAGTATTACTACGGACCCGGGGCTGTCGAAGGTGTTTATGATGTCATTTCATCGGTTGCCTCTGACCTCGACGCTGAAGCTGCAGCCAAGACGCTTATAAACAGTATGAAGGCTGATTACGAAAAATTAAAAGCAAAAGCTGCCGCAATCGAACGCAGGCCGACTGTCTACTACGTAGTGGGTTTCGGTGACGGAGGCGACTGGACCGCCGGCGGAGATACATTCATCGGGCAGATGATTGAGATTGCCGGAGGAGTAAATATCGCGGCTGATGCAAGCGGCTGGTCTTATTCGCTTGAGAAGATTATGGAAGCGGACCCGGATGTGATCGTCATCGAAGAAAAGATGAGGGATCAGTTTCTCTCAACGCCGATATACTCCAACCTGACCGCGGTTAAAAACGGCAGGGTTTATGGTATAAATGAAGATATGATTAACAGACAGGGACCGCGGCTGATCCGCGGCATATGGCAGTTGAATGCGGTTTTCAGCGAATAGAACGCTTCCGGGGATACTGCTGCTGCTGCCGGCGGTTCTGATTTTTGTATCAGCTGCGTTCGGAGCTGCCGATATAAGTTTCATGACTGCTGTAAAAGCGGTGATCGAGCAGCTCGGCTTCGGTGATTTCGGTCTGCCGGACACAGTCAAACTGATCATTATTTCTATCAGGCTGCCGCGTATTCTTCTTGCAGCAATTGCAGGCGCCGGGCTCGCCGCCGCCGGTGCTGTATTTCAGGCTGTCTTTCAGAACCCGCTGGCCGAACCCTACCTGCTTGGCGTATCGTCAGGTGCATCTCTTGGAGCAACAATCGCCATAATATTCGGGGCAGGTCTTCTGGGCGGACGCCTGGGAAGCCTCGGCGGCATCACGCTTTTTGCTTTTGCAGGGGCAGTCCTGACCATACTGCTGGTAATCGGTGTAAGCGGCAGGACCCGCGGCGATTTCAGCGGACTGCTGCTCGGCGGTATCGCAATCGGCTATATTTTTCAGGCCGGAATATCGTTTCTTATGATGCTGAACCAGGACAAGGTGGACAGGATTGTGTTCTGGATGATGGGCAGCTTTTCGTTTTCTACCTGGGATAAGGTAAAACTGACTGCTGTAATTGTAAGCATCTGTATTTTCCTCATCCAGCTGAATGCTTCAAAACTGAACATACTTTCGCTTGGAACAGATGAGGCCCATTCTCTCGGCATCAATCCGGGCCGGACAGGTCTGTTTTTTCTTCTTGTAAGCTGCTTTTTGACAGCTGCTGTCGTATCTGTCTCGGGAATTATCGGGTTCGTCGGCCTGATCATACCTCATCTGATGAGGCTGCTGACGGGACCTGACCACAGAAAACTCATTCCCGCTTCTGCAGCAGGCGGAGCCTCGCTGCTGATCCTTGCCGACATTGCCGCCCGCAGCCTGATGGCGCCGAGAGAGATCCCTGTCGGCGTTATTACCGCCTTTATCGGCGGACCTTTTTTTCTGATTATGCTCGGCCGAAAGCGGAGGGAATCGATTCGATGATAAGAATATGGAACGCCGGGTTTAAGTATCCCGGCGGGTTTGTCCTTAAACCTGTAAATTTCAATATAGCCGCCGGATCTTTCGCTGTTCTGATGGGGCCAAACGGGTCGGGGAAGTCGACCCTTTTTCAGCTGATAAACGGGATTGAAAAACCAGCCGGCGGCACCATAACCGTGAACGGTTCCGAGGTCGCTGCCCTGTCTGATCGTGAAAGGGCAAGGATGATGGGAATGGTTCCCCAGCGAAGCAGGATTATTTTTGACTACTCGGTTGATGAGCTTGTTTCGATGGGACGGTTTCCGTACCAGGGGCTGTTTGCCGGCGAAAGTGCGGAAGACAGGGCGATTATAGACCAGGTGATAGAACGTCTGGATTTGAATGATTTCCGTGACCGTTCCATTAAAAGCCTCAGCGGGGGTGAGTACCAGCGGGTACTGCTTGCCCGGGTTCTGGTCCAGCAGACCGAAGTACTTCTGCTCGATGAGCCCGGAAACCACCTC
This sequence comes from Spirochaetales bacterium, assembly GCA_003245835.1. GTDB lineage: Bacteria > Spirochaetota > Spirochaetia > UBA9216 > UBA9216 > Thalassospirochaeta. The sequence goes on along the minus strand of QKCC01000094.1, from coordinate 4,935 downwards.
GACCTGAAGCACCAGACCCTGCTTCTTAACCTGCTGCGTGAAGAGGTAGGCAAAGGAAAGACAGTTGTAGCAGTACTGCACGATCTGAACCAGGCCCTTCATTATGCCGATACCGGGCTGCTGCTGAATGATGGCGAATGTGTTGAATCGGGGCATCCCGCGGATTTTCTTACCGCAGGGCTGATCCGCGATGTATTCGGCGTTGAGATGAAAGAATACCGGAGCGCCGACGGTTCGGTCATCTTCGGCCTCAACCCGTAAAAAACGGGAGACAGGTACCTTGAAAATTAACTGGCATGTGACTGATGATTTTTTCAGCCTCGAATTCGACAAAGCTGTTAATGCACTTTCTTCGGCAGTGCTCTGCGGGGGTATGCGCCGGATAAGCAGCCTAATCAATCTCAGGGTCGGTGAGAACTTCGAGGGGCGGCAGCACGGATTCCGTCCGCCGGCAGAGACCCTTGCCGAAAGGGCGGGGGCAGAAGGACTGATGCTTCCTTCGGCGGGGATGATGACAGCCGCTTCGATGAAGAGTTTCCGGTACTGCAGAAAGAGCCTCGGCAGCATAGACGTCTTCTGCTTTCTTACCTCGGGGCTGTCGAACGCCCTTGCTGCAGGGGACCCCGGAGACTACAATCCGTCTGCGATGTTTACTTCCGCGGACAGCTCGCCGGCCGGCACAATAAATATAGCAGCCGGGTTCAGCTGCGGGCTTTCTCCTGCCGCGATGACCGAAGCCGTAATGCTGATAACCGAGGCAAAGTCGTCTGTATTGTTCGGGCACGGAGTAAAGAGCTATGTTTCAGGCCGGACTGCGACCGGTACGGGTACTGATTCGGTTCTTGTGTTCTCTGCTGCTGATGCTGACAGCCCGGGCGGCTGCTGCGAAGAGTTCTGCGGCAAACATACGGTCCTCGGTGAACTGCTTGCGTCGGCGGTAATCGAAGCTCTTACAGATTCAATTAAGGGCGATGCTGTTTTTCAAAAAACATAGGGTAATCTCTCATCAGCTGCTCTTTATCTGATTCCGCTTTTTCCGTGAACCTTCTGGATTCATCCGAATCCGGGTTCAGCGGTCTGTGGTTCAGGTTTCTTCTGACCCGGTCATAATTCTTAAGAAATTTCCTGTAGTCATCATCATAACCAGCTTCCCTGAACCTCGAAATTATATAAGCCACGGCAGATGGGGAGGGGTGGCAGAGATCGTCGGCGTACCAGCGGTAGTCACGCAGTTCGTCGAGCATAATCTCGTACGACGGGAAGTACCAAAGGCTGCCGCCGGCTCCGTTGCCGCTGCCTTCGCTGTCTTTGCAAACCTGTCCGATGGCAGTTCGCAATACTGCTTTGCTGAGCGAGTTTTCTGCGGCATCATCCCGAAGGTGGCGTACCGGCGAGAGCGTCAGTATTATTTTTATATCCGGATTAATCGATTGTAAACCCGATATCGCCTTTACGAGGCTTGCCAGCGCTTCATCCGGCGTCAGCTGAATTCTTTCAAAATCAGATGCCGGCAGTTTGTGACAGTTGTTCACAGTCCTTCCGGATTTCAGTCTGAACACCAGCGAAGTTCCGAGCGTCAGCACTGCGGCTTCGGCTGTTCTGATATATTCACCGGCCTGCCGGATTTCATCATTCAGCGAGGACGCAAGTTCTTCAGCCGATGACGCCCTTTTTGCACTGTGGAACATGAAATGCCTGAAGTCCCCTGTTTCACCGTCCCGGTTAAAACAGTCTTCGGCTTTTACAGGGTGTTCCTCACCGGCCCCGGCAAGCATCGATACAGCCCCCGCAATGGATTCCGGGTTATAAATATTCCCGAACGGGGAGTTCATCGCGTTCAGTTCAGCGGTTTTATATTCATCATAGAGGTAATCAGCGAAGCAGGAACCAATAAAAAATATACCGCGCCCCTGCAGCCTCCATTCCGGCGGATGAACCCCGACCGGTGTGTATGCGTTTTCGTGAAACCTGCTCCGGGATTCAGATAAGCGAGTATTCATAGTTGAAACCAGTTATTTCTTCAGTGCCGCTAACCCTTACAAGATCGTAGTAATCCGAACATCCGTTTATGGGCGGGTGTTCGAGCACCTCGGAAGGAAACACAAAGCCGAGGGCTCCAATCTGCGCTCCGTCGGTAAAATCGAGATCCTTTGCCAGCGGCTTTTCTACAATAAACTGCTTTCCGCGTGAGTCGGAAATACCTCCGTCGATTGAAAGTGCCGCCCTCGTAGCGAGCAGGAAGGGTTTTCCCTTCCGGTATATTTCGGCCTCGGCGGGCCAGTGTGCCGCGGCGTCTTCGGCTGCTTTACTGTCAAGTTCCAGCCATATCTGTACCCTGTCGGCTCCGAGGCCCTTGAGTTCCATCGCCGCCATGCTGTTGGCTGCCGGAAGAGGGAACGATACCGTAAGGTGAAAATCTTCAGGGATGCTGCCGGGCTCTTCAAGCGAACCGGATAATGCCTCTCTTAGCAGTCTGAACTGGTACAGCGAGGTGATTCTGAACCGCCTGATGCCCATGTCTGCAGACTGCCGGATTGCCTTCCGCAGTGCATCGAGCCTGTCCTCCGGACAAAAGAACGGAAGTATCAGTTCCGTTATATCATCGGCTCCGGGCACAGAAGGCGAAGGAGCGGCCCCGGCCGGCATACCGAGAAAACTGCCGATGTCGCAGCAGCGGGTTATTGCTTTGCTGCCGCCCGTTTCAGGCAGATTAGAATTATCATACTTGAAAACTGAAGTGCTGCCGGGAGAAGTCCGTTTGAAGCTGCCCCTTTCCGCAGTAAACGCACTGCGCCACCCGGAGTTGACCTGACTGCGGCTGGTTAATGCTTCTGTCAGTACATCCTGTGCTTCGAGCCATTCCCAGAATTCCCTTCGTGTTTTTTTCAGTCTTCCGGCAGGAATAAACAGGCCGGTCCCGTCGATGTTATTTTCTATCCGGGTATCAGTAACGGCCGCCGACAAAATGCTGTTCCTCGTAACCGAAAAGGCCTCTGAAAGATCTTCCCCGGACAGCGGACGGTTCTGGGCGGCTTCAATAGGGGTATCATCATGCCATGAAACAGCTGTACCGTCCGGCAGGTGCGCCTCTACGGAAAGTCCCGCAGGTGAGGCCGTTATTTTCAGCTTTATTTTGACAGCCGGTTCAAACAGCTGCAGGTCGGACGGCCGTTTTACGCTTTCCGCGCTGCTTTCACCGATTTTGTAAATCATGCTGCGGACGCCGACTTCCTTGTCACAGTGAATAAAAACACGGCTGTCTTTCAGAGCTGTTTTTATCGTCTCGCGGTCCCTGCTCATTCTGGTTACAGTGATGGACGGACCTTCGTCGCCGGATTTGGGCTGGATCCTTATGCGATCCCCTATATGCAGCCTCTGAGTCAGCAGTGCTTCGAACCCGTTCTGCGAGGTCTTTTCTACGCTTCCTATAAGCCTGCCGGAAACCCCTGCGGATTTATACTGAATCAGCTCTTCCATATCTTCGGCGGTCGAGAAGCCGTGCGACCATTTCCTGCCGTATGACCCGGCAAGAACAGATCTTGCTTCGCCTATTACCGACTGTTTTTCTCCGGTGGGGGCGTCCAGCATCATTCGGTAGGCTGTGACGACGCTCTTTACATAATCCGGTTTTTTAAGCCGCCCTTCTATTTTCAGCGAACGTACCCCGGCATCCTCAAGCACATCAAGCATATCGAGACTGTACTGGTCTCTCGGTGAAAAGAAAAAACCGCTCTTTTTGGTTCCGTGCTCCTCACCGTGGAAGCGCCTGCGGCAGGGCTGCTTGCATCTTCCCCTGTTGCCGCTCCAGCCTCCAAGCCAGGAAGAGAACAGGCAATGGCCCGATATTGAACAGCATAACGCCCCGTGAATGAACACTTCGATATCTACCGGCGACCGGCAGATCTTTCTGAGTTCTTCAATTGTTGTCTGCCGTTCGAGAATCACCCTCCGGATGCCGAGCTCTCCCGCAGTAATTACCCCGGCGCTGTTGTGTATTCCCATCTGGGTCGATGCGTGTATTTCAAGCGCGGGAAAATATTCCCTGAGGAATCTCAGAACGCCGAGGTCCTGTATTATTACGGCATCGGGCTGCAGTGCGGATATTCTTTCGACTGATTCGCCGAATTCTTCGAGTTCATGTTCTTTCAGAATGGTATTCAGCGTCAGGTAGAATCTTCTGTTGATTTTTTTTGTGTATGCGGAAAGCCGGGACATATCGTCCCAGCTGAAATTCTCACCCATCTCGCGGGCGTTGAACCGGCTTATTCCGGCATAAACTGCATCAGCCCCGCTCTGCAGCGCAGCAAGCGCGCAGTCGAGGTTTCCGGCGGGGGCCAGCAGTTCAGGTTTATTGGTATTATTTGTATTCATGCATACTAATAATACCTGTAAAACCGATATTTGACTATATACGGCTCAGCGGCGTTTCGGCAGTATAACCTTTGTCCGCCTGATCAGGCTCCATACGCTGAGACCCAGCAGCAGAGCAAGAAGACCGGTATAAAGCTTACCGCCCATATCTGCTAACTCTTCGATTCCGGCGGTTTTAAACGCGTCGAATATAAAGAAGGCTTCCGGCCCGCGTGAGAGCAGCAGAATGAATATTCCTATGTCAAAGACGACAAGGCCCATCTGTGAAAGCTGGTAGTAGTACTGCCGCCTGGCATTGCCCGCTGTCTGCATAATAAGCGGAAGCAGGACAACTGCGCCTACCGCTATTCTTACACTGAACAGCGGCAGAAGACGCTTGATTTCATCCGCAAGAACGGGAGTAAACACGGTTCCGCTTTCGTTGAAATTGTAGAACCCAATCTGATCTATAAACAGGTTGAGTATGATTATCGCGATAACCGAAAAGATAAGTCCGGCTATTACTGCGGCCTTTCCGGGTATTTTGTCAGAGATTTCGGGCAGATCCTTAATTTTCCAGGCGCC
>QKCC01000093.1 GCA_003245835.1 Spirochaetales bacterium | reverse complement strand
CAAATGAAACCGCTGCGGCTACCGCCCCGGGTCTAGCATTGGAATTCAAAGCCGCAATCAGCTTTGCAATCGGTTTGATAAAAAACATTCTCTTATCTCCGTTATATAATTGACTGTAACCACTGAAAGTATATCACAGTTTGAGTTTATACAAACGCTGTTGTTAATAATCTAATATCCGCACGGAAGTCTGATGATGAACCTTGCACCCTTCCCGGCAGACGACTCGACCCTCAGACTTCCGCCGTGAGTTTCAGTGATTATAAAATACGATACCGAAAGCCCCAGCCCTGTACCTTCACCGATTGGTTTTGTTGTGAAAAAGGGTTCGAAAATTCGTTTGCGGACCTCGTCGCTCATTCCAGGTCCGTTATCCTCGATTTCAATCAGAATTCCCGCCTGCAAAAAATCTTCGGCCGGAGCATTTTTAAGGCTTATTCGGAACCCGGGCTTGTAACCGAACCGCCCTTCTTCTGTCAGCTGCTCACTGTACAAACTCATAGCCTGCGCTCCGTTTTTAAGAATATTCAGAAATACCTGCTGAAGCTTCTGGCCTTCACAGAGGATCTCCGGCAAATCTGCTTCAGAGTCCACTGTTATGCCAATCGAATGAAAATCATATTTCTTCCTGATGTAATAATCTGTGGACGCAAGCTGGATTGAAAGCCGCATCAGCTTTCCAATATCCTGCATCGATTTGGCTTTATCGCTTTTCCTCACAAAACTGAGCATATTCTCAACAATACCGGCAGCCCTGACGCCGGAAGCCCTCACACTCTCCAGCAGCTCAAGTATCCTGCGCTCTTCCATATATGCGCTGATCGATTCCATAGTGGTTCCTGCATTCTGTGCTGCTGTTAAATTTGCCGAAATCTCGGATGAGCCGAGCCGCCGCTGCAGAACTTCAGCTGTCTGCATCATACCTGCCAGCGGATTATTTATTTCATGCGCAAGACCCGCAGCGAGGCCGCCGACCGACATCATCTTTTCACTCTGAATCATCATTTCCTGCATATTCACAAACTGTGTAACATCATCTATGCGGATCACAGCGCCCTTTTCTTTACTTTCCTGCAGCGGATAGACAGTGATATCTTCATAGCAGTTTTCAGGCGACAGCATGCAGGGCCGCTTCTGAATGAATTTTGCGGTTCCCGTTTCCATGCTTTCCATAATCAGCTTCATATCAGGACGGATTTCAGGAATCAGGTCCGAAAGAAAGCTGCCTACGGCAGTTTTTTCATCAATCCCGGTGACATTCCGGACGGTCCTGTTCCACTGGGTAACGATCCCCTCCGAATCCACCCCAATTATCATCGAGGGCATCGAGTCTATAATATTAGTGAGGTAATTCTGAATTTTTTGAAGTTCACGATCGGCTTGATGAATGTCCGTTATATCACGGCCTTCGGCAACCAGCATGCTGATCTTTCCCTCGCTGCTGAAAATCGGCTTGATGGAAAAATCCGCAAAGATTTTCCGGCCGTCGGTCCCGATATGCTCGGCTGCCATCCTGAAGCTTCTGCCCTCCATCGCTTCTTTTACAGCTTCATGTATTTTAACCCTCATCTCGTCCGAATGGGTCCACCACGGTGTTTCAGTGAAGGCTCTGCCGATTACTTCATCCCTGCTGTTCCCTATCACCCTAAGCGCCGAGTTGTTTATATTGATCAAAGTACCATCGACATCCAGCTGCGCGAAGAACTGGAATGATTCATCGAAGACCGTTTTAAATTTCAAATCGCTTTCTCTCAGCCTCTGCGCAACCTTTAGCTGTCTGATAATTAGATATGCGATTATTATCGATGACAGGGACATCATTATCAGAAAAGAAATAATACGCCTGCCGGCCTGGAGCAGCCCGGAAACCGGGCTTGCCGGCAGATTATTAAAAATTTTCAGTGCATAACCTCCAGTGGATATGACTGAAACAAGAATTACCAGAATAATAATTACAGCGGCCGCGATTCTTCTTTTCATCCCCTTTAGAAACTCCTTTTATGTACCCGCCGGATCAGCCTTTTTATCTTTCAGCAGAAGATATGCAAATGAAGAAATACCGAGGAGTAATCCCGCAGCTGCCCATGCCGCGCTGATTGACCCCCGCAGGGCAATCAGCCCCGCGGCAACCGAACCGGCCGCTCCCCCGGCCTGCAGGAACAGTGAATTAAGCGACAGCAGGCTGGATCTCCTTGACGAGGGAATATCACGGTTAAACACGGTCATCTCCGGTGAGCCGGTTACGCCGTGTGCGAAAAAAAGCAGGAAATAAACGGGGGCGAAGGCGCCTATACCTGTCACAGATGCAAGGACCAAATAAAAGCCCGCCATCAGCAGCCTGAACAGAAACAGGACAAGCCGGTATCGGTGATTAAACAGCTTCAGTAAAACAGTGGAGACGGCGTTGCCTCCGGCAGCAGCCAGAAAATAGCCTGCGGCAAGTACGCCGAGAAACCAGGTCCCGGAATCAGGCGCAATCTCTTTCACCCGCGGCTGCCAGAGCTGCTCCAGGCCGGACAGCCCGATCCCCAGCGCAGCAGTGGCGGTGAGTATCACCATTGTGTTTCGTTTTGTAATTCCGTATTTGACAGCGGATGACAGTACTGCTGGAAAAGCTTTGAACCCCGCGGATATGCTCCCGCTGAAAGCGTTCCTGTCTTCTTTTATGAGAACAGAAGTTAATACAAGCTGGAGGATATAAAATGCAATAAGCGTCAGAATGTTCCATTTGTAAGCCCCGGTCAGGTCCGGAATAAAACCGCCGAGCAGTGTTCCCGCACCCAATGCGGCCGGTATCACGACTCCGGCACGCGCCAGGTCCCGCTGCAGCAGGCGGTCATCACCGCCGAGTTTTTTGTGTTCATCCACATACCATGCATCTATCGTACCGGAAGACAGTGCACGTCCGATGCCGATAAGGACCACCGCGGCAAGCAGCTGGCAGAACTCTGCGGTAAAAAATATCAGGCTGTAGCCGGCTATATACAAGGCTACTGCGGTCATGTACACCCGCTTCCTGCCGATGGCATCTGCAAGGCCGCCGGTAGGAAGTTCAAGCAGCATCACGGTAGTACTCATAACGGCCATCGCTATTCCGACCTGTCCGATATTGAACCCCAGATCAAGCAGCGTGAGAACCATGACGGGTATAACAATGCCCATTGCAAACCAATGCAGCGCCTGGTTCACACTGTATAAAATAAGCAGGGTTCTGTGATTATTCAAAACTGCCCTCTTCTGTATTAAATATTTGTAATTCCTTATCCTATCCAGTACCATCTTCTATGCGGAGAAACTATTTGTCAAGAACAGCTCCAGGGGCTTATACTTTGTACGGAGAATTTATGAAAAATACAGAAAGCGGAAATTTTGTTCGGGCGCTTGAGACCGGAGACAGGGAATTATTAAGGAGGGTGCCTCGTGCCGATGTTCATAATCACGCCGGACTTGGAGGCGATTTCAACACCTGGGTCGCTCAGGAAGGCCTTGATATTAAAGACAATTCCCATCACTTTCCGGATTTTACCGATTTTCAGAAGTTTGTTGACAAGATATACAGCTACCCGAATGAAAACCCGACGAGTAAGCAGAACCGTGAAAGAATCCTGAGCCTGTACAGGGCAACCTATGATCTTGCGGTTAGCGACGGCGTCACCTTGATTGAGCCGGGAATCGATGCGCTTATCCTGGATTTTTTCGACGGAAGTGTTGAAGATATGATTGCCGAGCTGACCCTGCTCGACAGTGAATACAAAGGAAGGCTTGAGATAAGGCCGGATGTCGGAATGATAAGGGTCTTCCCGATGGATGAGATTGAAAGAACAATTTACCCCTGCATTGAATCGGGATATTTTGCAGCCTTGGACGTTTTTGCCGACGAACGGCACGGACCTCCGGAAGAATTCAGGCAAATCTACCGCGACGCAAAAAAGGCCGGAATGAAGCTCAAAGCACACGCCGGGGAACTTCTCGACGCCGACTTTGTCCGCAGAAGCGTCGAGGTGCTTGAACTCGACGAGGTGCAGCACGGAATAGCGGCTGCAAAGTCCCCGGAGGTGATGCGGTTTCTTGCCGATAACGGAATCCGCCTCAACATCTGCCCGTCAAGCAACATCCAGCTCTGCCAGGTTGAATCCTTTAAAACCCATCCCATACGGATACTGATGGATAACGGAGTGAAGGTAACAGTCAATACCGATGATGCGATTATCTTCGGCCAGAAATCGAGTGATGAGTTTTTCAACCTTTTCGAAACAGGGCTTTATACTGCCGTCGAACTCGACATGGTAAGGCTCAACGGATTCAAGGATTAGGATTTGATTCTCAGCCTGGCTGCCATTCCGCGTTTCCGACGGACGCATCAACAGCTGCCGCCGCATGAAGTTCAGTTGTATTAAAAACCGGCAGCTGCACATCCTTCTGACTTATAAGCATAGGTATTTCTGTGCAGCCTAGGACTATACCTTCGGCCCCGGCCTTCGCAAGCCAGTTTATAATGCGGACATATTCTTTCCTAGACGAATCATAAACTTTTCCAAGGCAGAGTTCATTAAAAATGATGTCATGCACGACGTCCATGTCCTCGCTGTCAGGGATAATCGTAGAAATACCATGCCGATCAAGGAACCTTCCCCTGTAAAAATTCTGCTCCATGGTAAAGCGGGTTCCAAGCAGCCCTACTTTGCTCAACCCCTGTTTTTTTATTGCGGCAGCGGCGGCATCGGCAATATGCAGCAGCGGGACCCCTGCTGCCTGTTCTGTCTCATCCGCCATTTTATGCATAGTATTGGTGCAGATCAGAAGAAGTTCAGCACCGGCCCCGGTCAGGGACGATGCCGCACCTGTCATAATAGACGTGAGTTTTTCCCAGTCACCCTGGTGCTGAAGCCGTTCGATCTCTTCAAAATCAACAGAATACATAATCAGCTTCGCGGAATGGAAACCCCCGAGCCGGTTTTTAACGCCTTCATTAATCAGCCGGTAATATTCCATCGAGGATTCCCAGCTCATTCCGCCTATCAGTCCGATTGTCTTCATACGTCAACTCCTTTAATAAGCCTTACTGAGCATCATCCTTCGGCATGGTCTTTATCAGCAGCAGGTGGATTGTAACTCCCGCAGCGATCGCCGCAAGCAGCAGCCGCAGCCACAGCATGTCGACCATGATTATTGAAATGATTATTGCTGCCCACAGCATAACTATCGCAAAAACTTTTGCCTTGAGTGCAATTGCACGGTGCTCAATATAATTTCTGATTAACCCGCCGAAAACCCGGTGACCGGTAAGCCAGACATAAAGACGCCTGGAACTTCGCAGGTAGCAGCCGGCTGCAAGCAGCAGAAAAGGTGTAGTGGGAAGAACGGGAACAACAATCCCGATGCATCCTGCCACCAGTGCCAGAGTTCCTGCACCGAACAGTAAGTACTTTTTCAATAATTTACGCTCCGTGTTCCGCCGATCATATGCATATGTTCATAATATTATATTAGTAATCAATATGCTATAATTCCACAGGTGATAAACGGCAGAAGTTTTGCACAGGTATTCTACCTCCTGGTTTACTCTTCAGCCCTGATAAACGCTGCATCATCAGTAGTTTTCAGGAAGAAGCTTGCAGCTGCGGGCACGGGCCCAGCTATCCTGCTTTTTTTCTCAATAGCGGTCTGCAGTACCCTGCTGTCCGTTCAGGTATTCGTCAATGCTGCCGGTCTGCTGGACAGGATAGATGAAGACAGTGCCTACCGGATAACGATTCTGCTGAATATGCTGATTACAAGTTCGCTTGCCGCAATAATGTATTCATCTGTTGTTTCGAGTTTTTCACTCCGGACAGCTGAACATGGAAACCTGATAAGCAGGACCGCTGCAGCCGTCTCCGCAGCAGGGCTTTTGCCGCTTCTGCTCCTCCAGATTCTGATTCTGCTCACCCAGTCCGCCGGTGCATCTGAAATTCTCGGCATTCTGATGCTTGCCGGCGCTGCCATGTTTTTCAGCGGCAGTGTGTTTGCCGCGGTAAGGCTGTTCGTGCCCTTCAGAAATCCGGGAGAACCTTCACCTCCGGCTGCCGTCATGGTTCTTTTTGCGGCTATTGTCCTGATCCCCCTGCTGATAATTATCGCCGGCGGAAGTTCCGGCGGAATTCTGTCGCCGGTCGGATTCCTGTTTTTGAACCTGACCTGTATCGCCGCCGTCTTCTCTCTGCTCAAATCGGAAGGCGCTGGTAAAGACCTTGCGAATCCGCAAGCCGAGGAGGAGTATGACCCGAGGCGGACGTGTGCCGAAATGGGACTGTCCGGACGTGAAACCGATGTAGCCCTGCTGCTGTCGGGCGGCAGATCGTACAAAGAGATTGCTGCGGAATTATTTATTTCTGTATCAACGACCCAAACCCATGTGGGCAGAATTTACTCAAAACTCGGCGTAAACAGCAAAACCGAGCTTGCCAACCTTGTGTACTACAGGAAAAACACCTTACACGACACAAAATAGTACAAACATACGACTGTGCTGCCGCACTTAGCCGGGATATATTCAACACATAACAGGAGACCAGACATGAAAAGAATAGTTACAGCACTTTTACTTGTTCTCACATCTGCGGCAGCAGCTTTCGCGGCTTCATTCAATATTGACGAGCAGAAAACCATCGACCTCAGCGGCAAAAAGAAGATTATATTCGAACTCGATCACCCCAACTGCGCACTCTGTATCAATACAGGACACCAGACCTACAGCCTGACTGGAGGCGGCGCCGACGGAGTCTTAAGCCTGTCGCTTGAGGGGGATCTTAAATCAAACAATCGCAAAGCGGTTCCTTCCCTGATTGTCGATGAATCAGGCTCGGTTCTGACAGTAAGGCTCTATGCAGAGCGAAACCTCTTTTTCGGACTTGTCCAGAACGGTTCTGTTCATTTCAATGCCGAACTGCCGGAATACTTTCACGGCGACATTGAGTTCCGGACATCATCAGGGGACACCTCTGCCGTTAACATCAATACCGGCTCAATTCTGCTGAAAGCGAGTTCGGGTGATACTGCCGCTGAGAACATAGAAGCCGATCAAATATCTATTGAGGCAAGTTCAGGCAGGATTTCAGCGAGGTCGCTTTCAGCCGTACGCTCGGTTGACGTTAAATCGTCATCGGGCGACATTGAACTCGACGACATTCTTGCGCAGAACGCATCAGTCAAAGCCAGCTCGGGAAGGATAGTCATCGGCAGGATGAGGGCCACTGAAGAGGTGACCGTTCACGCAAGTTCGGGAAGAATAACCGCCGTCTACCTTGAAGGAGATTCCGTTTCAGTGGACGCAACCTCGGGAAGGATTACAATACAGGAACTGAAAGCCAACAGTTCATCGTTCGATGCTTCTTCCGGCGATATAACCGTATCAGGTTTAAGCTCGGGCGATTCGGATTTCAGGGTATCATCAGGAAGACTGACCGTTGAAGTCGCCGAACTGAACGGCGATATGAACATTAAAAGCAGTTCAGGCAGCGTCAATATAAAACTTCCAAAGGGTGCGGCATTTGACGCCGACCTGAGTGCATCATCCGGCAGGATCCGAAGTGCGTTCAAACTTCTGGGAGAGGTCACCGGCAAAGACCGGAACGAAGTAATCGGACAGGCAAACGGCGGCGGTCACAGAATCAGGGTCAACGCTTCAAGCGGAGACATAACAATCGAAGAGCGTTAATTAAAGCTCAAAGCAATAGAACGGGCGGCTTCGATGCCGCCCCTATTGTTATACAGCCTTCCAGTACATCCGGTTTTCATGAAACGAGTATTCGATGCGCCCCGAATCACTCAGGTTTGCAAGAAATGATTTAATTGTGCTTCCGACAAGAACATACTGCCCGTGATCGAGCCTGATGCCGCGGCGGTCGCAGAAGGTCTTAAGCAGATCTTCAAATATCTGTTCATCAGAGAGCATCGAGACAATTTCATCCGCTGCATCATTAACCGTTTTCAGATTGAGATCTGCAGTCGCAGTTATATCGGAGACAAGACCGCCGTGTGAAGGCACATAAAATTCGGCTCCTGTATTCTTTATAACGTCTATACTCGCCCGGAAGGCATCCACGTCATAGATGAACGGCAGTCCGTATTTATTCACGATCTCCGCGCCGAACAGGCTGTCTCCGATAAAAAAGACCCCGTCCGCAGTGAGAACCCCGTACTGGTTAAAAAAATGCCCCGGAAGAGGAATAAACTTCATCCCATACGGACCGCTGCCTTCGGAAATGGCCAGCGTTGCTTCAGACGGCTTTGCTTCAAAAAACTTTGAACGCAATGCCTTAAATGGAAAACCGCCCCAAAGAAAACTCGGTTCAAGCAGCGGCTGCTCTATAAATGCTTTCTCGACAGCCGGCACCCAGATTTCACTATCAGCATTGCTCTGCAGATATGCGTTCCCGCCGATATGGTCCGCGTTCGAATGCGTATTAATTACAGCCTTAATTTTTCGGCCCGATTCTTTTACAATCTTGTTTAGTTTTCTGCCGGCATCCTTGTCGTTGCCGCTGTCGATCAGAATAACTCCGTCGTCAGTATCAACGACTCCGACATTGACCGGCCCCGGAGAAAAATAGGTACGTCCTTTTATGTTTTCGAAAAAATTTTCAGCCACAAAATTGCTCCGTGTATGTTTTTTATTTAATTTATCAGATCCGCAGCGCTGACCCCGGAAGCAGTCAGACGCTTTTCAAATTCAACAAGTGGGCCGGCGATCGCCTGCTGAGGACACCAGTGAAAACAGGCAAAACAGTTCTCACAGTGCCCCTGCCAGACGGGCACGCCATCTGTCATAACGATATCACCCGCCGGGCAGACTTCAGCACACAGTCCGCAGCCGTTGCAGGTATCGCTGATTCTGAAACCGGCGTCCGACTGGTTTACGAGAACCTCGAAGGATTCACTCTCGGAATCCGAAAGCTGGCGGTACCTGGTCTTTGCCATTTTGACCTGCAGGATATTTTTAACCGAGCTCAGAAGACCTGGTTCATAACCCTCAACCATCACGCAGGATTTCTGCTGCCCTATACGCACCGATATCTTCGGGACAAGCGCCTTCCATTCAGCATAAAGTTTTTCAGCTTCATACCGGTCTGCACCGGAGCTTTCGGGGAGCGGCTCCCTTAAAAATACGTTTCTGATTTTTTCATCTGTCCTGTAGGGAACAGACAACCTTACGCAGGTACCATATGACAGTTTTCCGCCTTTTCTCTGAACCAGCTCTTCGACACTGCGTAAAACCGTTCCGGGTTTTCCCCCGTGGGTACAGACTGTAAACACGTACTTATCTTCGAGATTTTCTAATTGTTCAATAAATTTTTCAACAAGAAAGGGGATTCCGCTCAGTCCGTAGGAAGCGTGGTAAACCGGAAACACAAATCCTGCCGCATCATAAACCGTTAAATCCGGAGGCAGTTCCGGCTTATTCGTTATCCGGACAAGATCCGCGCCGAGTTTTTTGGCCAGGTCTCCGGCTGCAAGAAAAGAATACCCGCTTCCTGAAAAGTAAAAGATTATGCTTTTCACTGCTCCCCCGATCCTATTATACCATCAATGGTCAGGATTTGGACGAATCCATCTCCTTGATCATTTTTTCCATCCTCTGCACCTTCTTACCGACATCATTCACCCTGAATTCTATTGTATTGAGGATCCAGAAAATAAAGTGGTTGTATTTATGCTGGGAATGGATCATCCAGATAATCTTGATTGAAACGAGGAGTACCGAAATTTCAAGTGAGATGAAAGAAGGAAGCCAGTGTGTTGTTATTTCGATTATAAACATCGAAAGGATCAGACCTAGGAAAAGAAAGTTTATAAGATTATCCCGGTGTGAATAGCTCTTTCCGCCGATGTTGCCTATAAGTGCTTTGATTTCTTCCTTTTCCTTATTGAACTCGGCAATTTCGGCTTCAAGAAGTTTTTTATTTTCTTCCCATTCGAAATCATTCATTTCACTCATTGTCATGTTCTCCGTTAATATTATTTCAATAATTCAGCGACTTCGACAAATCCGGCACCGCCGCGCTTTGAAGCAATATAGGCGGGTTCAGTTTCAAGGATATCGGCGAAATCAAGTATATTAGCGACTGCGAATGAGTTTGGAAGGCAGCCGAACATGGGCTCATCGTTCGGGGAATCCCCGCAGAAGACAGCCTGCTTTTTAAACTCAGCCTCAGTCAAACCGTACCTTTCCTGCATAAAAAGCACGGCTGTATCACGTTTGCTGTAGTTTCCGAACCAGGTATTTACATGAATAGAACTGATCTTGGCAACGGCGCCGAAGCTTTCGCAGATTTCCCTGATCCTTACTGCTGTTTCATAACCGAGCCGCGGCGGGTCTTCGTTGAAATCAATTGCAAGATCATAGATCCTCGCAAACTGATCCTTTGCCTTGCGGACAAGCGGAATTTCAGCCTTAACGGCATTGTATACATTTTCAAGCTTCCTGATACTCTCACCGTCAGCGACCGACGGGTGAATAAAGCTTTTCAGCTGCCGGTCTTCGAAGTAATAAACGAATGCACCGTTTTCACCGATCACAGCCTCTACAGGCCACTGCCTGATTATCATGTCGCACCAGCCGGCAGGCCGTCCGGTTACAGGGATCACCCTGATTCCCGCAGCGGATAATTTCCACAGTGCTGAATATGCTTCAGATCCCAGTTTTCCTTCATCCGTAAGGGTATCGTCAATATCGGTCAGAACAAACCTGACGCCCCCCTCAGGCGGCACAAACTGATCAAGCTTTTTCATCTTCTCTAAAGACTTTAACAACGGCGACAATGTAGGTCAGAAAGGATATCGCGGAAGCCGCAGCCGCAAGAATGAAGAAAACCGTTACTATGGTTTCAAATACACCTTTACCGCTGAAATCGATGCCAAGCCGGTTAGCGGAAACCAGGAGCAGACCGAGCGCACTTGCAGCCGTGTAGAATACAGCCTTGGACTTGCCCCAGATGCTCGCCGCCATGGCGGTTCCCCGTTTCATCATCATCATTCTGACGAAGGTTATTCCGAGTTCCCTGTAGATAATAATCAGCAGTGCCCAAAGCGGCATGATTCCTGTAAACGTGAAACATATAAAAAATGTCACCCGGCTTATAACATCGGAAAAGGGATCAAGAATCTTTCCGAGATCGGTAACCATATTGTGCTTTCTTGCAAGATAACCGTCGAGGACATCCGACACTTCCATGACGACCAGCATGGGAATCAGAACATAAACGGAGCCCGCGCTGAATTGGCCGGTCCACTCAGGAATAAAGTAGATAATAAAAAAAACAGGTGCGAGAATAATCCTGAATACGGTAATTTTTGTTGGTAAGTTCATGCAAAGAGGTTATTAGTATTTTTGAAATAAGTCAATGTTTTAGTCAGCCGGCAGCACTCCTCAATTCGGCAATATATTAATTATTTATCAGCAGCATGCAGGCACCAACGCCGTTAAAAAAAATCGGAAGCCCTCAATTTTTTTAACAACACCGGCACCTGCACGCTGTATATAACTAAAACTGCCGAATTGTGTAATTCCGCCCGCATCCTGAACTGGTATGGGGATAAAAAAAGCCTGCGCCTGCTATGTTTGCCGTATTCTCAACCCGGCCTGACCGGGTTACAAGGAAGAAATGTCAGCCGGCGTTGTAATGGGTTATTTCATCAAACATATCGCGGTATTTGCCCTTTTTCGCATACGCGTAAAGGACTTTGTAACCCTTGCTGATCCGTTCGTTGAAGATTTCACGCATACGTTTATCCATCTCGCGCCGGGTCTGAAATGCGAAAATCCGCTCGCGTCCGGACCCCTGGTCCATCCCGTAAATTACGCTGAAGGAATATTTGCTGAACAAGTGAGATTGCCTGTCATGAACTGAGTAATATCTGAGGCTGCCGTCATTCTGTGCTTTATAAAAGGTAATCATCATACGCTTTTTATATCGACATAAACTGTCATAAACTATCCGAAGTTAATTACAGAAAGAATGAATTTCGCTTAATTCATATTCCTGACCAATTCAGGCCGGCCGGATTGATTAAAAAGAAGACGGTATTTAACACTCGGCGACAGCACCAGCCTGCCGCCGGAATTTTCAACCGCAGTCCCGGGCAGCCCGGTTACTACATCCAGGATACGTGATTTCAGACCGGTCCCGGCGAGCGAAGCTGATTCATCCCGGGCGCTGAATCCCCTAAAAGAGTAGATCTCACCTGATTTGGCAAGAAAAAAATAATCGGGCAGATGAATTACCGTCAGTACCGGATAGGCTGACTGTTCGGCAGCGTCTGCAAGCTCGGCTGCCCCCCCGGGAGTTTTATACTGGATACGGATATAATCATCACCCTCGGACAGCACGGTCAGACTGCAGATTTCCCGGCCCGGGACAACACACCGCCAGTCGAACAATGCAGACCACACCAGCACGATGACGACTGCCAGAGCGAATACAAGAGGGATTCCAATGGATTTCCAGAAAAAGAAGCCTGCATAACCGGCAGCCGCAAAGGCAGCGGACCAGACGAACATTATCTTCACTTTTTCGAGGCTGAACTCGGCAGTATAAAACGCGGCAAGCATAAAGAGTACCGCCGCACTGAGCATGGTGATAAATACCGCCGGTCTGCGGCGGCTCCTGCGGTTCAGAACGAAACTAAACCCGCCGCCGAAAAAGATCC
>QKCC01000291.1 GCA_003245835.1 Spirochaetales bacterium | reverse complement strand
GGCGATGTCAGCTCTCCCCTCAAACTTTGGCCGGATCTGCGACTGGAATGTGCCATTCCAATGGCTCAATACCTTTTAAAATAACAGGGAGGAAACTATGATTTCGGTTAAGGAACTTTCACACTATTACAGCAAAGACGGCAGACCTGCCGTCAACAATATCAGTTTTGAAGTAGAAAAAGGTGAAACCTTCGGATTTCTGGGGCCCTCCGGCGCCGGAAAATCTACTACCCAGGGGATCCTTACCGGGCTTCTGAAGCAGCAGTCCGGCGAAGTGACAGTCGCCGGTTATGATGTAAAAAAGGTCCAGAACGACAGGTTCAATAAAATCGGGGTATCGTTCGAGCAGTCCAATGTTTACAGCAAGCTTACAGCAAAAGAAAACCTTGAATCATATGCCAGACTCTTTGATGTACCGACCCGCGACTCTAAGGAACTGCTCCGGCTTGTCGGTCTTAACGGCAAGGAAAACGACCGGGCCGGAACATTTTCGAAAGGAATGAAGCACAGGCTTACTTTCGCGCGTTCAATGATTAATAACCCGGAACTGTGGTTTCTTGATGAACCTACTACCGGTTTGGACCCGACAATAGCTGCCACCATAAAGGATATTATCAAAGAGCGAGCTGCCGAAGGTACTACATGCTTTCTGACGACGCATAATATGTACATTGCAGATGAATTATGCGACAGGGTCGCTTTCATTATTGACGGTGAAATAAAGCTTATTGATACGCCGAAGAATCTGAAGCTTAAATACGGCAAAAAGCTGATCGACATAGAATATATTGAAAACGGAAAGGTGATAAAGGAAACTCTTAAAACGGTGACGGACGAGGATCGGCACAGGATCGGTGAAATTATCAACAACCATGAAATTCAAACCATGCATTCCAAAGAAGCCACATTGGAAGAGATCTTCATTCAGGTTACCGGAAGGGAGCTGATTTAAGATGAAACTGATAAGCTCTTATTTCAAAGAGATGAAGATCGCATTTCGGGGATTCTATTTCTATACCGAAATTATAATAGCGGCAATAATGCTTTTGATTCTGCTGGCAGCGGTAGATACAGAATCAGTCAGTAAAAGCAAAGAGTTTATGTTCTACAACATGCCTCAAAAAACAGCCGATGCGGTTCTGGAAAAAAGTATGGGTAATGGAAAAGCGGATTTTATAGAAAATACAGTGTTTGAACTCAAACCGGCTGCATTTGAACTGACAGATATTCAAACAGGAGACGCCGTAAAATATAACTTTGACGATAAAAAAACGGTATCTCTCAGAACCATGCAGGTGCTTGATCCTGAAACCGGCAGGCTGAGCCGGACAGTCTATCTTACCGACACCGAAGATGACCTGCTGCGCCTGATTCATACCGAACACACCGCAGGTGCTATTGTCAGCCTGAAGTCCGACGGCACTCTGCTTTACAGGTATCCGATCCAGGGTTATGAAACCGATCGTCTTATAAATCTGTATTACATGCTGCATAACGAATCGATGTCCGGTCTGTCAAACCAGATGGATAATCAGAGTATCCGGGTTATCGGAAAAACAGAACGACTCAACAACAGGGAAAACCTCATTCCGGCTTTTATAGCTTTCGCAGGCTCTCTGATGGGCTTTTTCATCATCATGGCATATATCTTTCTGGACAAGAACGAAGGTGTAATCAAAGCCTTTGCGGTGACCCCTTCACCAATCTGGAAATACCTGCTTACCAAAAACCTTGTTATTTTAACTACGGTTGTGATTTCTTCAACAGTTATTACAATTCCTGTTATGGGCGGCAGGCCTGATTACCCGCTTTTCTACCTGTTTCTCATAATCACAACATTCGGTTTTTCATGCCTCGGACTTCTTATTTCAAGCTTCTTTGATTCCATCGAAAAGGCATTCGGGGTTCTATATCTCTTCATGGTGCTGCTGATGCTTCCGGCATTTTCATACTATATACCAAGTTTTGATCCGCTCTGGATCAGGTTCTTCCCGACATACCCGGTACTTGCCGGGTTCAGAGAGATTTTGCTCGGAAACGGTGATGTTCACTATGTGCTTAGCTATTCCCTCGTTTTTATAGCAGGCGGGATGGTTCTGTTTGTCCTTGCCAACATAAGATTCAGGAAGACATTGACGGTATAGGGAGCTGATGATGATTAATAAAATATTCATAATACTTAAACGTGATTTCGTTATGGCAACAAGGGACGCGATGCTTATGTATATTCTGGTCATCCCTGTTCTGATGGCGGTTGGGATACTGTTATTTGCTCCGGGACTCAATGATACAACAGTAAAATTCGCAATGCTTGAAACGGACAATCCTGAACATATCAAATTTATGCAGGAAAACGCGAAGGTGGAATTGTTTGCCTCGGTTAATGACCTTGAACGCCGCATCAATAAACGCGATGATATCGCTGGATTAGTTCCGGCGGAAAAAGGATGGGAGATTGTACTGCAGGGAAACGAAAGCGAATTAACAGAAGAATACGCTAAACTTCTTAATTCACTTTACGAGCTGGGTTCAACGAAAGAGAATTCCACAGCCGAAATAATTTCATTCGGACGGACAGTCCCTCCGCTCAAAACAAAACTCGTAAACATGCTTATTCTTCTTATAATAATGCTGTCGGGCATGGTTATCTCAATAAGCATTGTATATGAAAAATCCGACAATACAATAAGCGCAATGAATGTAACTCCTCTTTCGCAGACCGGCTTCATAATCGGAAAAAGCCTGCTCGGCGGCGGAACATCGCTAATAAGTATAATCCTTTCTATACTGATAACCGGGTACTACAGCATCAACTGGATAATGATAATTATAATAGGATTGTCCTCCATGCTGCTCAGCTTCATAATAGGATTTCTGCAGGGAATCAGCAGCGAAGATATCATGGAAGCTGCGGCGGGTGTAAAAATGCTGATGCTGCCGATAGCGGGTTCCATAGCCGGCTATGAACTGCTTTCCGATAAATGGCAGTGGACCATGTACTGGAGCCCGTTTTACTGGGCCTATAAAGCCAATGATGAGATTCTGTCGAATACTGCGGACTGGGGCAGCGTAATGCTTAGCCTTGGAATAATCCTGCTGCTGACACTGCTGATGTACGCGGTATTGTTTCCAAAAATCAGAAAAGGATTCAGTTAGAGATTAATTTAGAAGGAGTGGATTATGGGGATAGGTTATCTGTTAGGGGGAATCGCGTGTATTATTTACACCGTACTTGTCGGATATTTCGGAGGCATAAAGAAATCGCCGGGACTTCTTAAACTTGTTAAGATGAAGTTAAGCAAAAGCATGTCGGATGACGCAGCCGCCCGGGTTTGTATAGTAATGGCCGTCATTGTATTTCTTGTCGGAATTCTTCTGTTTATTCTCGGAGGCAT
>QKCC01000193.1 GCA_003245835.1 Spirochaetales bacterium | reverse complement strand
CTGCTGTCCGCTTGCGGGGTTTCCGGGCATCCTTCGGGAAGCGGACCGGATGCTGTTTCTGAACTGCCGGGGTTTTCACTGTAGAGCCAGTCTTCGAATTTACTGATTCGGGCCGGTTTGATCCCCTCTTTAAGCAGGCCGGAGCCGAAATAGTCACAGAAGTTCATAAGCAGTTCAGCCGGATCGTTTATCTCTTTCTTCCTGTCTGCAACTGCCCGCAGGAAGTCATCTTTTTTCAGAATGTATTTCAGGTCTTTCGCCTTGTCGGAATCTGGGACCGAGGCATAGTCCAGAACATACAGGCTGTTCTCGTCAGGATTCCGCATCTCTTTTCTAAGTGCCGAACAGGGAAGCGCTGATATTTCCCATTTGGACGATTTTGATATTGGTTCGAATCCCTTCAGCGGTGTTTTGGCGTCCGAAAAAATGATGACTCTGTTAATCACAGGCGAACCCCACCGAGTATTCGTAGTATGCTCTCCTGTCTGAAGAGGTAAATTCAGTGAACTGTTTTGAGGTCAGCGTATCAAGCATGACCTGAACAACCCTGCTCACAGATATGTGATCTGTTTTTGTATGTTTATGCTCTATTTCATTAACCTTTTTAACCGTTTCGGAGTTCTGGAGCTCCTCATTGCTGGAGGTGTATTCAAAGGGTCCGCTGTGCACCGCGATCCTTACCTGCAGACCGGTCTCGATAGGACAGAATGAATGGTTGTAGATAAACAGCTCGTGCAGCAGGTCCATCGCGCTCAGAGCCGCGCTTTCGTTCATGTTGCCGAAGCAGAATGCTGCGAGCCCGCCGTCACCGTCCCAGCTCCATACTCTTCCGTTTCTTTTTTCTACGGAATTGATAAACAGGTCACGCATCGTTTCATATGCTTTTTCAATCTCTGCCCTGGAGTATTTACGGACCATCTTTGTGTTTCCGACAATATCGATTCGTAAAAAGGCGATTGTGTATTCGATATTATCCTTAAGAGTTCCCCAATTTCGGGTTTTTCTTTCCGACGGGTTTTCGACAAAAAGTCTGTTGCTGTGGTCGTAGATATAACCCATTTTGTAAACGCCGTTCAGAATCTGTCTGAGGTAGGGTATCGAGATCTTCCGTCCGGCAATTCCCTTTCCCTGATCACTGAAATCAATCAGAAGCAGAACAAAATCAAGAAACATCTGGCAGCGGTCTATATCTCTTATAATCTGCCTTGCGGCATTCTGGTTCGGAATTGCGACGCTTGAAGGGATTCCTGTTCGTTCATGCAGATCATAACCCGGTAAAAGACGCCTTGCGAGCATTATCATGGTACGGTTGTCCATGGACTGGGAAAGTGCCTTTTCACAACTGCTCAATATGGCGTTAGGAACCCTCATCTTATTATTAAAACTTGATTAGACTGTGTAGTCAAGCATGTTTTGGTGTATACTGGTGCGGGATGAAATCAATTTCAGATTTAATAACAGATAGAATAAACAGCAATTCAGTTTTTGTTTTTCCGTCTGAAGCGGCGGCCTCTGGACGCCGGAGGGAGCTGCTGAAATCGGGCGGCTGCAGGGCTGTCCGCAACGAGCGCTTTTTATCATGGGACAAATTCAAGGAAAATATTACCCTCCATAACCGTGCCGACAAGCCTGTCAACTCTGTGCTGCGGAGGATTTTTGCCGGTGATGTTACGGAAAGGAACAGTACGAATCCGATGTTCAGACGGCTGATTCCTGATGAATACCGCGGCCACACAGGTACCTTTTCCGATACGGTATTGAGGATACTTCCTGAACTGGACATGCTCGTCAGAGTCCTTGACGAAAATCCGGGCTTTGATTCGGAACTGAAGGCGGATTATATAAAGCTTTACCATGAATACACCGGGTTTCTCGATGCAAACGGCTTTTTCGAGCCTTCGTGGGAAAAACCCG
The DNA here is from genome assembly GCA_003245835.1 of Spirochaetales bacterium. Classification (GTDB taxonomy): domain Bacteria; phylum Spirochaetota; class Spirochaetia; order UBA9216; family UBA9216; genus Thalassospirochaeta. Next base: position 43,220 of record QKCC01000193.1, on the reverse strand, counting down.
ATTTGGGACGGCTCGATCGTGATTATTATATCATCGGACCGGAGATTATAGAGGATTTCGGTGAATACAGAGACCTTTTAACCGCTGCCGGCTGCAGCTTTATTCCCTGCGGAGGAGAAATTTCCACAGTTCCGAATGTTTGAGAATTCCGTCGCGGAAGTCGATGCGGTATTGAGCGAGGCGGCGGAACTTCTTGCGTCGGGATGCGGGCAGTCGGATATTGCCGTCACATCGGCTGATGAATCAGTTACCCAAATTCTGCTTTCAAGAGCGCGAACCCGCGGAATACCGCTTAACTGCCGCAGCGGGAAACCCCTTTCGGAACACCCGGCCGGGAGACTGCCTGAACTTGTCAGGGCCTGCCGAATGTCGGGCTTCAGTCTTTCGTCGATGAAGAATTTGCTGATGTTCAGGGCCTTTATATGGAAGAATGCAGAAGCAGCAGCGTCCCTAGTCCGTTTCGGAATAGAAAACCGCTGTATTAAAAATACTTCCGATAGGCCTTCCGGAGATGAATGGGCGAAACGGCTGAAGGTTTCCGGCGGCAGCCTTTACAGTTTTTATACAGGGCTTAAAATACGGATCGGAAAAATCTGCGGCAGCAGCAGCTTTGCGGAGCTTTCAAAAGAATTACAGATTTTCGTCAGCACATATCTTGAAACGGATGCAGAAATTTGGGACGCCGACTGCGAGAAGGTTTTTCAGCGGACCCGCGAGGTCCTGTCCTCGCTCTGCGATGCTGAAAAACAGCTTGTAAATGTCAGAATCCCTGACCCGCTGGGGCTGTGGATTGAGCTGCTTAAGGAAAAAATTTATGTCAGACGCCAGGATGCGCCGGGGATTTCAGTTTACCCCTACAGGGTTTCGGCCCTGATCAATCCCGAGCGTCATTTTATAATAGGTCTTTCGCATGAAAGTTCGGCCATAGTCTCATCAGCTTTTCCTTTTCTGACCGACCTTCAGCGCCGGAACCTCAATTCGACAGAGCTGAATATGACCGATGACTTTTTGAGGATCTACAGTTTTTCCGGAAAGGACGTCAGAATGTCATGTTCGGCCGATACCCCCAGCGGCGCTGCCCTTGCTCCCGGAGTTTTTATTGAAAACGGCCGAATCGACAGAGTCAGTTTCCGGGACGCGGGCGAACAGGCGGAAGTCTCTCCTGTCCAGGCCGAGAATCTCTGGTGGAATAAAGCCTGCAGTGCAGGCTTCCGTGCGTCTGCAGCCGAGCCGCTGCCCGCCATCAGCGCTGTTCAGTGTGAAGGCTTCGGCTACGCTCTGGACACCTTCATGACGCCGAAGGGTTTTGATGCTTCAGATGAAAGCTTTCCGTCAGACTTTGCATCTGCGCGGCTTATTCCTCAGGTTTCGGGTGATGACGGACGGCTGACAGTATCGGCAACAACGCTAAACAGGTGGTCAGCCTGCCGTTTCAGTTTTCTGATTACGGACATCCTCTCTGTCCGGGAAGATGCTTACATACTGTACCCGGAAGACCCCTGGACTGCCGGAACAGTACTGCATGATATACTGTTCGATTTTTTCAGCCGGATAAGGGAGTCGGGCGAGGCCTTCCGGTTTTCAGGCCGCGGGGAACATTACAGGCTGCTCATCGAAAATTCAGCAGCAGCTGTTTTTGACAGCTGGGAAAAGAAGGGAAATTATTTTTTCGGTCCGGCATGGGAATCGTTCAGACGGAAGGCTGTTCAGCTGCTGCAGCGGCTTCCCGAGGCTGAAGCGGCGCTCTGCGACGGAATGAGGCCGGTCAGGCTTGAAGAGTGGTTTTCCTTTCCTGTTGACTCAGAGGCCGGTATCGGCATAAAAGCGGTCGGCAAGGTCGACCGTATGTCTGAAGGTCCCGACGGGGCTGTAATTGTTGATTATAAAAAATCGTGGAAGAAGAAAACCCGCGAAAAGTTTATCAACAAGGATTCTTCCGGAAATCTTGATACGCCGGAGACCGGTTACCAGCTTCCCTTCTATATTCTGCTCGCGCGGGAGGCCGGGTATAAAGTTGCCGGGACGTCCTACTACAGCATCAGCGGTGCTCAGCATTTTCCCGTTTCGGGGGCAGGCGGTGTTTTAAGCGATGAGGATGCCGAACAGCTGTGTGAACTGACGCTGCGGCAGATAAACCGGATGGCGGCTGACTGTACCGGCGGTGATTATACTGCCGAAGACAGGTGCGGCGGCTGCGGTCTTCGTGCTGTATGCCGCAAACGCTTTACAGTAAGGTGGGAAGACCGATGAAACTGGACAGTTACCAGCAGGCAGTTGTCGACTGCGATTCAAACGCGGTTGTTTCAGCCGGTGCAGGCTCGGGAAAAACCACGGTTCTGGCGAGGCGGTTCCTGCGGCTGATCGAAGAGCGGAAGGCTTCGGTTTCCGAGATCCTGACGCTGACTTTCACACGCAAGGCTGCTGCAGAGATGTACGAACGGATCTACAGCCTGCTGACCGAAAATATCGGCAGCCCTGCGGCGGCTGAGGCTGTGGCGGAATTTGACAAAGCTGTTATTTCTACACTGGATTCTTTTTGTTCCAGGATTGCCCGGGACTGCTGTGCAGATTTCGGGCTTACCCCGTTTTTTAAAACTGACGAGACTGCTGTCCGGGCCCTGGCGGAAGATGTTTCGCTTGATTTTATTCTTGCGAATTCTGACAGCCGGTTTCTTAAGGATTTTATCTACATAAACGGCTTCGAAAATGTATGGCGAAATTATTTTGTCTTCATCGCAACAGACTACCTGTCCATCGGCAGGCCAGCTGATTTCAGCGACATTTTCGAATGCCAGAAAAAGACGGTCGAGGCCGAATTGAAGAAGGCTGCGGCCGGAATTGATGATGTTGTCAGGGGAATTTTTTCACTCGACCCGGCTGCGTCGAAAGCGATCGCCGATGCACAGGCGATGCTGTCGGGTCTTTCTTCCTGCCTCGAACTTGCTTCAGACGGAAAGGTTTCCGAAATAGGTTCTTTGTTTTCAGGCATAAAGCTCCGTAAACCGGGCGGGAAAGTGACCAATGATGATGTGCCTGTATTCAAGGAACTTGTTGATGAGTTCAAATCGTTTTCCGGCATAATATCGGAGCTTGTCTGCACCATCGGAAACCGTGAACTGACAGAGGGGCTGTTCGCTCTTACATCGGCTTTTCAGGATGAACTGTTCAGCAGAAAGCGCTCCTCGGGAGTACTCGGCTTTCAGGACGTTCTGACGATTGCGGTGTCCGGTCTGCGGCGGGACCATGAACTGCGCAGGCATTATAAAAGCCTTTTCCGCTATATAATGATTGATGAGTTTCAGGACAACAACGGGATGCAGAAAGAACTGCTTTACCTGCTTTCCGAACAGGACGGAACCGAATCGGAAGGCATTCCTGCGGCGGATCAGCTGAACCCCCGGAAGCTGTTTTTTGTGGGAGATGAAAAACAGTCAATCTACAGGTTCCGCGGTGCCGATGTCAGCGTGTTCAAGCAGCTGAGTATGGAGATTGAGCGGGCCGGGGGGGCTGCTCTCTCTCTGAAACGCAATTACCGCAGTGAACCCGGGCTGATTGATTTTTTTAACCGCCTCTTTTCAGGGGTGATGAGAGACAGCGATGAAGATTACCAGGCGGTATTCGAACCCCTGGAATCAAGGCCTGCAGCACTGCACGCTGCTCCTGATATAAGGCTGCTTTACAAGCCTTATGATGCGGACCTTCCGGAAGATTCACTGACTGCGGAAGAATCGGAGGCCAGGGCGATAGCGGAATACATCCTGAACTCGGTAGGCAAGCTCGAACTGCCGGATGCCGGGGGGCCGAGGACGGCCGGCTTTTCAGATTTCGCCATGCTGTTCCGCTCAGGAACAAACCAGAGAACCTATGAAAAGGTTTTCAGGGCAAAAGGGATTCCGTACAGCGTTCACAGCGTCAGAAGCCTTTTTCAGGAAGCTCCAGTCAACGATATCTATAATTTGCTGCAGATCTGCGTCTACCCTGAAGACAAAACGGCTTCAGCCGCCTTTCTGCGGTCTCCGCTGATTAATCTTTCCGACTTTTCGGTTGTCGGGTTTCTGCTTTCGGAAAGAGCTGTTTTTGCGGAAGAGAACGAAACCTGCTGTGTGACGGAAGATGACAGGTCCAAATTCCTTCGTGCGAAAAAACTCTATGATGAGATTAATTCGAGGATTGACCGTGAACCCATCGCGACGATAATCGACGACATTTGGTATAAATCCGGGTACCGCTACCTGCTGCTTCGGGACAGCTCGCTTCACGGCTATCTCGAATATTACGATTACCTCAGGCAGCTTGCAGTGAAGTATGATGAACAGGGCTGTTCGACCGCGGAATTTCTTGATTACATAAGAAGCAACCTCGGGGATTATAAAAAGATTGAAGAGCTGAAAGTCCTGGGTTATTCGGGCGGCGGCGTCGAGATGATGCCTGTGCACCAGTCCAAGGGGCTGGAATTCCCGATAGTAATTATTGCAAATGCAGGAAACACAGGAATGAATGATCGCGGGGGGTCGGCTCCGGCCTATATCTCTCCAGTCGACGGCCTTTCGTTTAACCTTGTTCCTGATTCAGGTGAAGGCGAAGATGTTTCATCTCAGCGCTGCAACTTTTTCTACAGCCGCGGAAAAGAGGAGACCCGCCTTCGTGAAGAAGCCGAACTCCGAAGACTTCTCTATGTCGCGCTGACCCGGGCCGAATGCCATCTTGTCGTCTCAGGCTGCCACGGCAGGCAGAACCGGAGCGGGCAGAGGTCCATGCTCAACATCTTCCTTTCTGCTCTCGGCTGGGTTGAGGGTGTTGACCCAGCTGCGCTTGACGGGCAGGGTGTTTCGATTGAACTGATTGAAAATATGACATGGACCAATGACGGAGGGCTTGAACGGGCGCTTGCTGATATGTCTGCGATCCTGGAACTGTATAGATCGGCCGAACCTGAACTGTTCATGCTCGGACAGGATGAATTTTCCGCAACTGAGTTAAATGCGGCCGCGGCTCATGAATTAACCGGTGAAGGCGAGTCTGTGAATATGCCGCCGCTCGAACCTAAACTGGAAAGCCTGTTGTCCGAAGAGGGGCTTGAGGCGGATTTCGGAACGCTGACGCACGGTATTATTGAATGGTGTATCAAGAACAATCGTACTGCGGTTCCGCCGGAGCCGGTGGAATTCGCCGCCGAAATGCAGGGGCTTTTCAGCAGGATTCCGGAAGACAGCAGGATGCAGCTTTTCTCGGGAGCTGTAGAGCTTGCGAAAGGCTTTTTCAAGTCCCGGGTATGGAAATCAGCTGCAGCTTCCGGAAAAATTGAATCAGAGCTGGCCTTTTCATTGATAAGCCGTGAAGCTGGTGAAGAGATTTTTATTAATGGAATAATAGATCTGGTTTTTGAAAGCGAAGACTTTGTGCAGATAGTCGATTTCAAAACTGACCGGCGGATCATTCCCGGAGAATACAACCGGCAGATGCAGATTTATATAGAGGCTGCCTCAGAAATCTTCGGTAAACCTGCGCGCTGTGTTCTCTTCTATCTGCGGGGTGCAGTCGAGGTTGAAGCAGGAGAATCCCGTTCCGGCTGAGCCTCCGCCGCGGGGTTCGTATTCAGGGAAGTCCCGGACCGACTGCAAATCGGGCCTTCACCGGCTGATTTAAAAAAATTGGACATATCAATGAAATAGTGTTAGACCTAATAGGTAGGAGTATTCTGCTATGAAAAATCCCCGCCCTGTTAAAACTTCCAGACTGGATTTTACCATCCGCATTGCCGGTGAGGGAGGAGACGGGGTCGTAAGCTGCGGTGAGATTTTTGCGCAGGCTGCAGCCCGTACAGAATTCCATGTATTTACTTTTATAACGTACCCCGCTGAAATGCGCGGCGGGTATTCAATGATTCAGATTCGGCTCCGGGACATTACGATTTACTCGATGGGCAGCAGCGTAGACTGCCTTGTTGTTTTCAACCGCGAAGCTTACGAAAACTCAATCGGGGTGCTTAAGCCCGGCGGGGTTCTGCTGTATGATCCCGAGGCCGTGGACATCGACGCGGCTGAAGCTTCCGGCTATATTCTGGAAGCTATCCCCCTGACACGGATTTCAAAAGAGACAACCGGCGGGGCATTGGGAAAAAACATGGTTGCGCTTGGAGCGTTGTGCCGTCTTTTTGGCGCGGACCGGGAACAGCTCAGGACCCTTGCCGGAAAGCGCTACGAATCGAAGGGGCCGGAAATCTGCGAAAGAAACCTCAACGCGTTTGATTCAGGGTTCCGGGAAGCCTTGGGCATAAACATAAATGCTGATTTCAGCCTTTCCGATCTGAATCCTGCTGGTGAGAATTACATGCTTATATCCGGCAACCAGGCTGTTGCCCTCGGCGCAATTGCCGCAGGATGCAGGTTTACTGCAGGCTACCCGATAACTCCGGCCACCTCTATCTTCGAAACGCTTACCAGGCTGCTTCCGCTCGTCGGCGGGAGGGCCCTTCAGATGGAAGATGAGATAGCGGCGGTTTCGGCAATTATCGGAGCATCCTTCGCCGGAGAGAAGGTTATTACCCCCACTTCGGGGCCGGGGCTTCAGCTTATGACCGAGCAGCTGAGCCTGGCTTCCATGATCGAGGTTCCTGTGGTTATAGTGGATGTTCAGCGGGCGGGACCGAGTACAGGCCTTCCGACCAAAACAGAACAGTCCGATTTAAAGTACGCGGTTTACGGAGCTGCAGGCGACTCTCCGAGGATAATCCTGGCACCTACAACTGTTGAAGATACATTCTACCAGACAATCAGGGCCTTCAATCTCGCAGAGAGGTACCAGCTTCCGGTGATTATTCTCATTGATCAGTCTATAGGGTACCGAAAGGCAACCGTTAAGATGCCGGATTTTGACAAGCTGTCATTCGTCGACAGAAGCAAACCGGGAAAAAATGTAACTATCCCGAAATCCGATCTGATATCGATAGTTAACCGGCTTGAACCCGCTGAGGATGAGCTTGCGGATTACCACAGGTATCTCGACACAACAGATGGAACATCGCCGATGTCGATACCGGGAACCCCCGGCGGGCAGTACCTGGCAACAGGCCTGGAACATGATCAGCGCGGATACGCTGATCAGTCACCTGAAAATCATCTTCTGATGAGCAGGAAAAGATTCAGAAAACTCGAATACATTTCGCACCAGTTCGAAAAGAACCCTGTCGAGTTTTACGGCAGACCGGAAGCCGTAATAGGCGTAATCGGATGGGGTTCAACCGAGGGGGCCATCCGAGAGGCACGGTATATGGCTGAAGAACAGGGCGTCTACATCAGACACCTGCATCCACACACTATTTCACCTCTTCCCGAGCGCCAGATTTCACTCTTCCTGCTTCGCCTGAAGCATCTTCTTATAGTAGAGGAAAACCTCACCGGGCAGTTCGCTCATTATCTGAAAGCCAAATTCGGAATAAAGTCCATCGGTATCCGTAAATGCGAGGGGATGCCGATAACCTCAGTCGAAATACTGAGGGTGATCCTGAAGGTTGCGGAGATCGAAGATGAAGACAACACCACAAATTTATAAAAAGCAGTCTGTTAAACCGGTATGGTGCCCCGGCTGCGGTGACTATGCCGTTCTGAGTGCTCTGCAGAAATCCTTCGCCGGGCTAGGACTGAAGCCTGAGGAAATAATTATTGTCTCGGGTATAGGCTGCTCCGGCCGCCTGAGTCATTACCTGAACGTTTACTCACTGCATGGCACCCACGGCAGGGCGCTGCCGACGGCTGTCGGTGCCAAGGCTGTGCGGCCCGGGCTGACGGTGCTTGCCGTCGGAGGGGACGGCGACGGGCTCAGCATCGGGGGAGGGCATATCAGTCACGCTGCAAGAAAGAACCCTGATATAACCTATCTTTTGATGGACAACAGCATCTACGGTCTCACGAAGGGCCAGACTTCGCCGACAACGCCCGCCGGACACAGGAGTACGACTGCCCCCTACGGAGCGGCCGAGGAACCGATGGAACCGATCCCGATCCTGATAACCTACGGAGTATCCTTTGTTGCGAGGGTCACAAGCCTGAACATCGGGCAGATGACAGAAGTTATTACTGCGGCTGTAAAGCACCGTGGAATGTCGATTGTGTATATACATTCACCCTGCGTTCAGTTCCGGGCCATGCCGTGGGAGAGTCTGAAAGACAGAATCGGCATACTTCCGGCGGAGTATCCTGTTGCGGATAAAATGAAGGCTCTCGCTGCAGCCTACTCGACAGACCCCTTTTATACCGGCATCTTCTATCTTGAAGAAAAGAAGGTGCTCGAAGACCGGCTGAAAGACATCGAAGCCGCAGCCGGCGGCCGCAGGGGCGGGTCCCCAGCTCTTGCGGCTAAAGAGATTATGGAAAACTTCAGGTAAGATTGATGCCGATAGATCTAATTGTGATTACGCTGCCGCATTAATTCATGTTACCGATAATTCGGACGGTTATTTTCAAACTGTCTCAGCCGTGATAGAATTGTTTCATGTCGGAACTCACAACAGGTACATCGGATGGAATAGAAAAGGCAGCTGAAGTTCTAAACAGTCTTGTCTCGGGACTTTCAGGGGTCATAAAGGGAAAGAAGGAATTTCTGGAACTCCTTACCGTGGCCACAGCTTCGGGCGGGCATGTGCTGGTGGAGGATATGCCGGGACTCGGTAAAACGACCGCTGCGCGGACTCTTGCAGCTTTAATTGATACCTCCGGAGACAGGGTGCACGGTTTCAGCCGGATCCAGTTCACCCCGGATCTGCTTCCCTACGACATTACAGGCGTTGACGTTTTTCACCCGGACAGCGGTGAGTTCAGGTTTAACCCGGGTCCGGTCTTTGCGTCCATAGTTCTGGCTGATGAGATAAACAGAACGACACCCAAGGTTCAGTCGGCCCTTCTTGAGGTAATGGCTGAGAGCCAGGTGACAGTCGGCGGGACTTCACGCAGGCTCGGTGATTTCTTTTTTGTAATCGCGACGCAGAACCCGGTAGAGGTCGAGGGCACTTATACCCTTCCGATTGCGCAGCTCGACAGGTTTATGATGCGGCTGTCGATAGGCTACCCGGACAGCGACTCTGAATACCTGATTGTAACAGAAGACCCGTCGGTGAGGGTTGTACCCGTTCTGACTCCGGTCTGTACGTCGGAAGAAATTCTTGACGCCCGCCGGGCTTCGGAAACCGTGTACTGTGACGAAAGATTAATCAGGGCTGTAATTTCGGCGGCTGCCGCGACAAGGGACCTCAGAAATGTCGACGCGGGAGTATCACCGCGGGGACCGCTGATGCTTATTAAAACAGCGAAGACCTATGCCATGATGCGCGGCCGAAACTATGTCATTGATCAGGATATAATTGATCTCTGTGTCCCTGTCCTTGCTCACCGGATGATAATGACCGGAAGAAAGAACGGGGCGGCGGAACTTGTAAGGGAGCTCGTACTTGAAAACCTTGATAAAATCGATTACTAGGACCGGTACAGCTTTTTTTTTACCCCGGCAGTTCTTCTGCTTACGGGAATACTCCGGGATGAACTCGGTGTTCTGCTTCTAGGCGCCGGCTTTGCCTTAGTCTTTCTTTATGCGCTGATTATTTCTTTCATCCAGTATCAAGTAGCACGATCAAGAATCATTTCAGTTAAGATACGGGTACCGGAAGAATCCGTGACGGTTCCGGCTGAAACGGAAATACTGTTCGAACTTAACCGGGGGTTCCCCCTTCTTCCGGGATGCACAGCCGACACAGCCGCTTTTTTCAGATGGAACGGAAGAACAGCCAGCGCGGTTTCCGAATACAGTTCAGGCCGGAAGAACGGAAGCCTCAGTGTTAAGGCTCTGCAGTATGGGAAGTTCTGCAGCAGCGGAATAACGATCATAACCGGTGATGCAGCGGGCCTGTTTCGCTACATCTTTTCGATAGGCGAAGATGAATTCCTGACTGTTCTTCCCCGGTCCGATAACAATACTGCGGTGCCCGATACAGCGAATACCGGCGGTGATGATCTGAGCCGACTGCTGAAAAAGAAGCGCAATGACGAGCTGCTCGAAAGCAGGCAGTACTTTCCCGGCGACGACGTACGCAGGATAAACTGGAAAACCTTCGCGCATTCAGGCGAGCTGTTTATAAGAATAGGCGAAGAAAAACCTGAACCGCAGTCGAGTCTGCTTGTTATTATTGATCTGTCGCGGAACGTCATCGCGGGTAAACCGGACGGTAAAGATGATATCTACCTTGATTATTTTGCCTCGGCTGCCGCCGGGATTTTTGACGAGCTTTCCGTTGCGGGTATTAATACCGGTGTATTTGTTCCACCGGGACCCGCCGCCGGCGCCGGTGATCGACTTTTTCTCGCCGGTTTGTGGTGGAACAATGAAACAATTCCAAGGTCGGTTTTTTCAAGGCGCGGCGACAGAAGCTGTATCCTGATTACCACTCCGTTTTCAAAAAATGCCGCTGCCGTATGTGAAACTGCCTATGCCGAGGGGATATCCGTCAATGTGATAATACCTGTGCCTCCCGAAGAGCCCCGGCCCCGGAAGAAGTCTGTACCTGTCCGGATGCTGTTTAGCGGCCAATCCGGGGAATCTGTGGAAGGAAGAAGGGTTATGGTCGATTCGGACAGGCTTGTATCGGAACTTAAAACACTGAAGGGGGCTGCCGGTGTCTACAAGATATAAGAGTCCTGTTCAACTGCTGCTCAGAATTCTTTCGTCGGCTATGCTTGTGTTTCTGCTGTACAGCCACCTGTCGGACATTTTGTCTGCGGGGTTTGCCGCGGCGGCATCGGCGGCAGCAGTCGCAGCCGGGCTGGTTTTTGAAAGATTAAGGCTCAGGGCACCTGCAGCGGTAGTTATGTTCGCTGCTGCATTTATTCTGGTCCGAGCTGTTATGTTCCTTGTTGTCCGCGCAGTCAGCGGAGCAGTCGACAGCACTGTTCTGGATTTTTTCTTTTTCAGTTTTGATTCGGGATTTTTTCCTGTCTTCCCGGCGGCAGTATACCTCTGCTTCATTTTTTTCATGTCGGCCCGCCGCCCCGGATTTATTCCGGCGGAAATGATAATCAATTCCGGGATCTTCTGCCTGCTGCTGTGGAACCAGGCGCATTACAATCTGACCGTATTTCCGCACCCAGGAATACTGACAATTTTCAGTATTCTGTTCTTTCTGGTTCAGGTAAGCATCCTGCTTTTCTGTTTTTCGGCAGACAGGAAAAAGACAGGGCTGCTTTCGTTTCTTGCGGCGGTTGTTCCGCTGTTCCTTCTGACTGTTTTTATCATCTTCGGGGCCTACTCCGAGGGGGCTTCCAAAGACGGCGGCGGACTGATGCAGCCGACACTTTTCAGGTTTGATTTTTCCGACTACGTCAGGCTGGAGACCGAAATCAGTATGGACAACGATCTTGTTCTGCTGCTGCGGAATACCGGCTACCTGAATTCTGTATATCTGCGCCGGTTCTACCTTTCCGGCTACAAGCCTGAACGCGGCTTCTTTGTTGAGCGGGGGCCCGGCGAGGCCGAACAGCCTCTGACTGTGCCTGCCGCACAGGTTACCCTGAGGACGGAAAGCTATGAGAAGCGCATAGAATCGGAACAGGAATATTTTATCGTTAATTTTGATCCTTCATCGCTGATTGCGATGAATTATCCCGTAAGCGTCAGCCCGCTTACGAATTGGCATGGTTCTTCCTTTCTGAGGAACTACCGGGTTGTTTCAATGACTGTCGAACAGCCTTCTTGGGAGCTTCCTGAAACCCCGATCCTGAGTATGTCTCCGGAGCTGAAAAACTTCTATACGGAATACGGGGGGGACGAAGAGATCAGGAAGCTGGCGGAAGAAGTAACCGAAGGGCTCGAGATGTCCTACGATAAGGTCGTCGCTATCATGTTCTATCTGCATGACCGCTATTATTATTCTCTGAAACCGGGAGTGGCTTCCGACGGCAACCAGCTGCACCATTTTCTTTTCGAGACAAAGAAGGGCTACTGTTCATATTTTGCTTTCTCGATGGCGCTGATGTGCAGGAGTATCGGAATTCCGGCGAGGGTAGCTGCAGGGTTTTTTATTGACCCGCAGAGCGGCATACTGAATGTGTATCCTGTAAGGGAAGACATGGCGCATGCCTGGGTAGAGGTCCCGTTCGAAGGGTACGGCTGGATTGAGTTCGATCCGACCACCGACCGGCTTGCGCCCGGCGAAGAGCTTGAGTTCGGAACACTCGACAGCAGTGAATACTCCTCGCTTGTAGAGGAAATATTCGCGAATGACTACACGGTTGAAACAGCCGGGCTTCGGGACGATGTTACATCGGGAAAAAGCCTGATTGGTTCTGCACTTCGGTCTGTTTTTCGATTTTTTCGGCTGAAGCCGGGCCTGGTAATTCTTGCGGTTTACCTGCTATATATTGCAGGTTTTCATCTGCGTGAAATTATCAGGCTGCGGATTGGAAGCTTTGAGTCAAGGATTTCCGCCTGTTATCGAAAAAGCCGGAGGCTTTCCGGGGTTTTCGGATGCGGACGCCGAAGGGGCGAATCGGTGCTTGAGCATGCTGAAAGGGCGGAAAAGTACTTCTGCGAAGGCTTTTTACGGGTAGCAGAAGTCTACCTTCAGAGTGTTTTCGCGGCGGGAATGGATGCCCGGTCCAGGGCTGAGGCTTTTAAGGTCTGCATCACTTTCAAGGCCGGTTACAGGAAGCTGCCGGTGACTAAAAGGCTGTCGGCAGTCCTTTTTCCGTTTTTAAGGTTCCGGATGAAAAAGGTCCCCTTGGGGGCAGTGATATTGGTTTTCAGCCTGATGCTGATGCTGTCACCGCGCCCGGCGGGAGCCCAGTCCGTGGATGAAGCCGGCGAACAGGCTCGGTCCTACGATGCCGGAACCTACCTCGATCTGGCCGGCCGTGAACAGGATGCTGAAAATTATGAAGCTGCGCTGAAGCTGCTGAAAGAAGGGATCTCGCTTTTCCCGGACAGCTGGGAACTGCACATGGCTGAGGGAGATCTGTATGCTGACCGTGAACTTTACAACCTTGCCCTGGATCAGTATGAAAAAGCCCTGGCGCTCGATGCCGGTAATCCTGATATTCTCTACCAGAAATCTGTCGCCGAAGGACTGCTGAACCTGGATGAACAGTCAATAAAGACGCTTGAGTCACTTCTCGGGATTGTTCCGGACCACTATGATGCGCTCGCTGACCTCGGCTGGATGTATTTCAAAACATTCAGGCTTTCAAAAGCCGAGGAACTGCTGCTTGGAGCCGTCAGTATTTACAGTGATTCCCCGATTCTCTTCATGACTCTTGGAACGGTTTATTCAGGGATGTATGACTACGCGAATGCCGAAAAATACTATCTTCAGTCCATAAATATGGCAGTTGAGAAGGGCTGGAATTATTTCGCATCGGTATCATATTACAACCTGTCGCTTCTTGAGCACGGTTTCTACAACTTCGACAAGGCTCTTGAATATACAGATAAATCGATTGAGACGGGTGAGCGGGCTCCAGGCTATATTTCGAGGGCCGAAATCTTCCTCGGAAGGATGGATTTTGATACCGCGTTCATGAATTTTGAGCAGGCTTATACAATTGATCCGACACCCCTCGCGCTTATGGGACAGGCTGATCTATACCTGACATTCGGGCTTCTGGATGAAGCCCTGGCGCATATACAGGAAGTACTGAAACACGGTGATGATTCCTGGATGTATTATTTCGGGGTGGACCCGGACCGGCACAGAATGGAGACCGACCGGCTTTTAATGGACATTTACGAAGGAATGACAAGGAGGGAACGTTTCAGCCCGGCTTCCGGTTTCGGCAGGTTCAGCTCGGTATTGAAAATGATCCGGTACAAATGTCTGGGCTGGTATCATGAACGCAGGTACCGGGGAGCTTCCTATAATGTCGGCCGGTCGAATGAATTGCACGGAAACCTACTTGATGCAGCCTGGGCTTTTTATATAGCCAATGAAGACTATGAGCATGCCGCCGGCAGGTATCTTTTAAGGTCTGAACAGTTTGAGACAGAGGTTGCTCCTGAATCGAAGGGGTCGTATCTTCTTGAGCGCGGAAGGCTGGAGCGTGATTCTTCGCTTCTGCTGCAGGCGATCGAACAACTGGATCCGGTCTGGGAACGGCTTCAGATTTCTGAAGCGCTGACGGAACTGATCAGACTTAACAGCAGGAAGCAGCCTGCTGCAGCTGCAGATTTCGCTGCCCGGCTGTACAGAATTAATCCGGGGGCCTTCGTCCGTGAGGGTCTGCGCTTTCCGCTCGAGCTGGATTTTAAACCCGGGTTTTTGCTTAAGATGAATCTGAGGCGATCTGGTTTCGATATTTCAAAAAATATTGATGATTATGATTACAGATATAGACTCGCAGCTGCCGATAAACAGGATAGGGGTGTTTTGTTTTCAGTAGTCGACAGCGATAGCGGTGAGGTACTCATTTCGATCGAGGTTGAGGACGGCTTGAATTCCCCGGCAAAAATATCAGCTTTTACGGCTGAATTAAAGCAGAGGTTGTTCACAATATCAGATGGAAAGGATGCTCCTTTATAGGACACCGGGTGTACCGGAGCAATTATTCTCAGCCGGCAGCGGTTCAAATGATATAAAGACTATCGAATCCGCCGAAGGCTTCAGCGCTGAAGATTGCGGTGCTCTTTATCTCATCATCTGTGATTTTGGTTTTTATAAAAAGAACAGGGACCTGCTTGCAGCCAGGGGGGCAGGGCCGGATTCGATAGTAGTGGTTTACACCGACTTGAAGCAGGATCAGTCCGGGGCCGACGAGCTTGTCATTGAGTACGTAAAATCCGATCAGCCGGATGCTTTCGAACATTGTATAGAAAGCTACAAAAGAAACCGTCTAAGGAGTATCGAATATGAGAAGGCGGTCAGCCTGAACCGCGAGCTCCTTTCGATTGGTATTGCCCTGTCGGCAGAGAGGGAAAACGATAAGCTTCTGGACGACATCCTCTTTAAAATAAGACAGATCACGCGGGCCGATGCCGGCAGTCTGTATCTTCTTGAGAATATCGACGGCTCTGAAGAAAAGAACCTTCTTTTCAAGATTTCACATAATGATTCCAACCCGAGCGATTTTACCGAATTCAGGATGCCGCTGAACAAAAAGTCGATTGCAGGCTACGTAGCCACAACGTCGGAAGTTCTGAATATCCCCGATGCCTACGCGATTCCCGATGCAAAACCATACAGTTTTAACAACAGTTACGATATAGACACAGGCTACCGGAGCTGCAGCATCCTTACTGTTCCGATGATAGACCACCTCGAGAATATCATCGGCGTAGTTCAGCTGATTAATCGCAAGAGGTGTTTCACTAAAAAACTGAATACCGCTGGAGATGTTGAGAGTTATGTAGAGCCGTTCGACAGTGAAGATGAACAAATTGTACTGTCGCTTGCTTCCCAGGCTGCGGTATCGCTTGAGAACAATATTCTATACAACGAAATTGAGACCCTGTTCGAAGGTTTTGTAGCTGCTTCGGTAAAGGCGATTGAATCGCGGGACCCTACAACCAGCGGTCATTCAAGCAGGGTTGCAATCTACTCCGTTGAGACTGCTAAGGCTATAAACGGAATAACCGAAGGCAAATTTGCAGGCGTGAATTTCTCGGAAGATCAGCTAAAGGAACTTCGGTATGCCGGGCTTCTGCATGATTTCGGAAAAGTAGGTGTCCGCGAGGCGGTCCTCGTCAAGGCGAAGAAACTCTACCCTAAAGATCTCGATATTATAAAAATGCGGTTCGGGTACATCAGAAAATGCATCGAGCTCGATTACGTTGCGCACAGGGATGAACGCAGGTTTAAGGATGAAGCAGCGGAACTTGATAAGGCCCTCGAAAGCATAATTTCACTGAATGAACCCAGTATTAAGACTGAGAATTTTGCAGATGTGCTGAAAATATACAGTGAAAAAACTTATACCGATCCGGAGGGACGGCAGGCTCCCTGGCTTACAGCAGAAGAATATGAGCTTTTAAATATAAAAAGGGGCAGCCTTACTCAGAAGGAACGAAAGGAAATCGAATCGCATGTTGAACATTCAACCGACTTTCTGCAGAATATTCCCTGGACGAGCAGCCTGAAACAGCTTCCGACGATCGCGCGCGGGCACCACGAGCGGATGGACGGCACCGGCTACCCTGACGGCATTTCGGCGGATGATATTCGGCTTACAACCAGAATTATGGCGGTAGCGGATATCTATGACGCTTTGACCGCAAATGACAGACCGTATAAAAAAGCGCTGTCTGCTCAGACTGCATTAAAAATTCTTCTTGAAGATGCTGAAAATAACCATCTCGATAGAGATATTGTAGATGTTTTTATTGATAAAAAGATATATGAATTTGGAGTCGATCAATGAAAGTGCTTGGAATTATCAGCTCGGACAAAAAGCTGAATCAAACAATAAATGAAGCCTATGAGCTATGGGAATCAAAATCCTATAAGCTGGTATTTATTACAAATGAAGATGAAATATACGAATTTATTAATTATGAACTTCCCGAGATTGTTGTAATAAATTTTTCAGATCCGGTAATTCCGCTGGAATCGCTTATTAAAAGACTTGAAGAGGACGCATGGCTGCATTATTTCGGAATAATCGGCTTGTATGATCAGGGAGACGTTGACGAGGATGAACTGCTCGAGAAGCTCAAGAAGGTAAATATTCTTACCCTGCTGAACAGCTACCGGATAAGATCGCACCTGATGAAGAGCGTTGAAATAATCCGTGACAACTACCAGGTTATTTTTCAGCGCGGCTTCGCTTCCAAGATTATGGAAAGTTCCTCCGGTTCCTTCATGATCCCCAACGATATTCTTGCTGTTCCAATCTATGCCGGTATTGCCGCTACGAGTCTTGCCCAGTCAGGGAATATCAGTTCCGATAAAAAAATGCACCTTCAGCTTGTCCTTGCCGAGCTGATTGTGAACGGAATCGAACACGGAAACTGCGGTGTAAGCTATGATGAGAAAACAGACTTCATGCTAAACGGCGGCAGCGTAGTCGAGCTTGTAGCCGAAAAATGCAGAATCAAAAGGATCGCCCAGAAAATGGTGCGTTTGGAATGGGAAACAAGGGCGGACCACACAAAGTATATAATCAGGGACGAAGGTGAAGGTTTTGATGTCGAAGCGCTTCAGGAAAAGCTGCGCAACCAGGATGACTACTCACTGCACGGCAGGGGAATCCGGATGGCCAGGCAGCTGTCAAAAGAGATCTCGTATAACAAAACAGGAAACCAGGTCACAATAACGATTGAACATGAAGAGCAGGAACAGCAGCCCTTTCCGATCAGGTTCCGGAAGGAAGAAATCCTTCAGGTCAAACGCAACGATATTATTTTCAGGGAAGGGGAGGCAAGCGACTATCTCTATTACATCGTGTCCGGAAAATATTATGTATACCACCGGCGAAAGAGAGTAGGCGAACTCAGCCAGAATGATATATTCATGGGAGAAATGTCGTTTCTGCTGAGTAACCAGCGGAACGGAACGATTAAGGCTGCAGATAACGGTAAGCTGATCAAGATCAGCAGAAAAGCATTTGTCACCCTTGTCAGGGATTATCCGTATTACGGCATCTTCCTCTCAAGGCTTCTTGCCAGGCGGCTGGCGCGGTCAAATGAGCAGAATGCAAAGCTGACTGAGAGGGTTAATAAACTCGAAACAAACTGTTAACAATACAGGCTTATGCGGCAGCAGAGGCCCGACTGGAAATTGAGCTGAATGACTGATAACTGGAACTTCTATCTGAAAATATTTGAGAACTCATCCGAGGGGCTTTTTCTGGTAAACTCTGCCGGCAGAATAAAATTTGTCAACGAGAAATGTACAGAGCTGACCGGCTGGACTATAGAAGAGATTCTTGAAAACCAGAAACTTTTTCTGGATGCCTTCAGTTTTAACAACGGCAGCGCACTTGAGCATACTGCGGAAATCAAAACATCCGACGGCAATACCCGTCGGGTAAAGTATTCGTATATTCGTCAGGGTGAAAACCTCGAGGATCTGTTTGTTAATATAGAGCCGTACGAGGAAACCGTTCTTGCACCCTGGGCCGGCGACGTATCAAAGCATCTTTATTATAACCTTGCGGATCCGGTGGTGTCGTTTGAGCTGAACGGCAGCGTAGTAGCCGTTAACCCGGCTGTAGAGCGCCTTTTAGGCTGGAGCTGTAAAGACCTGGATGCCGCCGTATTTTATGCCGAGGATGATGCTTTCAAGTACAGGCTCAGAGAGCTGGTTATGTCGAAAAAGCAGCTGAACCAGTGTGTTTCTCTGTGCACCAAAGACGGCAGGCAGATCCGTTTTTATGAAACAATATGGCCCCATTTTGATAAGAAATTTGAACTCACCGGTTTTACTGCACACTTTCAGGATCTGTCGCGTGAGTCGCTTCTGAAAGCCCAGCTCGAAGCGAGTCAGACAAATTACAACAGGCTGTTTGAGAATTTTGCGTCGTCGATTGTAATAGTCGATGAAGTGGGGAATGTCGTTAATATGAACAGCTCGGCCGAAGCGATGTACGGCTGGTCGCGAGAAGAACTTCTTGGGGTTCCCTATGATGAATATTTTTCTGCAGGAAAGAACCGGCCGAATATAACCGAACTTATTAAAACCGCTGAATCCAGCGGGGGCAAGCACATTGAAATAGGCGTTCCCCGCAGGACAAAAGACGGCGAACAGCTTTATACATATGTAACATACTACATTGTTGATTTGAGCGGTGAAGGCATGTTCGCGCTTTTTGTGCTTGAAAAGGATCTTACCGCAAGGGTGCGGCTTGAAAAACAGCTTGAAGAGTCAATCTACCAGATAAAAGAGACGCAAGCGGCGGCAATAATGGGGTTCGCAAAGCTGACTGAATTCCGGGACCACTGTACGGGCGAACATCTCGAACGGATCAAGCAGTACACCAGGATCCTCGCCGGAACGCTTAAGCGCCTGCCTAAGTATGAGAATTATATTACAGATGAATATATTGAAGACCTGTCGATGTCTTCTATTCTTCATGATATTGGAAAAGTCGGTATTGAAGATTCAATCCTGCTTAAGGCCGGCAAGCTGACGGTTGCAGAATTTGATGTGATGAAAAACCATTCATCGATGGGCGGTGATGCTCTTACAGTCATCGATAAAAACCTCGGGTACAAGTCCTTTCTGACCATAGGCAAAGAGGTAGCTTCATATCACCACGAAAGGTGGGACGGTTCGGGCTACCCCGAAGGGCTGAAGGGTGATGCTATCCCTCTGTCCGCCAGAATTGTAGCGCTTGCCGATGTGTATGACGCGCTGATAAATGAACGTCCCTATAAAACAGCTCTTACGCATCAGGAAGCGGCCGACCTGATTCTGAAAGAAAAAGGCAGCCATTTTGATCCGGATGTAGTGGATGCGTTTATTATCTGCATGGAAGAATTTTATAATATTGCGGATCTGCTCTCTGATGAAGCTGAGTAATAAACAGCCGGAGTCCATTTGCCGGCGTCTGCCTTGAAATAAAGGTAATTTTGTTGACAATAAACATTTGTCCAATTATTCTGAAAAATATGGAGCTTAATAAAATTCTGACCAGAGATATGATTTCGGTCGATCTCAGCGGAGAAACCAAGGATGAAGTAATCAATTCGCTTATCGGGCTTCTTATTGCCGGGGGAAAAGTCTCGGATCGCGACAAAATCAAGGCTGCCGTGATGGATCGCGAACTCAAAATGTCCACGGGTATGGAAAACGGCGTTGCCATTCCCCATGGAAAGAGCGATGCCGTCGAAGAGCTTGTGGGCTGCCTCGGAATAAAAAAAGACGGTGTGGATTTCGATTCGTTTGACGGCAGCCCCGGCAGGATTTTTGTTTTAACGGTGTCCCCTGTGCACGGGGCCGAGCAGCATATACAGTTTTTGTCCGAAATCAGCAGCCTGCTGCGTGACCCTTTCGAGAGGCAGCGGCTGCTTGATGCCGAATCGTCTGATGAAATCTATTCGATACTATGTGAGTGAGTCAGGATATTAACCTGCCTCTGTATTTTTGGCCTGCAGTCTTTCAAGCGCCCAGAGGGTATATTTCCTGACGCGCTTGTCCGGGTCTTCCTTCAGCGCACTGAGTATAGGTTCCCCGTCAGGGGTGTTCAGTTTTTCGAGTGCTTTCAATACTTCCACCCGGACATCGGAATCGGGATCCCTCGCCGCAAGCACCATACCCTTAAACGCCTCTTTTGTCTGCATGAGCGCGAGCGTCGCTGCCGCCTCTTTTCTTTTTTCCGGCATCCGGTGCCTGAGTTTACGGACCGTTGATTCCACATAGCCGGTTTTCAGCAGGATTTCGGAAAGGATATCTCTTAAAGATGCAATCTCTTCGCTTAAAAGCTCGATTATAGCGGACTCCGAAGATTCTCCCATGCCCTTGAAGGCTTCCGCAATATATTCACGCAGCTGCGGGGCAGCGTCCTTGAACAGTTCCACCATCAGCCTGATTTCACCCTTGGCGGTTTTTCCGGACAGAGCCTTGATGATCAGCGGGCGCAGTTCAGGGTCCTCCATGAAATCAACCAGTATGTTGATCGACTCGGTGCGGCCTGATTTTCCAAAGCCGTAAACAGCAGCGGATTTAACCGGGAGCACTTCATTTTCATCGGATAGTACGGCCTTGAGTTCTTCCATGGCCGACGGGGTTCCGTATTCTGCGATTACAGAGGCGGTTTCGCGCCGGACCCGCTCGACCGGATCTCTGAGCATGTCCGTCATCTGGCTGATCAGCTTGGTTTCGCCGTAGCCTGCAAGGGCCCAGATTCCTGCAATCCTGACATCCGGGTCGGGGTCTTTTGCGGAATCCTTGATTACCTTCACGAATTTTTTAAGCCCGGTGACGGGAAGTGCGCTCATGACTGCGCATTTCGTTTCGGAATCACAGCTTTCAAGCAGTCCTTCAACCCTCTCAGAGAATTTTTCTTCATCGAAGCTGGTCAGAATCGCCGCAAATTCCTTCTGTTCCGAACTGCTCAGCAGTTTCAGGTGTTCAAGAATCATCTGAAGACAGCACGGCAGTTTGAGTTCTCCGAGAACCTTGAATGCCTCTTTCCGTACAGCAAGTGAATACTGTTCCGGACTGCTGCGCAGTATTGCTATCAGATCGGCGATATACATGGAAGCGGGGAAGCGTTCGATCGTTGAACGCAGTAAGGCCGCATCGGCGAAGCTTTCACTTTTCAGCAGTGAGATCAGCGTCGGAATAAAGACTGAATCACCGCGGACCGGAAGCATCGGCAGAATGACAGCTGCGAGTTCCATATCGCCGTGCCTGTTTTTAAGTTCCCTGTTCAGCAGCTCAAGAGCTCTGTCTGTACCCCTGAGTGATATGCATTCAACCGCTTCCCTGTATATTTCAAGGTAATGTTCGCGGCTGCTTTCCCTGAAGCTGTCCGTGAAGACCTTCTCTGCTAGTTTGTCTATGAAGGAGCGGTTTCCGTTTTTTTTCAGAAGTTCAGCCGACAGCTGAACGGCGGCCGGGTTTACAGTATTTTCAAGCTCTTTCAGGAATTCAGTGCAGTTAACCTCGCAGGCTTTTTTGAGCAGGTTCCTTACCCGCTCATACTCCGCCTTGTCGCCGGCGGGGACCCCCGCAAAAAGCCTGACAAGGCTTCCCTGCTGCTGCAGGTGAAGAGCCGCCTGAAGCCGGATTTCCAGATCTTCGGACTGCAGAAATTCGATCGCAGTATTTTCGTCTTCGTCTGACCCTTCGTGAAGCAGGCCGAGGACATGTATTGTCTGGGGCTTTGTCAGGCTGTCAGCCTGTATTCGGTAGTATTCGGGAAAATCGGAGTCGAGCCGAATCCTGGCGGCTTTTCGTACGCGGTAGGCAGGGTCATCGAGTAAAAGTCCCTTCAGCCTGGCGCTCAGCCGCGATGTGTCGTCCGGTTTGAATTCAGCTGCCGCGGCTCTGCGGATTACAGCCGACGGATCCCTGAATGCATCCCAGATTATCCGCTCGGCTCTCTGATCATCGATATAAAGCAGAAGTTTGACGGCAAAGAACCGTACCGGCCATTCTGAATCCCCGGTCAGCTCTGTAAGTTCCTGAAACCTGTCGCCCGTTATTCCGGAGGCGTATTCTCCGTCGAAATCAGTTCCTGCGCAGGCTGTCGCGATCTTCTTCAGCAGGTTCGGATCGCTGCTCTGGCTGAGTGTCTTAACGAATATTTTCTCGACTGCCGGTTTGTTTTTTCCGCCTAAAATACAGAAGAAGAGTCCCTTCTCCTGAAAATATTTAACAAATTTCCTAAGGTACTTTGTCTTTCTGTAGACTAAAAACTGCTTTTCCCAAATAACATCAAGTCCGACGGCAGATATAAGCTCAATTCCGTTTCTTTCCGCTGCTTTCTCTATCAGGCGCGAACGCCTCAGCAGCCTGTCGGACGGCATCGCCCTGAGTTCCGTCATGGACTCGGTATCGTTCAAAGCCCTGTCGCATTTTTTTAAAAAGGCATAATTCAGATATACCCTGATAATTAAAAAAACAAGCAGGGCTGCAACGGCTGAAATTATTGTAATTATGCTCCAGAGAGGCATACTGAAACCGGGATATATTTCCATTCCTGTCCTCCAATGCCGAACACAGCCGGAGAGCTGCATTAGACGGCTACATTATAGATCTCTATTGGTTCTTTTTTTCCCTTGACCATGACCGGCTTTCGTTTTTCCAGGTTGAAGCTGTCTCCGAGCATGCTGCGGGTGTTTCCGGTGATTATTATTTCGTTCGGCCCGGCAACGCCTTCAAGCCTTGCGGCAAGGTTGACTGTGTCGCCGATTATCGAATAATCCATCCTCCTGCTGCTTCCGAGGTTTCCGGCTACAAGCGGTCCCGAATGCATGCCTATGCCGATTTTCAGTGATTCAGCCTTGCCCCGGAAAAACTTGCGCTCCTTTGATGCGACAAGCCGCTGGATTTCAACCGCGCATCCGACCGCTTTTTTTGCGTCTTCTTCGTCATTCGACAGCGGCACACCCCAGGCCGCCATTATGCAGTCCCCGATGAATTTATCGATATAGCCGCCGTAATCTATGACGATTTCAACAGCTTCCCTGAAATATTCGTTCAGTATTTCGATTATATTTTCGGGCTCCTGGGTTTCAGAAAAAGCGGTGTATCCCCTGATGTCCGCAAAAAAGACTGTCGCAGTTTTTTTGGAACCGCCGGGATTGACAAGCTCAGGGCTCTCCATCAGGTGATTGATTATATCGTTCGAAAGGTATCTCGAGAACATGTCCTTGATCAGCCTTCGTTCTTCAATAGCGACACTCATCTTCGCCTTCATTTCTTTCTCGGCGCTTTGATCCTTGAAAATCAGGGTCAGTCCTTCATGTCTGCCCCTCTTGCCCAGAAGAGGGTTTATGTTAAGCGAATAATCAATATTGTCTGAAGGTATCTTAAGTATTCCTTCGATGCCCAGAACAGATTCACCTGAAAGTTCAGATTTAGAGATTGTTTTCAGAACCTTGGGTGTCAGAATCTTTCCGAACACCTCTTCAAAATCATGACCTACCGCCTCCTCAGTCAGAGCGAGTTTTCGTTCCGCGGCAGCATTGAAATACTGTATCCTGCCGGTTGAGTTGACTGTAATAAGAAAATCGGACATGGATGAGAAGATGTTTTTCTGGTATCTCTCCATCGCCTCAATTTTACGGACGTAGTCTTTAAGCTGGCTGTACATTACTGAATTGTGTAGCAGTCCGCCCGCAAATTTGGATACAGATTCAAGGAACCTGAAGCGGTCGCCGGTATAAAAATTTTCCCTGTCCGAATTAAGGATCAGGTACCCGAGCCTCTCTGTCGGCACATTGAGCGGAAGGATAATCCCGCTGTTCATTTTCGGATCAAGAAGAACACCGGAAAACGGGGACTCTTTTCTTTCCAGCAGAACAATTGCCTCCCCGCAGTCTTCCGCAAAACTGATCAGATCCGAATCCTTTTTAAGCCGATCCGGAAGCTGGTACCAGCCCCTTTTGTAAACCAGCCTCGGGGTGCCGCCGCTTTCAGGGTAAAAATAAAGCCCTGCAAGTTCGGAGCGGCTGATATCGAGGCACTGCTCCACAAGGATTGAAACCATCGTATTGAGTGAGTTCTCGCGTGAAAGGGAAGTGCAGATGCGCACCGTTTCGTCAAGAATGTCGTTCGGGGTATTCATAAACCTTCTCTATTAAATCAATATATCATAATTAAATAAAAATATGATAGAATAAATTCCATGGACATTAGAAAACAACACTATAAAAACCGTGCGGAAAAACTGATCAAGGCAATGCACAAGCGCCAAATGACTGCCGCATACTTTGAGACATCTGCAGAGGCAGTAAAAGCCCTACTCGAGCAGATCCCGGAGGGTTCGTCCGTAAGCTGGGGCGGGTCGGTAACTATTGATGAGACCGGGCTGAAGGAAGCTCTAAAAAACGGCAGCTGCGCGGTTTTCGACAGGGATTCCGCGGAAACCCCGGAGGAAATATACGATATCTATCATAAGGCGCTCAGCTGTGATTACTATATTATGAGTTCCAATGCGATAAGCATGGACGGAGAGCTTGTGAATATAGACGGAAGGGGCAACCGCCTTGCCGCCCTGATCTACGGTCCGCGGAACATCATCGTACTGGCCGGTATGAACAAGGTGGCTGAAACCCGGCAGGAAGCCCTGTCCCGAGCAAGAAATGAAGCAGCTCCGCTGAATGCGGTCAGGCTGGAGCGGAATACTCCATGCGCTGCAACCGGAATCTGTTCGGACTGCCAGTCAGATGATTGTATCTGCAGTCATACCGTTATAACAAGGAGATCAGCCCCTGCCGGCAGGATCAAAGTCTTCCTGGTCGGAGAAGCACTTGGGTTTTAGACTGTGAAATGAACAAATTTTTTTACAGGGCAGGAATCCTGAACGGTATTCTCTGCAGCCTGGCCGGTGCTCTCGGTCACCTGCTGAACAGGCTGTCGGGCGGTACTGTTCATCCTGTTCCTGCAGCCGCCGATATTGTGTATTTTCTTGCCGGTCTTGCTGTAATTCTAATCACAGTTTTTTCAAAACGAAGGGCCGGCCTGCGGTTCTATTCAAAATTGTTCCAGATAGTTCTGTTTTACCTTGTCGGAACGGTTGAACTGTTTCATACCGGCGAGATTGGTTCTATGGTCCTTTTTCTGCTCGGAATCACGATTGCATACCGATATTCACTTCTTAAACCGGTTCTGCTGTATTTTACAGCCCTGTTCAACTGTCTGCTGATACTCTTGTATTCCTACAGCAGCGGATCCGGTTTTTTCTACGCGGCTGATCGCCTTATGTTTGTTCTGTTCGTATATCTGATGATTTATATTGTGTACAGGGATTTTTTATCCATACTGAACAGAAGATTCGGACGAATGGCTGCGGAGCTGGGAGAAGCCAGAAAAAATCTTCCGTTCGATGAGGAATTCCGAAAAAGAATGTCTCACACTGAAAACGGCGGGGTGGAATTCACGAAAAAAGAGTACGAGGTGATGGCTGCTCTATGTCTGCATGGAAAACTGACGAATGGAGAGCTGTCCGATTTTATGAATATCTCCGACGCTACGGTAAAAAGCCATCTGAATAATATTTATAAAAAAACCGGCATCCATAACAGGAGCCGGCTTATTGCTGTTTACAGGGGTTTCTTTACAGAAGACTGAGTCCTGATTTCATTTTTCTTCACGCTGGTAGGGAACGCCGAGTGCTGCCGGTGCTCCTGTTGTGCGTTTTCTGTTTTCCCATACCGTTATGACAATCAGAACAGCAATCGTTACAAGGTAAGGCAGCATATTCAGAATCGGTGCAGGAATTTGGGCACCGGAAGCCTGAAGCCTGAATTGTACTGCATTTATTCCGCCGAACAGGATTGCTCCCCATATGGCACGCGAGGGGTTCCAAAGGGAAAATATTACAAGAGCGATTACAATCCAGCCCCGTCCACCGGTGATATTTTCAGTCCATCCCGGCGTGTATGCAAGCGACAGATGGGCTCCGCCTATACCGGCCATCACACCTCCGAATACCGTGTATATATACCTTGTTCGGGTTACATTGATTCCCATCGCGTCTGCAGTCTGCGGGTTTTCTCCTACAGCCCTGAGGTTCAGCCCGTATTTTGTCCGGTACATAAAAAACCATGCAAGCGGAAGAAGCAGGAGCACAATATAGGTCAGCGGATCCTGGTTGAATACCGCGCCGATGATCGGAATCCTCGACAGGCCTGGAACAGCCTTGCTGACGAATTTTGCCGCGCTGAGTCCAATCATATAGCCGCTGTTGGATTCCGGTCCGAGCGTCTGTCCGAGAAAACTGGCCATACCCGTACCGAAGAGGGTAATGCTGAGTCCGCTGACTACCTGCTGAGCCCGCATTGTTATAGACAGGAACGCGTGAAGCAGCGAAAGAAGTCCTCCGGTAAGCATCGCGGCAAGAACTGCGGCAAAGAGGCTGCCGGTGTAATATGAAACGGTAAAGGAAATCACCGCGCTCATTAGCATTATTCCTTCAATTCCGAGGTTCAGAATGCCTGATTTCTCGGTGTAGATTTCACCGATAGTCGCGAATACCAGTGAAGTACCGGCTTTGAGCGTGATTGCAATTATTGAAGTCAGAAGCAGGATCATGCCCGGGCCTCCCTGTTTGCTGTTATGCGCAGCCGGTACTCGGCAAAGATTGACCCGGCGAGCATCGGAAAAAGGATCATGCCCTGCATAACTTCGCCCATGGCCGATGGAACGCCCATCATTATCTGTACGCTGTCGCCGCCTACGAGCAGCCCCGCCATCAGAATTGAAACGGGTATGCATACTGCCGGGTTAAGCCTGCTCATCCATGCAATGATTATTGCGGTGTAGCCGTAACCGAGCGAAAGCCCCTGCTGAAGCCTTCTGGCGATTCCGGTAACCTCGCACGCCCCGGCCAGACCGGCCATTGCACCGGAAATCAAAAGGGCTATTATGATGTTTCTGCCTATATTCACACCGAGGACCCTTGCCGCCTTCCTGTTGTTTCCTATCATCTGGAGCTCGAACCCCCATTTTGTTTTATAGAAAGCGAACCAGAGTATCGCGGCGGCTATCAGCGCCAGTACCAGGCCCATATGGGCCCTGCCCGAGAGCCTCGGAAGCCAGGCGGCCGGAGGGAACTGCGCCGTTCCCGGAAATCCGAAGCCTTTAGGGTCCCGCCAAGGGCCGCTGTATATTCCGTTGTAGCCTATTATTGCCGCGTAATTAAGCATCAGAGTCGTCAGCGTTTCGTCGACGTTGAGTTTTACTTTGAGTATTGCCGGAATTCCTGCGAAAACACCCCCGGCCGCAGCACCGACTATTACAGCTGCCGGGAGCAGCAGCGGCGCGGGCAGCCATGACGACCAGAACAGGGCTACCCAGCTTGCGGCAATACCCCCGAGCACAAGCTGGCCTTCCGCGCCTATGTTCCAGAACTTAAGCTTGAATGCAGTGGCAACGCCTATGCTTGTCAGAATCAGCGGTATGGCCTTTACGAGGGTTTCGGTAAAATCCCGCCATGACCCGAATGCGCCGCGGAACATTGCCGAATATACCTGGACCGGGTTGAGTTTTACAGCCGCGAGGATGATCGCGGTAAGAACAAGCGATACAACAAAAGATATTACAGGAGTAAGTACGGCCGCTCCCGCGGAATAACTTTTTCGTTTTTCGAAATATATTCTCATTTAACACCCGCCATCATCATGCCTACCTTTTCAATATCGCAGTTCTCCGCGTCGACGATGCCTATAACCCGGCCTTCGTACATGACTGCAATGCGGTCCGATATAGACATCAGCTCGTCAAGGTCTTCGGACACCATAAGCACCGCCCTTCCCGAGTCGCGCTGTTTTACTATTTCTTTCCGAACGGCTTCGGTCGCGCCGACATCGAGCCCTCTTGACGGGTAGGCTGCCACGAGCAGGTCTCCGCAGGCGTCGATCTCTCGCGCGAGTATTGTCTTCTGAATGTTTCCGCCGGAGAGGAATTTTACATGCGTCTGGGTACTCGGCGTGGAGATCTGGAAAACCGAGATCATCTTTCTGGCGAATTCGAGGATTCTTGAACTGCTCAGCACCCCCCCGCGGATAATCGGTTTTTCACGGTAGCCCTTCATTGCAAGGTTGCTTGCAACGCTCATGTCGCCGACTATTCCCATTGCGACCCGGTCCGAAGGTATATGGCTTACGCCGGATTTTATCATCTCAATCGGAGATCTGTTGGTTTTTTGACTGCCGTTCAGAATAACTTCGCCATGCTCGAGAGTCCGCAGTCCTGTAATGACTTCAGTCAGTTCAACCTGGCCGTTTCCCGCCACCCCTGCTATGCCGAGGACTTCACCTGCGTGTATCTCGATTGAGACATTATCAAGTACTTTGAGCCCGTCGGGACCTGCAGCTGTGGCATTGCTGATTTTAAGCACCGTCTCTCCCGGGCTGTATTTTTCCTTTTCGATCCTGAACAGAACTTCGCGTCCTACCATCAGCCGGGCAAGTTCAGCCGGGGTTGTCGACGCAGTCTCTTTGACAGCTTCAAGCCGGCCCTTTTTAAGGACCCTGACCCAGTCTGAGAACCTGATCACCTCTTCCATTTTATGGGTAATAAAGATGGCTGATTTGCCTTCCGACGTCATCTGCCTGATTGTTTTGTAGAGCTCGTCGGATTCCTGCGGGGTTAGCACGGCAGTCGGTTCGTCGAGAATAAGAATCTCGGCCCCGCGGTAGATCAGCTTCAGTATTTCGACCCTCTGTTTTTCGCCGACGCTCAGTTCTCCGATATACTTATTGGGGTTAACCTTCAGGTTGTAATGCGTCGAGATTTCACGTATTTTTTCGGCCGCTTTTTTCAAATTCGGAACGAATTTCAAATCGGATTCGCCGAGCACGATGTTCTCGGTCACCGTCATTGTGTCTACGAGTTTGAAGTTCTGGTGAACCATCCCGATGCCCAGGTCCATCGAGTCCTTTGGTGAATGTATATGAACAGGTTTGCCGTTCACATATATTTCGCCGGAATCAGGCCGGTAAAGACCTGCAAGAACATTCATCAAAGAGCTCTTTCCTGCGCCGTTTTCTCCGAGCAGCGCCAGCACTTCTCCCCGAAAAAGCTCGAGATCAACATGATCATTGGCAAGCACGCCCGGAAATGACTTGGTAATTCCCTTCATCTCCAGAATCAGAGGAGGGCTGTCGGGATTAATATAACTGTCGTCTGTATTCATTTGTCCTCCCGCCCGGTGCGCAGTGCACCAAAACAAAGAAACCCGGCGGCAAGTCTCCGGAGGCTGCATGAAAAGCAGCCCTGAAATTACCGCCGGGCTTGAGATAGATTAATAAGGTTCTACTGGCTGATTGTGCCGTTTACACCCTGTACGAACCAGCTCATACCGAGAAGGTCGCCGTCAGCCGGTTTTGTGCCGGCGGGAATAACAACTTTGCCGGACTGGTCTTTGACAGGTCCGTTAAATACGTCCCAGTTTCCGGAAATAATCTTTTCTTTTTCCGAATTAACAAGCGCTTTAACATCTTCGGGTACAAGCGGGCTGAATGCTGAAAGCTTCACATCTCCGTCTGCAAGACCGCCCCAGTAGGACTGGCTCGTCCATGTACCGTCGATGCCGGCCTGTATTCTTGCTGTATAGTATTTGGAGAACTCCCACATTGCGCTCACAAGCACTGAATCACCTACAAACTTGGCCATGTCCGAATGGTAACCTATGGACCAGAGGCCGCGTTCAGCAGCAGCTTTCTGAGGTTCTGTTGTGTCCTGGTGCTGGGCAATTACATCCGCTCCGGCGTCGAGCAGCGCAACAGCTGCTTCCCTTTCGAGAACAGGATCATACCATGTATTTGTCCATACGACCTTGACTACTGCTTTCGGGTTGGATTTCTGCACACCCAGAGTAAAGGCGTTGATACCGCGAACAACTTCGGGAATCGGGAAGGCGCCGACATATCCGATCACGTTGGACTTTGTGGCAGAGCCTGCAACTATACCGCTGAGGTATCTTGCCTGGTAGATTCTTCCGAAATAGTTTGACATATTGTCGGCGGTTTTGTAACCGGAACAATGTTCAAAGTAAACATCAGGGTATTCCTGTGCTACCTCAAGGGTTGGATCCATATAACCGAAAGATGTTGTAAAGATCATATTAAAGCCCTGCTGTGCAAACTGCCTGATTACTCTGGTTGCGTCCGGTCCCTCGGGAACGTTTTCAACGTAGGCTGTTTCGATCTTGTCGCCCAAAGCTGCTACAGCTGCGAGTCTTCCGCGGTCGTGCTCGAATGTCCATCCGAGGTCACCCGGAATTCCGATGTACACAAATGCAACCTTGAACGGTTCATTCGCAGCCGCAGTTGCGGCTTTTTTTTCAGATCCTTCCTGGGCTCCGCCTGCAAAAAGAGGAAGGCAGAGTGCGAAAAGAACCAGTACTAATACTGCTACCCTGTTCATTTTCATTTAAATTCTCCTTTGTAGATTTAAAGGAGTATTCTACTTTTTTGGGCTTTCAAAATCAAGTACGAATGCTGATCCTTTAAATCAGCTTTTAAAAAAATGAATAAACGGCTGATGCGGCAGTTAATTGAATGACAGCGCTGTCTCTTAACCGCTGCAGCCGGAACAGAGTCCTTTGTAATAAACATGCCGTTCGGTAATTTTGAACCCGGGAAGGTTCTGCCCGGCAGGGCTGGAAGAGTTGTTAATATCGGAGGTTTCAATTCTGAAGTCATAAACCTCTCCGCATTTCAGGCATTTAAAGTGTCCATGTTCAGAAGTGTCGGCGTCAAAGCGGGTTTCGTTTTCTTCGATGGTAATCATCTGGACAAGATTGTGCTGCCGAAACAGATCCATTGTGTTGTATACCGAGGTTTTTGAAAGCGTCGGAATATCGTGAATCAAATATTTATAGATGGTGTCCGGAGTAGGGTGGTTTCTCTGTTCAGAGATGTAATCAAAAATCTTCATCCGGACCGGAGTCGGTTTGATATTTTTATCTCTGAGTATATCGGCTGTTTTCATAAGTCACCCCGTTTATCATCCGGCTGCGGGCCGAATTGCCCGCAGGTTAATGATAACATAAAATCAGAAATATCGTTTAAGAAGACCCTGAAAGGCCGAACCGTGGCGGGCTTCGTCTTTGCACATTTCATGAACTGTATCATGAATTGCGTCATACCCGAGTTCTTTTGCTTTCTTTGCAAGATCAAGTTTTCCCTGGGTTGCCCCGTGTTCCGCAGCCACCCTGAGTTCAAGGTTCTTCTTTGTATCCGCATAAACCACCTCACCAAGGAGTTCTGCAAATTTGGATGCGTGTTCCGCTTCCTCGAATGCTATTCTCTTGTATGCTTCAGCGACCTCAGGGTATCCCTCCCTGTCTGCCTGCCGGCTCATCGCGAGGTACATTCCTACTTCGGTACATTCACCCATAAAGTTTTCCTTAAGCCCGGTGACGACCCATTCATCGAGGCCTTTCGCAACCCCGATTCTGTGTTCATCTGCGAAAACCAGCCCTTCGGTTTCAACCATTTCGCTGAACTTCTCTTTTGCCGCGCCGCACTGGGGGCATTTTTCCGGTGCTGAATCCCCTTCATAAACATAGCCGCATACAGAACATACGAATTTTTTCATAATTTCTCCTAAAATGTAATAGTTATAAATTTGTAATTATTACAAATAGTATTGATCACCCTGCCTTTTTTGTCAACACAGGTTGATTATTTATTAATAAAAAAAGGAACTGCCTTAAATACGAAAAGCAGTTCCTTTTGATTTACAGATTATACCGGTTGATCAGATTCCGTGTGAATCAATATCAAGCGCATCCCAGGGGTAGCAGATCCACTTGTCTTCAAGCTCTTCACCTGCCCAATAGAGTTTGATTTCTTCGGGAATTATTCCCCGTTTTTCCTTGTTTTTGTTGTGAAGCACAGCTACCGCAATTTCCGCGGGTTCATCACTGAGGAGTTCTCTAAGGCAGTATTCAAGAGTGGTTCTTGAATCGTCGACTTCATCCACCAGAAGCACTCTTTTCCCTTTGAGCTTCTTTTCAACCTCATCGATCCACTGAATTTTTTCAGGGGCTGTCCTTGGCTTGTTGTCTGCGTCGTAAAGGCGCAGTCCGACCGTGAGGATCGGTTTGTTCAGGTAGGTTTTGATTATTCTTGCCGGAATAAAACCTCCGGTTCCGATTGCGACGATGACATCCGGATCGAAGCCTGATTCCATGATTGTTTCCGCAACCTTTTTGATTGTTTGGTGAATTTGATTATAAGTGAAAAAAATTTTCTCTTCTGACGACATTAATTACTCCAGATTTGCCGATAATTATAGAACGTAGGATAATGTAGAAATACTTTTGTATCAAGGTTATAATCTTTATTGCTTATGAATATAGAGAAACGTTTATTTATTATCGGTGTTTTTGTTATTGTTGCCCTGCTCCTTGGGTCTTTCGGATATTTTTATGCAGCTGGTGATCTTAAAATGGATTCCGGCGATCGTGCGGCGGTTTACAGTCTTCCGGAGGGAAAAACCCTCAGCCTTAACCGAGGGTGGGCGGCCTTCACCGATAACAGTTCCGGCAACGGAGAAGTTCCTTTTTCCAATGTTTTCGGGACGGGCGAATATTATCTCAAACTGAATCTTGAAACGCTCGGAATGCAGGGAAATAACGCGTTTTTGATTAATCCTCTTTACAGCGCTTACACTCTGGAAATAAACGGATCGGTTGTTGCGAACGCCGGCGTTCCATCTTCCGGACCGGATACTGAAGTTGTGTATGCGCCGCATCCGCTGATTGTACCTTTTTCCCAGCAGGACGATGATCTGGAACTTGTTCTTCATATTTCAAATTTTAGTCACAGGTTCGGCGGAAGTATGCTCAACTGGATATCCTACGGCCGTTACAGCGATGTAGAATCAATGGCTTCCCAGGGTGAGGTGATTGATCTGCTTATAGTTCTGGCGCTTGCCTGTATTACGATGCTGCATCTGTACAATTTTAATTACCTGAGTAAGAAACCCTACAGTATGTACTTCTTTCTGCTTTCATTTCTGTTCACTCTTTATGCAATGTTCTCGGGAAGAGTTCTTGCTGTAGGTTTTATTCCGGCTTTGGGCGGAGGACTCGTTTACAGGGTCGAAGAAATCCTTATTATCTTCATGAGTCCGGTTCTTTTTAACTATTTTCGTTCACTTTTTCCGGATGAAATTCGTAAACCGGCTATTGTTGTCAGCAATATTATTGCAGTGGGTACAGCTGTAGCGGGTATTATTGTCCCGCTGGAATTTCTGCGTGTAGTTGCAGGATACTATGCCTATATGCTGATAGCTGCCGCCGGTTTTCTGCTGTGGCGTCTTGCCGCTGCGGTGAGGGCTCATCGAACCGGCGCGAGACTGACCCTTGCTTCGTTCAGCTTTATGTATGCCTGTCTTCTGCACGATTATGCATTCACTTTCGGCCTGTTTAATTCAAAACGGCTTGCTTTTGTCGGTATTGCTGTTTTTGCACTTCAGCAAACCTACCGTCTGGTTACGGATAATATTTCCTATGCCCGGGATTCTGAAGAGACCCACATGAAGCTTGCGGCAGTGATGAATCAGAAAGAGAATTTTATTGAAAGAAACTCTGTTGAGCTTGATAAACCGATAAGAAATATAGTCGAGCTCGGCGAGAGCCTGCTGAGGGGGTCTATTGGTCCGCTTAATTCCGAGCAGATAGCTACTTCTTCGCTGATTGTCTCAAACGGTGTAAGACTCTCAAATATGGTGAATGACGTACTCTATTTCTCCAAAATAAAAGAGAATGCGATAGAGCTTAAAAACGATCAGGTTGATCTTTTTAAATTGTCCCGAAAAGTTCTGAACAGCTGTGAATCTCTTGTCGCACTTAAAAAGATTGAAATGCATTCGGAGATTACGAGGGAAGTGAGGCTGATAAAGGCTGACGAAAGAAGGGTCGAGCATATAATTTATAATATAGTCAACAATTCGATCAGCCATACAAAAGCGGGCAGCGTAATTATAGGCTGTGCAGAGAAAGATATTAATCTGGAACTGATTATCAGGGTGACGGGCAGTGATCTTGATGAAGCAGCATTTAATGCACTGCTGAAGGCCTATGAACACGGCGGTACAGTGGGCGGCAATGATGAAGATGTCTCGGACCTGAGCCTTGCAATCGCGAAGAGGCTTGCCGAACTTCACGGCAGTCCGATGATTGTTGATTTTGAAGATAATTCCATGATATACCGGCTCAGGTTCCCGTTCTGGGAAGGAGAAGCAAGTCTCACTGCGGAAGAAGCTCTGGAGATGGATGCACTTATCAATCTTCAGCCGGTCCTGGACGAAATAACATCCGACCGCAATATTGAAATTCTGATTGCGGGAAAGGACGTTGAAGAACTTCAGATACTGAAAAGTCACCTTTCATCGATGAATTATTCGGTTGTGCCTATGCTTTCCGGCGCTGACCTTCTGAACCGGGTAAAGAAAGATGTTCCGCACCTTGTTGTAATAGACGTGAAGCTGCCTGATATGAGCGGCTATGAAGTCTGCGTTGAAATCAGAAAGGTCTTTCCGAAGGATGAGCTTCCTGTCATTCTAGTCATCAATAAAGAGGATGTATCCGATATGATGGAGGGGCTGACCTCCGGCGCGAATGACTTTCTTACGCGGCCCTACATACAGGAGGAGTTTCTTACAAGGGTAAATACCCATCTGCAGCTTTCCAGAATAAGCAACATTTACAGCAGGTTTGTTCCTACCGAATTTCTGTCGTCGCTTGGACAGGAAAATATCACTGATGTGGAACTCGGCGACCAGGTTTCACGCGAGATGACGATACTCTTTGTTGACATCAGGGCATTCACTAACCTGTCCGAGAATATGACTCCGGAAGAAAACTTCAAGTTTATAAATTCCTACCTGAGCAGGTTCAGCCCGATGATTTCCGAAAACGGAGGTTTTGTCGATAAGTTTATCGGAGACGCAATAATGGCGCTTTTCCCCAACAAGCCGGAGAACGCGCTTGCCGCTGCCAGGGAGATGATTGAACACGTCAATGTCTACAACGGGCACAGGGCCAACTGCGGGTACCGTCCGATCAATATTGGAATCGGAATTCACACCGGAAATATGATCCTTGGAATAATCGGCGACGAAAGGCGGATGCAGGGGACGGTTATTTCGGACGCTGTTAACCTGGCATCCAGAATTCAGGACGTAACGAAACTGTACAAAGCCAATGTTGTAATCAGTCAGGAGACCTTCGTGAAGCTCGAGAATCCGATTGACTATAACTTCAGGTTCCTCGGCCGGGTTAAGGTTAAGGGCAAGGATAAAGCGGTCGCTTTATTTGAGATTTTCGACGCTGATAACGAAGATCGGCGCGAGAAGAAGAACCGCTCCAAGGTTGATTTCGAGGAAGGCATCATGAAATTTTCAAGACAGGATTTCACTGAGGCCCAGTCGCTGCTTGAAAAGGTAGCTGAGGCCGACCCTGATGATGAAACCGCGAAGGTTTTTCTTGAACGAATCGATGAAATGCGCCGGGCACAGAAGAAGGCATTCCTCACGTCGCTGTAACCGGGACTGTGTTCTGTTTATGAATAGCTTCCGTTCCGGCCATTATTGCTTCTTCGTAATAATTTATTTTATGATTAATTGTCTCGAGCAGCCCCTTTAAATCATCAATCTGTTTCAGGACAGCATCTTTTCTGTTTTGAAATATTTGAAGCCTGTCCTCCAGGGTGTTGTCGCCCTCCATGCACAGGTCAATATATTTTTTGATGTCCTTAATCGGCATCCCTGTATTTTTCATACACGAAATTACATTGAGCCACTGAAAATCCCCGTCCTTAAAAACCCTGACGCCGTTCTCTTTTTTATCTACAAAGGGCAGCAGTCCCTCTTTGTCGTAGTAGCGCAGGGCTGAGATTGTAACACCCATCCTTGCAGCAGTTTGTCCGATTGTGTATTTCATATTGTTACCCGTATCATATACGATGAGATGCATTTCTGCACCTCATCGCATTGTATGCTTTAGAGTGATTTTTTATATATCTGTTCAACATCATTCAATGTCAATTTCATCCAGGTATTGCTTATTGCACCTTCCATTGTGAAGAACGCGTCCTTTGCCAGAACGGGAATCATTTCATTTGTGACGCCCAACGAACCGGCTGTTATATCATTTCCTACCAGCTGCAGAAAGGATTTAAGGGTACTGCCGCAGTTGGCGGCAAGGGTTTCTTCATCAGCTTCGGCGGCGCCCATCAGTTTTGCCAATTCAGCATATACTTTCGGGTTGGCTTTCCATGTGTAGGCGAGTACTGTCGGCGCGATAGAACTCAGCGCTGCGCCGTGCGCCGCGTCGGTGTGTCCGCCGATGGGGTGAGCCATGCCGTGTATGGCAATGGTTCCGCCGTTTGCAATGGCAATTCCCGCAAGGGTGTTGGCCCATGCCATAGCACTTCGGGCCTCGATATCTGCAGGGTTGTCAAGGACGGTTTTAAGGTTTGCTATAACCAATCGTATTGCTTCCGCCGCAAGAATGGAGCTTGCCGGTGTTGCGCCGTTGCTTATGTAGGCTTCAAGCGCATGGTACAGTACATCGAGCCCGGTGTTTCGTGTTACCTCTGCGGGCATTGAAAGCATCAGTTCCGGATCGACTATGGAAAGTTTCGGGTACCAGAAATCGTAACCCAGACCGGGCTTGTTTTCATTTTCAGGATTAGTCACTACCGCGAACTGGGTTGCCTCAGAGCCGGTCCCGGATGTCGTCGTTATACAAATAATGGGCAGGCATTTTAATTCAGATTCGGGTTTTGAAGCGTACTTTCCGCCGGGCATGTAGTCTTCCATCTGTCCGTCGTTTACCGCAAGCATAGCACAGAATTTAGACACATCCATCGGGCTGCCGCCGCCGAGTCCCACGGTGACGTCGCAGCCGTTATCGCGGCACATCTTCGCTGCCTCATTGCAGGTAGTTGATCGCGGGTTCTGTTCTACCTTATCAAACACGATTGAACTGATTCCTGCCTGTGACAGCAGATCTTTGACTTTTTTTACCAATTCGGTTTTTTCAGGGCGGCTGCTTTTGCCGGTAATTATCAATGCCTTTTTACCCAGCCCCCTGGCCTTTTCCGGAAGTTTGTTAATTGCTCCTGCGCCAAATACTATACGCTCAGGTATAATAAACTCAAATTCTTTCATGATTCAGTTACCATCCTTACCTTAATTTAGTTAATTACTACTTTATAAAGCAGTTTTAAATGATTGTTTATAATCATTATACTAAGTATCCGGGGTGAAGTTAACTTTAGGTCAAGGTGAAAATGGATTTTTTTTCATATCAGTTTTACCGGGATATTATTATAAAGAATGCCCGGCCATGGTCTAAACAGTCGCGGCTTTATCAGGTGTGGAAATATTAACTTTGATTCAGCTTTTTTAAATCCTCCGGATCGACAGACCCGGAGATTAGATGCCGTGATTACGTATATAGTCAGCCAGACTGACTATAACGCGGTCAGAGTTACAGAAGGCTTGGCAGGAAGGTTGTGATCGGCGGCCAGAATGTCAGGATCATCAGGTCGACTATCGTCATTATCAGGAACGGCACAACTGCGCGGCTTACTTTTGCAATTGAATCTCCCGATATGCCGGTTGAAACAATCAGACAGATGCCGAGCGGCGGGGTAAGCATGCCTATCGCCAGGTTTGTTACGACAACAACACCCATCTGAACAGGATCCATTCCAATCAGGGGTAAAATCGGCATAATAATGGGAACCAGAAGAATCAGTGAAACCGTGGTTTCCATGAACGTTCCGGCAATAAGCAGCATCAGATTTATCAGCAACAGCAGTATAATCTTGTTACTCGTTAGATTAAGCAGGTAGTTGCCGACTGTCTGTGGAATATTTTCCATAGTCAGTATCCACCCGAAAATAGATGCTGCAGAAATGATGAATAAAACAACGGCTGCCATTACCGCAGAATTAACGATCATTTTAGGAAGCTTTTTAATTTCAAGTTCTTTGTACACGAATTTTCCTACGATAAACCCGTATACAACAGCAACGGCTGCTGCTTCTGTTGCCGTGAAAATACCGCCGAGGATTCCTCCGACGATTATCACTGTAGCGCCAAGTGCCCATATGGCTTCTTTGAATGTTTTTATTACATTTTTAAAGCTGAACTTGACGTCTTTGCCGTAGCCGTTCCTTTTTGAGATTATTACGGAAACAATAATTAATGAAATACCTATAAGTATACCTGCCAGTATACCTCCGGCAAAAAGTTTCACAATTGATGTGCCTGTGATGAATCCGTATATAATCATAGGGATGCTCGGCGGAATAATTACACCGATGGATCCTCCCGCAGCCTGAACCGCCGCGGCGAAAGAACTCTTGTAGCCTTTCTCTTTCATTGAAGGGATCAGCAGCGCTCCGACTGCTGCTGTGTCGGCAGCGGCTGAACCGGAGATTCCGGCAAAAAACATACTAGCAACGATCGAGACAGCCGAGAGGCCGCCGGAAAGCCAGCCGACCAGTGAATCCGCAAAATTAACTATTCTTCGCGATATTCCTCCTGAATCCATCAAAGCGCCCGCAAACATAAACAGCGGAACTGCCATCAATGGAAACGAGTCAACCGCGTTTACCATTCTCTGTGCTACCATCATCAGGGGGAAGTCCCCGAAGGCGGTAATTGCAATTATTGATGCTCCTGCAATCGAAACAGAGAGCGGAACATTGATCAGGAATAAAACAACTAATGCTATAAGTAGGGTTGCTGCCATCTGAATCCTCCTATTGCCTTTGTCCGTTAGCCATGGCCGTAATGTTCTCAACCAGTTCGCTCAGTGCATGTACTGCGGTTAGAAAACCGCCTACGGCTATTGAAGAATATGGAATCGACATTGGGATTAATAAGGCAGCCGAAGTCTGAATATGAACAAATTTAGACAGACGTATTCCGTAGATAAATAGAATTAATGAAAGTCCGAGAAGCAGTAAATTTGTAAGCAGCGTTAAAATGCTCTTTGTTTTTTCATTAAACGCGTTATATAGAAAATCTACTCCGACATGAGCCTTTCTTTTAAATCCAACCGAAGCCCCCAGGAAGGTTATCCATATCAGGGTGTATCTGCCCAATTCCTCCGACCAATACAGAGAATAGTTGAATACATATCTGCAAATGACCTGTGCGAAAATCAGAAGAGATATAGTAATCGTCAGCAGTATCAGCAGATACGTAGCACCTTTATTCAGTTTATCACTAATAGTTAAAATAAATTTATTCATAGCATTCCATTTATTTCGGGTTTGTTAGCAGTAGGCTGGAGATTTTCACTTCCAGCCTACTGAAATTTTATTTGAATTCTGTTTATTTAACTGCGTTGAGCAGTCTTGTTATAAAGTCTTCGCCGATATCTTTTTTGGACTGTTCATAAATTTCCGATACAAGTTTTCTGAAACTGTTTACATCGGGAGTTTCATTTACAAGCATTCCGTTATCTTTGATATTTTTCATATATCCGGCATTGGATTCCCTGTTAACTTTTCTCTGGTAGGCTGCTGCCTCTTTCATCGCAGTTTCAAACATCTTCTGGTCTTCAGGGCTGAGTTTGTTAAAGGTTTCAAGATTCATCATGTCTATATGCGAGGAGTAGACGTGTCTGGTCATGGACATATACTTCTGCACTTCGTACAGTTTGTATTTATCTATTACCCAGAGAGGATTTTCCTGCCCGTCAATTGTTCCCTGGGCAAGTTCAGTGTTTATCGGCCAAGCCATAGGAGTCGGGTTGGCTCCCAGCATCCTCCAGATCTGTACCTGAAGAGGGGCTTCCATTGTTCTGATTTTGAGTCCTTTTACGTCTGCGGCTGTGTTTACAGGAACCTTGTTGTTAGTAAGGTTTCTGAAGCCGTTTTCACTGAATGCTAGTCCTTTAAGATGATAGGGAGCCAGTGAATCAAGAATTTCCTGACCAAGAGGTCCGTCGAGGATCATGTCCGCCTGTTCGTTGCTTTTAAACAGAAACGGCAGTGAAAGCGCGTTAACCAGTTTGCTGACGTTGCCGACCGGTCCGTCTGTTATGATTGCAATATCAACCGTACCCATCTGTACCTGCTGAATAATGCTTCCTTCGCTTCCGAGCGATGCACTGTGCTGAATATCAAAAACGAACCTGCCGTTTGATCTTTCCTCGACGAGTTCCTTGAATTTTACAGCTGCAATATGCTGGGCCGAATCAGGAACAGTTACAATACCTATAACCATTTCCTGCACTTTATTTGCATCAGCCTCTGAGGATTCCTGCTGCCCTGATGCAAAAACGGAAGTAGCGGTGATCATTGCAATGATCAGCATGATGAGAAATTTTTTCATTTCAAGCTCCTTTGGTTCACAATAATAAATGATTATTGATTATGAATTTACTATATAAAAACTACCATAGTATGAAAAATTTGTACAGAATAAAAGTTTATAGGCATGAACAGTTAAACATTTAACTTCATTTTCATACGTTCAAGTATTATTAAATTGAGCTTATCGGCTGAGTTAGCGAAGTTCCCATGCCGCCAATGTGCCGATGCTGGTGCATCGAGAATCTAATTTTCAGTTGCGTCAAAAGTTAAGTGGATTTATGATTAATTGATATGTGGGGCTGAAGGTAGAATAATGATAAAACTATCAATTATTTTCAATACTATCCCTCTGATTACGATTTTGATGCAATTATCAGCAGCCTTTTATGCATTATGGCTTATACGAATAACCGGGTTTAAAACTTTTTGGGTTTTTATTTCAGGTGCTTTGATCCTGATGGCTGTCAGGAGGGTTGTACCATTTTATTTTCCTTTTTCTGATGGTTCATCCCCTTTATACTACGAATTAGCCGGGTTCTTAACTTCTCTATTAATGCTGCTTGGCATTTTTGGAATAAAGAATGTATTTATTGAGCGCAAGAATGCTGTTGATTCATTAAGTTTGCAGCTTCACGAAAAAGTAGTTCTTCTGAAAGAAGTTCATCACAGGATTAAAAATAACATTTCGGCCATAGAGACTACCCTGAAGATGCAAATGAGCTCTACGAAAAATCAGGAAGTCATAGCTGCACTTCAGGATGCGGTATGCCGGGTCGAAAGCATGAAGCTGATTTATGAAAAGCTCCTTTTGTCGGATGAATATCAAGACATCCCGACCGGCAGGTATTTCGAAGATATTATTCTGGCAGTTGTAAGCATTTATCCGGATAAAAATAATATAAGTATAGATAAAGAAATAGAAGACATTTTATTGGATGTGAAGGTCCTTTTCCCGTTAGG
This sequence comes from Spirochaetales bacterium, assembly GCA_003245835.1. Taxonomy (GTDB): domain Bacteria; phylum Spirochaetota; class Spirochaetia; order UBA9216; family UBA9216; genus Thalassospirochaeta. The sequence continues at coordinate 1,820 of QKCC01000193.1, read as the reverse complement.
AATTATTGTAAATGAGCTTTTAACCAATATAATGAAATATGCATTTATAAATCAAAATCAGGGCATGATAACAATCAAGTTTTTTAAAAAGAACCATCAATTAAACTTGATTCTTCACGATAACGGACAAGGGTTGCCTGAAGGCTTTGAACTGGAAAAAAGCCGGGGCTTCGGCCTAATGCTGATCAACATGCTTACACGTCAGTTAAACGGAACATTAAAGATGGAAAACCTTCAAGGAACCAGGTGTACATTGAAGGTGCCTACGGAAGATTAATCTGATTGTTTTTAAGTTTGACATCTCATAAAAACAGGATTAATATTTGACAATAAGATAAGTTTTTACCTAATTAAATCTGCATCGGTATTTTATGGTAATTGCATGGAGGCCTTTCATGTCAGATTATACCGATTATGACGGGATCGGATTAGCCTCTCTAATCAGTAAAAAGGAAATAAGCATACCTGAGCTTCTCGAGTCGGTAATAAGCAGGATTGAACGACTGAATCCGATGCTTAACGCTGTTGTTTATGAATTATTTGATCAGGCCCGAACGACCGCAGCAGGGCTGGAAAAACAAATGTATGAGGAAGGCACTGATTTTGAGCCCGGGCTTTTGTATGGAATCCCGTTCTTAATTAAAAATCTTCTGGCAGACTGTAAAGATACTCCCTTTTCTGATGGCTCCCGTTTTGTCGAAGGATATCTTTCACCTATTGATTCTGAGCTGATGCGAAGATACAAAAAAGCGGGACTTGTCATTTGCGGCAGGACAAACGCTTCGGAGTTCGGCGTGCAGCCTGCTGCTGAACCGGCCCTTTTTGGTCCCACACATAATCCCTGGAACCTTGAATATTCAACAGGCGGGTCAAGCGGCGGTGCAGCAGCGGCAGTTGCAGCAGGAATAGTCCCGATTGCACATGGAAATGACGGGGGTGGTTCTCTGCGAATTCCAGCCTCCTGCTGCGGACTATTTTCGCTTAAACCAAATCGTGCAAGAATCCCGTTAGGTCCCCTGTTTGGTGATTTTGCAAGCGGTATGGTCTGTGAGCACGTACTGACCAGAAGCGTCCGGGATTCAGCGGCGATGCTGGATATATCACACGGCACTGAAGCAGGAGATCCATATAATGCTCCTTATTTTTCGGGCAGTTATCTCGGGGCAATCAACCGTCCGCCGGGAAAACTGAAGATTGCACTGCTTACAGAGGTTCCCGGGGGTTGGTGTGAGCAGAAAGAGATTCACCCTGATTGTATAAACGCTGCGCATGAAGCTGCCCGTCTCTGTGAAAATATGGGACATCAGGTAGATATTGTAAAACCTGATGAACTTTCCTGGCCCGGGTTAGCTGACCTTTTTCTGAAAAGATTCTGCGGATTTGTCGTTCATTGTGTGAACTACTGGGAGAGGACTCTTGGTAAAAGAGCAGAGGAATCAGAATTTGAACCGGCTACCTGGGAGCTGTATCAGGCAGGTCTGAAAATTTCTGCGGGTGAATACCTGAGCGCAATGGAAGGAATGCAGCTGTTTTCAAGAAAAATCGCGCGATGGTACAGGGACGGAAAATGGGATCTGCTTTTATCGCCGACTATGATGATTCCGCCGGTAAAGACGGGAGCATTTTCTCCAAACCCTGATAATCCGCAGCAATGGATTATAAATGCAGTATCTTTTGCTGCACTAACCAGAATTCAGAATATTACAGGACAGCCCGCCGTATCTATCCCGTTGTTTACAAACAATGCAGGTCTTCCTATCGGTGTTCAGTTTGCGGGAAGTGCCGGGAGCGAAGACCTGCTTCTTGGTTTTTCTGCCCGG
>QKCC01000153.1 GCA_003245835.1 Spirochaetales bacterium | reverse complement strand
GTTCACCGGAAGCGCTACCGACCTTCCGATCTTCCGTCCGCTGATCGGCATGGACAAGGAAGAAATAATCCGGATTGCCGAAAATATCGGAACATTCAGGACGTCCATTCTTCCGTACGAGGACTGCTGTACCCTGTTCGCTCCGGAGCACCCGATAACCCACCCTGATTTTGAAAGGATGACCGTCGAGTTTGCGGATCTCGAACTCGACGAGTTGATGAATACGGCGGTTGATGAAACAGAACAAATCTATCTAAACGGAGCTGACGAATGAAATCTTTTATTACCGTAATCGGAAAAGACACTGTCGGGATTATCGCGGCAATCGCGAATATACTGGCGAAACAAAACGTAAATATTCTTGATATCAACCAGACTGTCATGGAAGATATCTTCACAATGATCATGATGGTCGACACCGCGGAACTGAACTGTCCGTTCTCGGAGCTGGCCGATATGCTTACCGCATACGGAAAGCAGTCGGGGCTGTCGGTCAGGATTCAGAGGGAAGAAATCTTCCACTCGATGCACAGAATTTAACCGGAACACAGAAATGATCAGACCTGATGAAATATTAGAAACAATCGAGATGATCGATCGTGAGAACCTCGATATAAGAACAATTACTATGGGAATCTCGCTGCGGGACTGCGCTTCGGATTCAGCAAAACGGTCCTGCGATAAGGTTTACGACAAAATCACGCATCTTGCCGAAAACCTTGTAAGAACTGCTGTTGATATTCAGACCGAATTCGGCATTCCCATAATCAACAAAAGAATTTCGGTGACTCCCGTTGCACTCGTGGCGGAATCATCCGATGCCTCAAACTATACGGTCTTTGCCGAAGCGCTCGACCGGGCTGCGAAGGAAACCGGTGTCGACTTCATCGGCGGGTTCTCGGCGCTCGTTCACAAGGGATACACATCCGGCGACATGAAGCTGATTGAATCTATTCCCGAGGCGCTCTCATCAACATTGAAGGTTTGCTCGTCAGTAAATATTGCAACGACACGTGCGGGACTCAATATGGATGCCGTCGCCCAGATGGGCCGGATTATTAAGGACACCGCCGCCCTGACTGCCGGCAGCGGAGGTCTCGGCTGCGCCAAGCTGGTAGTTTTCGCGAACGTGCCCGAAGACAACCCGTTCATGGCCGGGGCTTTTCACGGCATAGGCGAACCTGAATCGGTTATAAATGTCGGCATCAGCGGACCGGGGGTCGTACAGAGCGCAGTTCGGAGGATTCCGGGAGCCGACTTCGGCGTGGTGGCCGAAACAATTAAAAAATCGGCTTTCAAAATTACACGAATCGGTGAACTCGTCGCACGGGAAGCCTCGAAGCGGCTGAATACTAAGTTCGGAATAGTTGACCTTTCGCTCGCCCCCACCCCCGCAATGGGAGACAGTGTTGCGCATATCCTTGAAGAGATGGGGCTTGAAAAATGCGGAGCTCCGGGAACGACTGCCGCGCTTGCACTTCTGAACGACGCGGTCAAAAAAGGCGGCGCCATGGCTTCATCGTATGTCGGAGGCCTAAGCGGGTCCTTCATTCCGGTCAGCGAAGATGCCGGAATGATAGACGCTGTAAGATGCGGAAGCCTGACACTTGAAAAACTCGAGGCGATGACCTGCGTCTGTTCGGTAGGGCTCGATATGATTGCGGTCCCCGGTGACACAAGCGCCGAAACAATATCGGGAATCATTGCCGACGAAGCGGCAATCGGAATGATAAACAATAAAACCACTGCAGTAAGAATAATTCCAGTGCCGGGAATGAAAATCGGTGATACAGTAGAATTCGGGGGACTTCTTGGAAGCGGCCCGGTGATGCATGTCAACAAATTCAATAATACTGCATTTATTCAAAGAGGCGGAAGAATTCCGGCCCCGATAAATGCCATGAGGAACTGATGGTAAATATCGTTGTCTTTAACGAAGAAGAAAACGAATTCATTCAATCCATCCTTAAAACAATTAAAAAGAAGAGGCCTGAAGAGGCCGATTACATCCGCAGCAGGCTGGGGTCCCTTCAGGACCTCGCCAATGCTGTTTCCAGCTACCCTTCCTTTCACAGCACCAGGAAGATCGGAAACTCAACATTTTCAATGGATACTCTGATCGATATGATCTGTAAGATGGATTTTGCCGATCAGGTCATGTATGTTCCTACAAAGGTGATTCTCGGCCGCAGCTACGTGATTGCAAAAATCAACTTTCTGCTGATGCTGAAATACGAAACGGAATCTATCATGAAGCTTAAGAAATCTGCACCCTCAATAGATGAGATGGTGACACTGAATATCTACTCGCTTATGAGCGAAGAGGTTTACCTGTCGCTTATACAGGAACCGGATATTTCAATGGTTATTAAAACAAGGGCGGCAGTGAGGCTGATGAATATCTGGGAATACCGGCTCAGCCAGTCGGCTGAAGACTACGCCCCGATGCTGAGCTCACTCTGGAAATCACGCAGGCACCTTTCCCCGATTTACGGAACCATGATGGGAATGTCCGAGATGCTTCAGATGGCCAGCAATATCGATCCGGTGTGGTTCGATTTCATCGGAAGCGCCGAAAACGACGACGGCGTATACCAGGCCCTCGAGGAATTCATTTTCAACCTGACATTCGAAGAACTTATGAAGATCCGCGAGACAATGAAAATCAACAAGCTGTCGGTAGTCAATAAAAAAGACATCGAATCCCTGCTTCATATCGACAACTTCTATTCCACATTCCAGTCCGCTGACCCGCGTGAAATGCTCAGGTTCTTTAAACAGCGTAAAAAGAATGCCGATTACAGATCCCGTGCACGATGTCCCGGACCTGTAAAAACGATTGAGGAACATATCCTTCTGTTTATGCTCAGCAAGGAACTGCAACGCTGACGACAACAACTTTCATTGCAGTTTGCGTATAATGCAAGCCTGTGGTATTCTCATTTCATGAGAAGAAGCAAACAGGAAATTACCGACAAAACTGAAATTGAAGAAATTATCAGGAACGCCGTCACAGCCCGCCTTGGACTTAACCGGGACGGAGCGCCCTACATAGTACCGATGAACTTCGGTTATGAAGACGGAACATTTTTCTTCCACTGTGCAGCTGAAGGGCTGAAACTGGAACTGTTGAAAAAAGACCCTCGGGTATGTGTTGAAATTGACGAAGCATCCGGTCTTATAAAAAATTCAGCTGATAAACCGTGTGACTGGGGAATCTCGTACCGCTCAGTTATCGCGACAGGTACTGCTAAGGTGCTCGATGAAGCTGATGCCAAAAAACACGGACTGCAAATAATTCTCAGGCAGTTCGAAAAGGGTGCGATTCCCGAGATGAGCGAATCGTCTATAGCCGCAACTGTAGTCTTCGCGGTCAGGGCTGAAACGCTTACAGCAAAAAAATCAAAATAGGACCGCCGGCTCTATGCAGATTGTACTTGTGAACCCGCAAATACCCCAGAATACCGGTAATATTGCGCGGACCTGTGCCGCGACCGGAACATCGCTGCACCTTGTCAGACCGCTTGGCTTCTCGACAGACGACAAAAGCCTCAAGCGGGCCGGGCTCGATTACTGGGACCTGCTCGATGTTTTTTATTACGACAGCATTGATGATTTTACAGCGAAAAACGGAACAGCAGACATGTTCTTTTTCACGACAAAAGCGAAGCGGACCTATACCGATATCGAATATACCCGAAGCAGCATGCTTGTGTTCGGCAGCGAAACAACAGGGCTTCCCGAGGAACTCCTGGTCAGGTTCCCGGAACAATGCTGCCGCATTCCCATGATCGGCGAATCGCGCTCTTTGAACCTGTCGAATTCGGCAGCTATCGCTGTTTACGAAGCAATGCGGCAGACAGGCTTCGCCGACCTGAATCTTGAAGGAAGTCTTCACCGGCTCAGCTGGCCTGAAGCGTAGCACGGAGGAATAATTGATGGATATTCTAAAAAAGGCGGCCGAACTTAATGAACATAGCCGTCCGTTCATGCTTGCCACCGTCACAGCGGTCTCAGGAAGCAGCCCTGCAAAACCCGGGTTCAGGATGATAGCCGCTGGAAGCGGTGAACTCTTCGGCACCATCGGGGGCGGCAGCCTTGAAAAAATAATCGCTGATGAAGCTGCTGCCGTTCTTTCTTCGGGGAAGCAGCCGGGGCCGGAACACAGAAAGATGAACCTCTCATCGCTCAACATGGAATGCGGTGGAAGCGTCGATCTTTTTATCGAATACTTCGGCGGCCGCAGAAATTTCATCCTCTTCGGCGGCGGACATGTCGGCAGGGCTCTCGCCGAAGTCCTTGAACTGCTCGATTTCAGCGTAACGATCTTTGACAACCGGGAAGAAATCCGTCCGGAAGCATCAAAGGGTACACGCAGCGTGATAATATCGGATTATTCCGACATCTCAGCAGTTTCAGGCAGCCTGCATCGAAGCCTCGGATGTTTTATCGCCACCCAGGGACATGAGTGGGACAGAGTTGTGCTTTCACAGGTTATTAAAACAGCGCCGGAACTCAATTATATCGGAATGATAGGCTCAAAAAGAAAAGTCAGAACAATACTCGACAGCATAAGAAGCGAAGGACTTCAGCTGCCCGCCGGACTCTACACCCCGGTCGGTCTTAAAATCGGCGGCGACAGCGCCGCAGAGATAGCAGTATCAGTTGCAGCCGAAATTATCGCAGTCTATACGGAAACCCCCTCCAATCATATGCGTTCGGGCCTCGACGGATGACGCGCAGCAACAGCACCGGGCTGATCTGCGTTATGCTTGCTGCCGGCGAATCGTCCCGGATGGGCAAATGGAAGATGACCCTTCCGTGGAACGGATCCACAATAATTGAAGAGTCAGTATCTGCTGCACAGGCAGCCGGACTTGATGTAATTATTGCAGCCGGTTACAAGGCGGAGGAACTCGCGCGTGTAATCGAAGCATCCTCCCGGATTGACCGCAGCAGGTGCAGATTAGTATCCGCCGGGAATTACATGAAAGGGATGTTTGCCTCTGCCAGGGCCGGGTTCGCTGCCGCGGCTGAGAAGGCACCCCAGTGGTGCTGCCTGGCCCTCGGAGACATGCCGCTTGTCCGGCCCGAAATGTACCGGCTGCTCGGAGCATACGCTCAGGACGGCGCAGCCTGGCATACGGCTATACCGCAGTACCGCGGCAAAAAGGGACATCCCCTGCTTCTTGATTCAACGGCACTAAGCTTCGCATTGAATCTGACCGATGATCATTCCATGAGGGATGTAATTTCGGCTTTTCCGTCAATTACAGTACCCGTTGAAGACCGAGGGGTACTAAATGACATTGATACCCCGGATGACTACAGGAACTTTAATGAATAGGATATTATTGATTGCTGCGGCAGTTCTGACTGTTCTCATGAGCGGATGTACGACGCTGCAGTCCGGCACCTCCGATGATGATTTTAATGCGGACAATACCTACGAAAAGATAGGAACCGTAGAAGAGAAAGCCGTAAACTGGAACTGGTTTTTCAGCCCCGGTGAAGCGGAACGGACAAACAGGCTTGAAGAGAACGCCCGGAAGAAGGCTGAAGCTGAATACGGAAAAGACATAATCCTCAGAACAGAGTCTGTCAGCGGCAGCTGGAATCCTGCTTCACTTTTAATGCTTTTCAGCACCCTCGGTTATGTTGAGGATGCGGAAATCAGTATTTCAGTATGGAAAAAACGCCCTGAACCGGAACCGGCTGCTGCGGACATACATTACGGTATAAGATATGTTGTTATACCTGAAGAAGACTATACAACGCCTTCTGAATTCATGATTGTCGAATACAGAACACGTGAACAGCTTGAGGACGAACTCTATGAGCAGCTGGAACAGGGAAAATTTTCGGAAGAGGATCTCGAAAAAAGGCAGGCCCGGCTGCCTGAAACGGGTCGGGTTTTTATTACCCTCGGCCGTGAAGATATTTCAAACGCAATTTCAAGATGGTTCACTTTCACATGTACCTATGGCGATGAAACAGTCTTTCGGAAAACGGGAACCGAAGATATTCCTTATGTATACGGAACTGACAGGCTCTGGTGGAACGACAAGAGTTACGATATAAATTTAGACTGGGACGGTGAACTTGTGCTGACCGCGGAAGACAGCTACCAGCACAAAACCTATAATTTCAGGATTGTCAGGGAAAGATACATCATAGAAGAATAAAAAAAACCGGAAATCGCCGTTAAAGGATTTCCGGTTTTTGAATAACTTCCGAATATTTTTATTTTACGAGCATTGCGCCTTCGGCAACCGCTTTCTCGTTCAGAGGGATAAGGTTCTTCTTGCCTTCACCGAAGACCTTGAGAAAGGCATTCATAAGATCTTCCTGTTTCAGAAATGATCTGAGCTGTATATAAGCACCGAGCATTACCATATTGGCCGCCTTTAAATTCCCGCACTCGGCGGCGACCTCGTTCACCGGATAATAGAAAACGTCGACATCGTCACGCTCTACCTTCCTGTCGATCAGCGAAGAGTTCACCATGATCATTCCGCCGGGTTTTACCCAGCTCTCAAACTTGTCAAGTGAAGGACGGTTCATAACAATAAGTGAATCGGCATCGGCTACAACAGGGCTTCCGATCAGCTCATCCGATACAATTACATTGCAGTTTGCAGTTCCTCCGCGCATTTCGGGACCGTATGACGGAAGCCAGCTCACATTCATGCCTTTCATCATTCCGGCATAAGCGACCATGAGCCCCATCGACAGTACACCCTGCCCTCCGAAACCTGCAAAAATTACTTCTTCTGTAAATGCCATGTCAGTCCTCCTTCGGTGTCTTGAAATTACCAAGCGGGTAGTACGGAATCATATTATCTTCAAGCCACTTCAGCGAATCCGCCGGTGTCATACCCCAGTTAGTCGGACATGTCGAAAGGAATTCAACCATACTGAACCCGCCGCCGGATTTTTGAACCTCGAAGGCCTTTTTTACAGCCTTCTTGGCCTTCCTTACGTTTGCGGGATTATTTACGGCAACCCGTTCTATAAAAGCCGCGCCGTCCAGGGTTGAAAGCATTTCCGATACCCTGATCGGATACCCCTGGGTTTCAGCTGAACGGCCGTAGGGAGATGTAGTCGCCTTCTGTCCTACCAGGGTTGTCGGGGCCATCTGCCCGCCGGTCATCCCGTAGATGGCATTGTTAACATAGATAATTGTTATATTCTCACCCCTGGCCGCGGCGTGCACGGTTTCGGCAGTGCCTATTGCGGCAAGGTCGCCGTCTCCCTGGTAGGTAAACACTGTCCGGTTTTTATGGACCCGTTTAACACCGGTGGCAACTGCGGCGGCACGGCCGTGTGATGCGCCGTAGGCATCGCAGTCAAAATATTTATATGTATAAACCGAACATCCTACCGATGCTATACAGACTGCATCCTCAAGAAGATCAAGCTCAACCAAAGCCTCGGCAACAAGCCGGTGGATTATTCCGTGCGTACATCCGGGACAGTAATGAAAAGGCATATCAAGCAGGCCTTCTGTTCTTTCGAATACTATGCTCATTTTGCGCCTCCGAGTATTGCCTTGACTTTTTCAACGATCTCAGCGGGTTTGGGAACGATACCTCCGGGCCGGCCGTAAAATTCAACCGGCAGTCTTCCGGCATTCGCAATCTTCACGTCGTCAATCATCTGACCTGCGCTCATCTCAACCGCAAGCAGGGCCTTTGTCTCGGGGCTTAACCCGTCAAAGGCCTCGATCGGAAACGGCCAGAGCGTAATAGGCCGGATCAGACCGAGTTTGATTCCATCATCCTCGAGCTTCTTTATAGCGTTGCGGACGATTCTTGAAACCGTCCCATATGCGACAGCTACAACATCGGCCCCGTCACAGTTAATCTTTTCGTAGCGGGTCTCTTTCTGCTTTATAATGTCGTATTTTCTGAAGAGCTTCTGAATGTGCGGTTCCATTTCTTCCGGAATTATATAGAGCGAGTTAATCAGCTTCTTTTCGTCTTTAACCCTGTGCGGACCGACAGCCCAGTCCTTCGGGGGAAGGTCGCGGTTTGTCGAATCTTTAAACTCGACAGACTCCATCATCTGACCTATCATGCCGTCGCCGAGAATCATTACGGGCGTTCTGTATGCATCGGCTACATCAAAGGCTTCCATGACAAGGTCAACGGTTTCCTGAATGCTCGCCGGTGCATACACCGGGGTAAAATAATCTCCGTTACCGCCTCCGCGGGTCGCCTGGAAGTAGTCGCCCTGTGCGGGCTGAATTCCGCCGAGACCCGGACCGGTCCGGCTCATGTTAACAATAACGCACGGAAGCTCGGCACCGCAGAGGTATGAGATTCCTTCCTGTTTGAGCGCAATTCCCGGGCTGGATGAGGATGTCATTACCCTCGCACCCGCTCCCGCCGCGCCGTATACCATATTAATTGCCCCTATTTCGCTTTCAGCCTGCAGGTAGGTTCCGCCTGCCTTCGGAAGCTCTCTCGACATATATTCGGGCAGTTCATTCTGCGGCGTAATAGGATAGCCGAAAAAGTATTTACATCCGGCTTTTATTGCAGCCGCACCTACCGCCTCGTTGCCTTTCATCAGCAGTTTTGCCATCTTAGCCTCCCTATTTAAGTCTTTCCACCGTAATGATCAGATCCGGACACATCTGCGCACAGTTGCCGCAGCCGATGCATTCTTCCATCTTTTCAACAAATGCGGGGTTGTATCCCCTGATGTTAATCCTGTTCTTATCTAAAAAAATAATATTTTTCGGACAGGCTGTCATACACAGTCCGCAGCCTTTGCAGCTTTCGGACCTGAAAGTAACTTTCCCTTGAGCCATTGTATCTCCTTACGTCATCCAGTCTTCACGCATGTAGAGTTTGAGCGGAAAAAAATCCGCCCTGATCTCGTCCGGAAGCCCGGCTTCCAGCATGCTCAGACCTGTGCTGTATTTCAACGGTATTCCCGTCTTATCGGAAACCTCAACCGCCAGATTAAATCCGCAGATTACATCGGCGGCAGTGGTAGATTTTAACATGTGTGTATTATTTATTAAACCTGAAACGGAGAGTCCGCAGATCTCTTCGAATGATCTTATATAGTCTTCAACCTGCGAAGCATCCGAAGTGGCCTGCCTGTACGCATTGATCACAATAAAAAAATCATACTCTTCCGTTTTGTCGAAATGGTCGGAAAAACGGTTCAGAACGGTTATTCCGTTCTGTTCCCCTCCGACATCAAGAACGGCGTCACGTGATTTATCGTCGAAAACCGAGAATACCCGTGCGGAGATTGCAGGAACACTGAGCGCCGTGGCATCGGTCGAACTCGCGATAACATCTATACCCATCTCTTTCAGTACCGCTGCCGTCTCGCGGCTCCTGAAATAGGGATTTATAACATCTATATCGGCAAGGACAGGGTTTCTGCCCGATTCAGCCAGTTTAACCGCGTAATTGACCGCAAATTCGGTCTTTCCGCTTCCGTAATGGCCGGAGATTATCCGGACACGCTTGTCGTTTTGTACCAAATACTTACCTTTCCGGAGGACAGCACGAGTTTGTCGGCCGTCGACCGATACCGACATTGTATCAGGCCTGTAAAAAAAATGCAAATGCCGCAGAGCCAATATAAAAGGTTAATTTCATTGATGATTCCCTGGCATTTACATCAATATAAAAATTTCTTGCTTGACTAGTACCGATAAATATTCTACGCTATTGCTGTAAATCTGTTCTGTTTTATCTACCAGTTCCTCCTGTCGTATTTGTATTTCAGTCATATCAGTAAAACAAATCAACTATTACAGGATCTGCGATAGAGACACAGCACTGATTTAAACAAACTTTTTTGAGGATTTAAATGGCAAAAACAATCTATGTGGGTAATCTGAATTACTCAACGACAGAAGAGGATCTCAACGAACTCTTCTCACAGTACGGCGAAGTCGAAAGTGTTAAGCTGATCATGGACAGGGAAACCAACAGACCGCGCGGGTTCGGTTTCGTGGAAATGGTTGAAGAAGATGCTGCAACCGCAGCAGTTTCAATGCTGAACGACAAGGACTTCAAAGGAAGAAACCTGCGGGTAAACGAAGCCCGCGAACGCCGACCAAGAAGAGAGTTCTAACTAATATAGGCATCTGAATCGGAAAAGGGAACCAGCGCCAAGCAGGTTCCCTTTTATTTTATATACAACTGAATGAAAGTTGGTTAAGCAAGCTTTTCTGAACCGGACCAGACGGAATCTATCTTTATCGTAGCAGCTCCATGACCGGGGTGTTTTTCCGGATTCCAGCTTTTCATAAAATCGAAGATTTCACCTTCCTTATGATACTCGATAGTTCCTTTTATCTGAAATGACTTTTTTTCTTCCGTAATAAAAAGAATAGAACCGGTACTTCCGGCTTTGATGTTCTTAATGGTTTTATCAAAATAATTATCAGCGACAATTATCTCTTCATCATTATAAAGCCCTACACACGTAGCATATATTGAATTGGGAGTTCCGTCGCTGGCTGCTGTTGAGAAAACAACGGCACCGGCACGGCCCTCCCAGGCTTCTTTTACTGATTCGGGAATTTTAGGCATAATTTACTCCTGCTATGTTTGTTCTTTAATCCTATTCTAATTGAAGTTAAAACATCTTTGCAAGGTGCTTTCATATATAAATCAATTATGATTCGGGTCTTTACTGCTTGCGCTTGTCGTCGACCTTACGGCCTGCAGCCGACAGGATCTTCTTTCTGAGCCTGATAGACTTCGGGGTAATTTCAACCATTTCGTCTTCACGTATATATTGAATCGCGCGTTCGATTGACATCGGGATAACCGGCGTCAGAACAACCGCGTCGTCCTTCCCCGAGGCCCGCATATTTGTCAGCTTCTTGGTTTTGATCGGGTTAACATTAAGGTCGTTATCACGGGAATGCTCCCCGACTATCATACCTTCATAAACAACGTCGCCGGGTCTTACGAACAGGTTTCCCCGCGGTTCAAGGTTGTACAGCGCGTAAGGAACACATTCTCCCGGACGGTCAGCAACGAGCGAGCCTGTATGACGTTCGGGAAAATCCCCCCTGTACAGCTCATAGCCGCTTATGTAGGAGCTCATGATGCCCGTGCCGCGTGTATCGGTAAGAAACTCGTCCCTGTAGCCGATAAGCGCCCTTGACGGCACCGAGAACTCGAGCCTGGCCCTGCCGTTTGCATGGCTGATAAAATTGGTCAGCCTGCCCTTTCGCTTCGACAGCTTCTCGGTAACAACCCCGGTATAAACCTCTTCGCAGTCAATAAAAAGATGCTCGATCGGTTCAAGACGCTGGCCGTTTTCATCCTGCTTATAGATTACATGCGGACGGCCTACGCTCAGCTCAAACCCTTCCCTTCGCATCGTCTCGATCAGGATGACCATCTGAAATTCCCCGCGGCCTTTGACTACAAAGCCTTCCCCGCCCGGCTGCCGTTCCACCTGTATCGACACATTCTGCATGGTCTCTTTTTCAAGCCGCTCTCCGATCTTGTTTCCCTGAACAAACTTGCCTTCCTTTCCCAGCATCGGTGAGTTATTGGTCGCGAACAACATCGAAACCGTAGGTTCATCTACGGTTATCCGCGGCAGCGCCTTCGGATTTTCCCTCGTACAGATAGTGTCGCCTATGAAGACATCATCGATTCCGGAAAGAACGACTATGTCGCCGGGCTCTACCGACTGTGTTTCAACAAGCCCCGGTCCGTTGTAGACCTGAAGCCTTGTTACATTAAGATTGCGGATTTCGCCCTTGAAATTTATCCTCGACAGACTGTCTTTTGAATGGACCGAACCATTAGCAACCTTGCCTACTGCGAGACGTCCGAGGTAATCCGAATATGACAAGTCGGAAACAAGCATCTGAAACGGTTCGTTTTCATGATAGGCCGGCCCCGGAATCTCATCAACGATAGTATTAAACAGCGGCTGAAGATCCGGTCCCATATTATCAGGAGAGTCCGAAGCAACGCCGTCCCGGCCGATCGCATAGAGAAGCGGAAATTCCAGTTGTCCTTCATCGGCATCGAGGTCTATTAGAAGATCGTATATTTCGTCAAGAACCTCGCGGTGCCGCGCATCAGGTCTGTCAATCTTGTTTATAACTACTATAATCTTCAGCCCGGCTGAAAGAGCCTTTGAGAGTACAAACCTGGTCTGAGGAAGCGGCCCTTCCGATGCGTCTACGAGAAGAATCGCGCCGTCGACCATTGAAAGCGCACGTTCAACCTCGCCGCCGAAATCGGCGTGTCCCGGTGTGTCGAGAATATTTATCTTTACATCACGCCATGATATCGAACAGTTTTTTGCGGCAATAGTAATTCCGCGTTCCCGCTCGAGATCCATATTATCCATCAGCCTTTCTGCTGTTTCCTGATTATCCCGGAATATTCCGCTCTGTCTGAACATTGCATCTACGAGTGTTGTCTTTCCGTGATCGACGTGGGCTATTATCGCTATATTACGAATATTGTCATTGTGTACATTGTGTTTCATCAGCCTGAATGTACTGCTTTGAGCCGAAAATGTACAGATACCTGACGCGGATCGCTGCGGTATGCCGCGGAGGGTTAGAGACGAAACTGCCTGACTTTAGCTACGACAAGATCCGGATCGACCGGTTTTGTCAGAAAATCAACAGCACCAAGGGCCATTCCGCGGCTGCGTTCTTCGGCGCTGTCGTTGCCCGTCAGAAAAATAACCGGAATGCCCTTCAGGCTGTCGTCAGCCTTCATCCTTCTGCAGACTTCATAGCCGTCCATACCGGGCATAACAACATCCAGAAGGACAATATTCGGGGTTTCTTCAGCCATTATCCCGAGCGCTTCTTCACCGTCAAGGGCTACAGCAAGGTCGTCAATATCACCGAGAATTTCAAGCAGTATATCAATATTTGCCGGTGTATCATCCACAACAAGAATCATAATTTTCTCCTGTAATCGATTATGGGCGCTTCTATTAACTCTATATTGGAGTTATCAGAAGCGCCTTGGAGTTTATTTATTTCCTTATCAGTCAATAAATATACATCCGTTATATTTTTGGTAGACTTCTAAAAACCGCAGTTTTTAGAAGTCCCCTTATAATATATGTTTTAACAGCCTGTATGCCGGAATCAGCCCGGCAAGTTCTTCATCATCTGTAACAAGAACCGGGTCGTACATACCGAAATCACTCCGGTTCATATACAGCTCTTTTATTTCAGGAAGCGGCCAGTCCTTGTCTATAACCAGCGCCTTCCTTAAACCCAGTTCCCTGACCGGTCTGCTGAAATAAACAGCCTTCGAAGTATCGCTGTCCATCAGGTTCAATATTACAGCGAGGCAGATAATACCTGCCGGTACACCGCTTTCGGTTATCACAAGCGGATGCTGCAGTTCTTTGCCCGCAAGCATTGCGTATGCATCCCCAATGGATTCAGAGGCTTCTATTGAATCCGCAGCATCCATAAGCTGCTGGGCGGTGATCCTGCTTGTTTCTTTATTGACTGAATACCTGAAGTCCGTCACGAGGTAGGTCTGAATCGGATGGTGGATACCCTTAACCGTCAGAAGTCCGTGTTTAAGACAGTCAATTTCATCTTTTACAAGCGACCATGTCTCATGGCTTATTATTATCTGGTCGGGAGAAGCGCTCGATTCAAGGCGGCTAGCGGTATTGACCTGGGTACCGATGATTGTATAGTCCATACGGCTTTTACTGCCGAAGTTGCCTACGGTACAATAGCCTGTGCTGATACCGGCGCGGACCCGGAACGGGTTCTGGATTCCGAATGAATACCATTTTTTCTGCAGCTCTTTCATCCGGTTCCGCATCTCGATCGCCATCGAGACGCAGGCAACAGCGTCCTCCTTATCTCCCCGCGAAAGCGGATCACCGAAAAAGATCAGGATAGCATCCCCGATAAATTTATCTATTGTTCCGCCGTACTTCAGCGCGATTGTAGACATTTCATCGAGGTAGCTGTTCAGCAGGTCGGTCAGCGACTCTGACTCCATCCCCTCGGTTGTGGCTGTAAAATTCACTATATCGGAAAAAAAGATCGTAAGTTTCTTGCGGTGCGATTCAACTGCAACGTCACGTTCACCGCGGAATATCGAGACATAGACCTGGGGTGAAAGGTATTTCGAAAGCTTCTTTGCAAGCAGTTCAAGCTGCTGCGTTTTCTCTTCAAGCTTAAGAACTGATCCGACCCGGCGTTCGACAACAGGCGGTGAAAAAGGCTTTGTAATATAGTCGATGGCTCCGGCCTCGAATCCCTTAATCTCGTCTTCGATCTCGGTCATGGCCGTTATGAAGATCACAGGAATATCCTTCGTCTGTTCGCTGCTCTTAAGCCGTGAGCATACTTCATAACCGTCCATACCGGGCATCATTACATCGAGCAGAATCAGATCAGGCTTGTCTTCGGCAACACTTTCGAGCGCGGAAGGCCCGTCGGTAGCGACCGAGACATCATACTTGTCGGCAAGTATTTCCATCAGGATGTCGATATTCGCCGGCGTATCATCTACAACAAGAATCGATTTTAAACTTCCATCAGCCATATATTACCTCATTCTCCGATAATTCCGTCGATTATTTCCTTCGCTTCCTTCATCTTGTATTTCGCGAGCAGAGTTACAGCATCCCTTATACGTACGGAATCTTCCTCGCTCAGCATAAAACCGGCCAGTTCTTCCAGAACAGCCTGTGCCGGTTTCGGTTTGCGCTTTGCAAGCGAGTCCGATACTTCCTTCAGTTTCTGATTAAGCTCTTCATTAGTGATTTCCTGCTTTTCGGCTTCCTCGGCTGCCGGTCCGGCCAGAACTCCGCTTGCCTGCACTGCTTCGAGCACAGCTCTGACTGCATCTGCAGCTGCCTCAAGAAACGGTTCCATTACAGTACCTTCCTTCACTGCCTTTTCAAGCTCAGCGGCTTTTACCCGGAGTGTTTCAGCCCCGAGGTTTCCGCTCACGCCCTTAAGTGTGTGCGCAGCCCTGACAGCCTCTTCCGGGTCATCTTTTTGATAGACTGCATTAAAAGATTTTTCAAATTCCGCATAGTCTGAATAAAACTTGGTAAGCAGGTTCAGATAGAGCTTCCGGTTGCCGCCCACCCTTTTCAGGCCGGCTTCCGTTTCGATACCGTCAATAACCGGAACATCCGGGCCTTCGTGCTGTCCTGCAGATGCTCCGGCAGAGGCGGCAAAACCTTCCGGCAGTTTACGGTCACCCGGAGGAATATATTTTACCAGGACGTCCCAGAGTTCCGAGGTATCTATGGGCTTCGTAATATAATCATTCATTCCGATTTCAAGGACTTCTTCCCTGACACCGCTCATCGCATCAGCGGTCATAGCAACAACCGGAAGTGCGGCAAACCGGCCTATTTCCCTGATCTTTTTGGCTGCTTCATACCCGCTCATAACGGGCATCTGAAGATCCATCAGAACAATTTCATATTCCTTTGACTGCAGCATATCCACAGCAATACGGCCATTGTCGGCAACGTCGACAAAAAAGCCTTCTCCCTCGAGGAGTTCCATTGCAACCTGCTGATTGATCTCATTGTCTTCGGCAAGCAGGATTGTGGCTCCGCGAATTTTGTCAAAACCTTCGGGTTTTTCATCTCCGGTTGACGGGCCGACCTGTTCGCGTTCCTTGCTGAAGACCTGCATAATCGTGTTGAACAGCAGGGACTGGTTAACCGGTTTCAGTATAAAGCCCTCAAAATTATGTTTCGTAATGCCGTGAAGGATCTCATCGCGCCCGAACCCAGTGACAAGAATATATTTGGGTCTGTCCCCGGGCTTCAGGATTTCATTTATTTTTTCCGCGGTCTGAAAACCGTTCAGATCGGGCATACTGTAGTCCATCAACACAAGATCGAACTCCTGCTCACCCTTCTCATACCTGCTGCGTATCAGCTGAATCGCTTCGGTACCGTTGTCTACAGCGGTCGGAATAAAGGAAAAATCGCGTATATAGGTCTCCAGAACCTCGCGGCTTGTCGAATTATCATCAACGATCAGAACATTCATTGCCTTCAGCTCGGCAGGGATAATCGACTGCCGGCTTTTCTCGCGGATTCCGAATTTGCCGGAAAAATAGAATGTGGATCCTTCGCCGTGAACGCTGTCGACACCGATAGAGCCGCCCATCATCTCCGAAAGGCTTTTACTGATCGACAGACCGAGTCCCGTCCCCCCGTATTTTCTTGTTGTTGAAGTATCCGCCTGCGTAAAGGCACTGAATAATTTTTTGCACTGTTCAGGGGTCAGCCCTATACCTGTGTCCCTGACGAGGAAGCTTATTACCGCATTCTTTTTATCTCTTGTTATCAGCTCGGCAAAAATCGCAATCTCACCGCTCTCGGTGAATTTGATTGCATTATTCGCAAGGTTCAGCAGGACCTGACCGAGACGGAGCGGATCACCGACAAGGTCAGTCGGAACATCAGTATTGATATGAAACACCAATTCCAGGTTTTTATCATGTGCTTTTGGACTGATCATGCTGCCGAGATTCTCGAATACTTCATTGAGGTCGAAATCGACCGACTCCATCGTCAGCTTACCGGCTTCGATTTTTGAGAAATCAAGAATATCATTAATGATGCCCAGAAGGTTCTGTGCTGCCCCGCTGATTTTCTGGATGTAGTCAGCCTGCTTGCTGCTCAGCTCGGTTTTTTTTATCAGATGCGATAATCCTATTATAGCGTTCATAGGAGTTCTGATTTCATGACTCATGTTGGCGAGAAAATCAGATTTGGCCTTTGTAGCCTCCTCAGCCGCTTCCTTCGCCATTGCAAGCTGCTCCTCAGCTTCCCTGCGTTCGGTGATATCGAATGAATATTCAATCATCCGGGCAACATTCCCGGCTTCATCAAATATCGGGTAGCCGTGAACCTCGACATATTTTGGTTCATCTTCCTCATTCAGATGAACATGCTCAACCATGAATGGTTCCCCGGTGGTTCTGACATGTTCAAGCGGACAGGGATGTTCCTCGCTGTTGCATGGTGTATCGCTGCGGTGAGTCAGCCTGAAACAGGTTGAGACTTCCTCTCCTGTCATAACCTTTCTTGCCGCAGAATTCGACAATATGATTTCATAGGTTTGAGCATCGATCACATAAAACGGATGAGTCAGGGCCTCTATTGTATTTTCCAGATCGCGCTTAGTTTCCGAAAGCTGCTTTGTTCTGCGGGAAACCCTGTCTTCAAGCTCATCATTAGCGCTTTCCAGCGTCTTGTTCGCCCGTTCCCCGACCATAAGACTGAAGAGCGTCGAGAAAACAGCGAGTACAGCTGAAATAATCAGCACAAAGAATACCAGGCGCTTCACAGTATTATATGACGCCAGGGCATCATCAACATTGATCTCGGCAGCGATTCCGATACCAAGCTCCTCATTCCAGCGCCATGCCCCGAATACAGGAACTCCCCTGTAATCCCTGTAAGCCTCGGTCAAAACCCCGAAATCTTCCTTTTGAGCGCGCTTCATCAGTTCAGTGCGGGGCAGCCCGGATCCGGACTTCTGCGATTTAAAACCATTGGTCAGATCTCCGCCCGGATCCAGTATCTCAATATTCATAGCGCTGCGCATTCCAGGTGCAAGAAGGTTGATTTCACGAAGGTCCTTCTCAAACCTGCTGTAGGAAAGCATCATACTGTCGGCGTCGAACGCATAGGATTCGCCGCTGCTGCCGATCCGCCCCAACTGGCAATACAGGCTGAATTTATCACCGGGATCCTCACACTGAACAAGTACAGCATTTACATTACCTATATGACTGAACAGAGGCACCGCATAAAACATGCCTGTGGTTATCGTATGAGTCTTCTCGTCCTCGCATTTCATGGGAGGGATGAATACAGGATTTCCGGTAAACGCTTTTTGAAGAAAATCGCTCCGGTATTTTACGATAGGATTGATCTCACCGATAAAACCCCGCCTGTCGGATGACAGGGTTAACCCATCGGGTGATATGATAAAGTATCCTTTTGAAAAAAGGCTTCGGCCGTTTGTTTTCAGATAATCAGCAAGAGCATCCTGCTCCATGCTTCCGAGCAAAAGCCCCTGGTCGCGAGGGACCCGCAGCAGATCACCGACAAGCCTGTTCAGCTCGGGGTTCCCGGCTTCTGCTTTAACCTGGTCAAGGTTCGAGTTTATCCAGATCGAGATTGTTTCTTCGACCGTGTTCGCCATGATTTCAAGCTGCCCGGCTGTCCTTTTCATCAGATTCTGTCTTACGACTTTAAGGCTCTGAATGGTTATAACGGTAATCAGCGAAATCGAAACAGCCAGAACAACCATGCTCATTATCCGAATCCGTCTAATATCGAATTTTCCGCCTTTGGCTGCCCTGCGTCTTAAAAGAAACTGGCCGAGAAACAGAAAGATGAGAAGAACCCCGACTACAATAAAGACCCTGGCAACCAGTACCCCTGTACCTAATATATTCGAAAAAGATTCATCGACGGACGGAGACTCCTGAACGGACTCAAGCCACTTGTTTCTGATATTTTTCAGTTCCGTTTCGGGCAAAGCCGCGACTGCTTTATTAACTATGGAATAGAGCAGAGGGTTATCTCTCCGTACCGCCAGGCTCAGTTCTTCATGTATACTGTCGCTCAGTTCTCCGGCGCTTTCGATATGCAGACCCGTGAGCATATTTTCATTTATAAGGTATTTAACTACTGCCTGTTCGCCAACCGCAGCGGAAGCCTTTCCAAGCTCAACTGCAGTCAGTCCTTCAAGAATGTTATCGACAGGCAGCAGTTTTATTTCAGGGAACTCATCTTCGAAAATATCCTGGTAAAAATACCCCTTACCTATTGCGAGGGTTTTGCCTTTAAGACTTGAAAGATTATAGTAAGGGTCACTTTCGAGGCTCACAAGCACATGGGGATTCCTGGCATATGGTTCGGTAAAAAACATGAATGACTGCCGGTCCCTCGTCTCAACTGTGTTCAGCAGTATATCAAGTTCGTCATTTTTCAGCATGTCAACCATCTCGGTCCAGCTGTATCCTGAAATATATTCTATTCTGAGGCCGGTGAGTTCTGCAACTGCATTCATATAATCAACAGACAGCCCCCTGGGCTCACCGTCCGTATTGAAATCAAACGGGGGCCAATCCATCTCATTCCCTATTTTTATTACCGGGGTACTCTGTATAAAATCGATTTCTTCCTCTGAAAGCTGGATTGTGCCTGAAACACGGTAATTGAGCCATCGGTTTCTGATCTCGTTGAGCTGTTCCTGTTTAACCAACTCCATGCCCTTTCTGATTATCGAGTACAGTAGCGGTTCTGAAGCTGAAACACCTATCCGGGCATCCATAAGATCTTCAGCATCGATTCCCAAAGATCCGCCGGGAACCAGGTTTGTTACAAACATTGCACTCATCAGATAGTTTACAACCGGTGATATCTCAAAAAGCATATCCGCCTGCCCGCGTGAAACTGCAAGAATACATTCGGAGGTATTTTCATATTCCCTCAATTCGATCTTTTGGTATTCCTTAAGAAAATCAGCGAAATAAAACCCCTTCGGCACAGCCATGACTTTGCCGAAGGCATCTTCGATACCTGCAAGAGGAACAGCATCTTTTCTTATAAAGACTGACGGTGCAAACTCAAAATAGCTCTCAGTAAAATCGAGATAGCTCTGCCGTTCTTTTGACCAGGCAATATTCAGCATCACGTCAAGCGAGCCGCCTCTGATCATCTGAAGGAATTGGTCCCATGAAGGGCCGGTAATATACTCAACCCTTAGACCCACCGCATCAGCAATAAGATTCATATAGTCAATGGAGTAGCCCCTTGGGGTTCCGTTTATATTGAAATTTATCGGCGCATAGTCTTTCTCATTGTGAACCCTTACAACCGGGTGCTTCCTGATCCAGTCACGTTCCTCCGGGGTCAGAATATCATTCGAATTAATTACCTGCCCCGTCCATTTCTGCTGTACTGTTATTTTTTCGAATTCACTCACATCCTGAAAGGCTTTATCGAGAATCGATACCAGCTGAGGCCAGTCCTTTCGGACTCCTACTGTTAAAATCGACTTTGTCAGACTGACTTCACCCTCCGCCTGCAGGTTTGTTATCACATTATGTGCAATAAGATACAGCGCCACAGCCCTGTTGCCGACATATGCGTCCGCCTTTCCCAGCGATACGGCTGTAAGACAATCATAAGTTGTGGGCATTTCGATAATATTTACGCCGGGATAGCTCTCCCTGAATTTTTTGACATTGGCGAATCCTGCCTCAAGAGCGACTGTCCTGCCGTTCAAATCCTCTTCTTTTCCGAAATAGACCCCGTCGGCCCGGCCGAAGATATTATGCGGAATTGTAAGGTATGGAGTTGTAAAATTATAGACTTCGGCCCTTTCGGGGGTCGGGGTAACATCCATCAGAGCATCGACAGTATGATTTTTAACTTTTTCAAGATTGTCCGAGAATGCTCCCGGAATAATTCTGAATTTTATATCTGTCTTTTCACTGATTAGATTCAGGTAGTCAACGCCTATACCCGCCGGTCCGCCCGAACTGTCTTCAAAATTCATCGGCGGCCAGGCGTTCATAACCGCAATTGATATTTCATTATGACCGGCAAGCCAGGATGATTCCTGTTCCGAAAGCTCCAGGGCTGAAAGCTGCGTACATGCGGCAGCCGTAAATAGAATAATAAGCACACAGCGGAGACTTTTTACAGGACCAAACTTCATTTATTTATCCTTTTTCAAATTCTGCTTTAATCACGCAAGATTCTTCAGCACATTAAGCAGCCCGTCGGCGGCTTCAGCCGCCTCAATCAATTTATATTTTTTTATCAACATTTTTATTTCATTGATCAGGGGTTCAGCCTGGGCAGGCCACAGGTATTTTTCGAATTCCCGGGCCAGGTCTTTCGCCGGTTTCGCTTTTCTGGATGACGCGTACCCGGAGAATTCAGACACAAGATCGATAAGCCTGTTAACAGGAACTTCTTCCGCTTCAGAGGATTCTTTTTCGAGCAGGCCGGACTGTTCAAGTTCGTTAACGGCAGCTTGAAGTTCAGCCCGGAACGGTCCGAGAAGCAGAGCGGCGCTGTTCATATCATCGGCCTTTACAGCACCCTCAAGAGCTGCCGCCGCTTCATGAAGCCTTTTTGCACCGAGGTTGCCCGATACGCCCTTTACCGAATGCACCAGCCTTCGGGCTTCCTCTGTGTCACCGTTCCGGAGAATCTGCTCATACCGGTCGGCAGAATCCCTGAATTCCGAAACAAAATCCGACAGTAGTTCGATATAAAATGATTCGTCGCCGCCGACCCTTTGAAGCCCCTCAGCAACATTAAAGTATGACAACCGCTTTTGAAATTCTGACATATCACGGGATCCTTTTACTTAAAATATAGTTTTGGGTGAAATATCGTTTTGTATATTATAAGTCCGATGATTTGGCAGTGCTATTATTTTTTTCAGTTTTTTAAAACGATGATTGATTATCGGAACGCAGCAGAAGAGACGGTTTTCGGTATAAAATTCAGGAATTATCAGTTAATCACGGAAAGCCTGTTTTCGTAAAAATCCTTTATCGCATTCTCTGTTGCAAGAACGGTATCGTACAGGTATTCAAAGTTGTCAATCACCGTTTTATTGTGCACAGCGGAAAGATCGATATCTGTTACAAGCTCGTTGACAATTTTAAACGCTTCGGGCTTCAGCATTCCCTTCCGGTACGGCCGTTCTTCGATGATTGCCGTCAGCACATCAGCAATGATCATAATTTTTACCGGCAGTTCGAGTGAATCCATATCCAGTCTGAACGGATACCCGCTGAACGAAGGCCGCTCATGGTGATACCCTGCAATTCTGGAGATATCGTCCATTCCGTTTATGAGGCTGAGTATCTGGTAGGTATGAAACGGGTGAGCCCTCATCAGGAATTCTTCGTTGGCAGACAGAGGAGCGTTCTTCATAAGAATATTGTCATCTATAATCAGTTTGCCCAGATCGTGCACATTGCCGGCAATCTTGATTTTCTTAATCTGAACAGGATCAAGGTTCACCAGTTCCCCTATCAGCTCTGCACTCACCGAGACTCCCGCCGAATGCGCAGCGGTGAACGGGGATTTAAAATCAATTAAATCCCTGAAAAACTTTGAATATATTTCAAGGTCTTCCAGGTTGATGAACTCATTTTTCAGGGGGTTAATCTTCAGAAGGTAATTCTCCAGCTGCGGCGACATCATTTCGAGCCAGAACGACTCTTTCTCGGCTATTTTGAAGAAGGCTGCCGCAATATTCTCATCAAATATGCTGCCGGTCTTCTGTTTGATTTCCTTGATTATTCTGTTCTTCTGCTGCAGAATGTTATTTACGCTCCTGTTGATTGAGAGCTCAACACTGTCGGAGAGGTAAAGAATCTGCGCGCAGTTTTTGAGAAGGCCTTCTTCACGCCAGTCACAGTTGTCCCTGTGATGGTTCCTGACAATTTTCGCGGGCATTGTAAAGAACGGACACCTGTTCAGCAGGAGTTCACCCTTAATGCAGTGACGTTCAGGGTACAGCTCTTCCTGACGGTGCAGCGCAATTTTTTCAGAGATTGTTATGGCACCTATATCGTGCAGCAGTGAAGCTATATAAAGCTCCCTCCTGCCCTCGACAGGCAGCTCGCTCTGCCTGCAGATTGCCAGCGCAATGTAAGCTGTTCTCTGCTGATGACGGGCAATTTCACGGCTTGCAAGATCGATAGCCTGTGATACGGAGTGCAGAATCTCTCCCAGATTAAAAAGCGTTTCCAAGGAAAACTCTCCCATATTTCTGACTCATTTTATAACAATATCACAGATTCCATGCTTTTTACGAGTAAAATTAGACTTTCCTCAGAAATTTAAGAGTCAATTAATCAATTCAGCTATTCAGCTGTTAACAAGCTGTTCGACCCAGGCCTTGTTCTCAAACAGGGCGCACCCCCCTTCAGCCTCTTCAAGCAGGTGGTGATTGTCCCTGATTCGGGCAAGCATTCTTGACCGCATTGCGTCCATAAACGGCATCTCTTTCAGGTTAACATCGGAAAACGGTGCAAACGGACAGGCTTCAACATTGCCGGTGCTGCTTACATGCAGAAAGCCCCGTCCTGCTGCGAGGCATCCGCCGAATTTTTCTTCATCACCCGGCAGCGCTACGGGCAGCATATTGTAGTCGCGCTGAATTATCTGGACCTGCCGAAGCAGATCCTCTTTCTGTTCCGCGGTCAGACACTTTTCAGGATCGCCCTCACAGGGAACATATTCTATCATGAAAAGAGTCCGGCATCCGGACTGCTCAAGCATATCGAGATATGCGGGATTCATTACCATTCCGTAATTTTCACGGGTCAGGGTTATTGATGCTCCGAACATGACCTTATTCCTGTCCAGCATTTTCATAACCGAATCGACCGCTCTAAAAACCCCCTGCCCCCTGCGTTCGTCAGTTGTCTGTTCATCACCTTCGATGCTGAACGCCGGCACAAGATTCCTGATTTTTGAAATCTCAATCATCAGCTCTTCATCGATCAGAAGACCGTTTGTAAACATTACAAACAGGGTATCTTTATGCTCGCGCGGAAGATCGAGGATCTGCTCTTTCATTAACGGTTCACCGCCGGCAAGAAAAATGATTCCGACACCGGAAGCGACCGCTTCACGGACAATCCGTTTAATCTCGGCGATTGTCATCTCCTGTTCCCGCTCGCGTTCCTGCGCACAGGCATAGCAGCCCCTGCAGCTCAGATTGCAGTCATTGGTTACGCTCAGAATAAGGATCGGCGGGACGGTGACGCCTTCAGTTTCAAGAACCTCAGCCCTGAACCGCTCCCTGTTTTTCAGGCCGGCAAAAACAGCGGCATAGGCAGGAAGATATGAGGCCCTTCCTGAAAGAAATTTTGTGTTTTGAATCAACCTGCTGTTTATTATGTCATTAAAAATCTGAATCCCGTTCATACAGTCCCCCGGCTGTTATTATCTTACCTGAATTAATGTAGCCAGCTCAAAAATAATGTCACCTGATTAAGAGAATTTTAACACAAAATTCTCAATAAATTCACCTGAGTTTCAAAACATTCTAATTGAAAAAATTTACCATGAGTTTATTCATGTTATAATCATTGTTTAGCTTTTTAAAAAAACAGGAGGAACAAATGTTTAACTTGAAAAAAGTCGCTGCACTAGTTCTGGCGGCTCTTCTGCTGTCAACCGGTTTCGCATTCGCCTCGGGGCTTGCGGAACAGAGAATCAGTTATCCGGTAAAGGATTTCACGCCGGTAGAAAGAACTGTGAACCAGGCGGAGCCGGGTTCCGTTGTTGAGATCAGCATCCTTTCAACAAATGACGAACACGGCTGGCTTTTTGACTGGGATTTCAGTATGAATTCACCGCGGATGTATAGGGGAAAACCTTCACCAACAGGCCTTGCACGGGTATCGACCCTTGTTAATCAGCTTCGTGAAGAGAATCCGAACACGCTGCTCTTATCAGCGGGGGATTCGATTCAGGGGACACTTCTGTCCTACTATTACAACTTTATTGATCAGGACGAAGTAAACCCGGTTACCGCAATATTCGATAAAATGGGTTACGAAGTCTGGACGGTAGGCAACCATGAAGTTGAACAGGGCGAGATGGTAATGAAAACTGTAGCAAATGAAATGGCTGCAAAAGGGATTGCCGTACTCAGCGCCAATGCTGTCTGGAAATCGGATAATTCAAAGCCCTATTATCTTCCCTATACAGTTAAGGATATAGGGGGGGTCCGCGTCGGTTTTCTCGGATTGACGACACCAGGTATCCCGATGTGGCTTTCGGAAGATACACACACCGAGCATGATTTTCTCGACATGGTTGAGACAGCAAAAAAGTATGTACCAATCCTCAGAAACAAAGAGAAAGTGGACGTATTGATAGGAGTATTCCACTCCGGAATGAATGAGAATTATGACATTGCAAAGGCTGCAATGTTCGGTATTCCTGCACCCAATGCCTCCGCACTGGTGGCAGAAGCGGTGGGTTCCGGACCTGCGGGTTTTGACGCGATTATAACCGCCCATTCCCACAAGGTAATCGACGACACAAAGAATACTGAATATAACGATACAGACAGCAATGTCGTAAACGGGGTAAAGTTCATCCAGGCTGCAAACTGGGGTTCAATGCTTGGAGAGTTAAAAATAACTCTGAAAGAAAAGAACGGAAAATACAGCGTAAGCGATATAAAAGCAATTACCCATTCTGTAAACGGGGTAAAGGAAGATCCTGAAATCCTTTCATTCATCGATCAATACATCAAGGGTTCGAAGGGGTATGCGTCAGAGACAGTCGGTGTTGCCGAAAATGATCTGAACTTCCAGCTGTCCCTGCTTCAGGAGTCAGAAATAGTCGATCTGATTCATGAAACACAGCTTTATTTCTCAGGAGCGGATATTTCTATTGCTGCGTCATTCGGCGATAACGGCATTATCCCGGCCGGAGACATTACAGTCGGGAACATAGCAGGGATCTATATTTATGAAAACTTCCTCAATGCAGTACGGCTGACGGGGCAGCAGATAAAGGACTATCTTGAATATTCGTCAAACTATTATAATGTTGTGACCCAGGGCAATGTTGATTCCGTTTCAATAATTAACCCCGATGTGATGGGTTATAACTACGACATGGCCCAGGGACTTCTATACGATATCGACCTTACAAAGGCGCCGGGGGCAAGAATAATAAATATGAGAAACATGGACGGAAGCCCGTTTGATTTGAAGAAAAGCTATTCCGTCACCCTGAACAGCTACCGCTACAACGGAGGAGGCGGCCATCTTGCAGCCTGCGGAGCAATGAAGGACGGCCTGCTCACCGTCGAAACAACTTATAAATCCTCCATGGCCATGCGGGACCTGATGATCGAATACCTGAAGGTTAAGAAAACCTGGGGTGTAGAAGACATCGAAGAAAACTGGAAGCTGGTTCCTGAAGGTCTTGCTGTGGAAGCAATCAGAAACTATTTCGAGAACAATAATATTGAACCGGTAGACACCAAGTACCAGTAGGTATTTCTGTAATAATTACAGGCATGCGGGCTTCCGGAAAGGAAGCCCCTGTTTTAATCCAGATCCTGCAATGGTAAAGAGCAGGTCTTCACACTGAAGCGATTATCATTCGGCAGCTTCTATTCCAAAACTGATTGTAAACACCGGGTGAGGTGATCCTATAATACTCAGACTGCCGCCGATCTGCTCAGCCAGGCCCTGCACAAGGTTCAGCCCGAGGGTTCCAGCCTTGGCTATATCAAATTCCTCAGGAAGAGGAACACCGTTATTTTCCGCTCTCAAAATAAAATGATTCGGCTGATCTTCCCCGAATACAATATTGATTATACCTCCGGAGCCGTCCGGAAATGCATATTTATATGCATTTGTTACAAGCTCGGTTATAATAAGACCCAGCGGAATGATCACTCTTGAAGGGAATTTACGTTCAATCGCCTGCCATCGTATTTCAATTTTGCTGCTTGTGTCATCCCGGGATGAAATTATCCCCTCGATCAATTCACTCATATAGTCTTCGACATCAACACCCGTCATATCGCCTGAGGTTGAAAGCTTGTCGTGCAGAATTATCATGGACTGCAGCCTGACAGCTACGGTTTGAATCTTCTCGGCATCGATCGGATCCCTTAACTCAGAGGCCTGCAGCTGCAGCATGCTTGAGACGAGGCTGAGATTGTTTTTGATCCTGTGTTCCACTTCATGCATCAGAAGATCCTTTTCCCTGACGGACTGTTTGAGCTGTTCACGGCTCGCACTTAGCGAAACTTCCGCCTGCCTGCGTCTTTTTATTTCCATGCGAAGTCTGAATACCCAAATCATAATCACTGCAAGAACTGCGGCGGATATTCCGGCAGTCAAACCGGTTCTTCTGATGACATCCTGACTGCTTATTCCGTATTCATAGCGGACAGCAATCCATTTCCGGTTTATTTCATTTTTCGTCTGCTGATCGATGGCAGCAAGGGCTTTGTTCAGGATGGTACAAAATTCATTCCAGTCGTCCCTGACTGCCATTCTGAATACAGTGTTTGGATAATCGGAAGGAGCAGCGACCTTGATATTGGTCCAGCTGTTCTTCCTGATTATATAGCTTCCGAATATTAAGCCGGCAACGTTGGCGTCAGCCCGTCCGAAGGCGACTGCCTCAAGACATTCTTCCGCATTGTCCGTGAAAACAAAATCTATGCCCGGCACATCTCTTTTAAGCTCTTTATAAATATAGAGTGCCTCTACATCAGCAACTCTGAGTCCTGAAAGATCCTGAACAGAGCTGATAAAGGGCGCGTCTTCATTTGCGAATATAACAATCGGGTTTTCAAGATACCCTTCGGTGAAATCAAGAAAGGTATCGCGTTCGGTACTGTAGGCTAAACATGGAAACATGTCGATTTCACGGTTACGCCCCTTCTCGAGGGCTTCGGCGAATGTTATTCCGTATTGTATTTCAAACTCGACCCCCAGCATTGACGAAATGAGGTCAAGATAATCGCTGGTAATTCCCAGAAACTGATATTGTCCGTTTTCCGTTGTTACATACTGAATCGGCGGAAAACTGGTTCCGACGCCAAGCCTTATCACAGGATGTTCTTCAAGCCAGGACCTTTCTGCCGAAGTAAGATCAACAGGCCCGGAAAACAGCGGAAATAATACAAATAGAAGAAGACCTGTCATCGACAGGCTCTTACTTGTCATACTTTAAAGCTAATGTATTACACTGTCCAACGCAACTGTCAGCCTGTATAAAAACCTTTTTAATCATTTATTTATTTTTCAGAAAAACTTCCCCCAATATAAATTTTCTAATAATTTCTTAACATGTGTTTTCTATAATTCTGCGGTCAGCAATTGCGGGGGATTTTATGAAATTCGGATATACGACCGTAGGAACCGAAAGATTCCAGACAACGCTTGATTTTTATCAGAATTTACTTGGTTTTAGCATCCTGAAAAAATACTCACCTGAAACGGATGTTGAAATTGCATACCTCGGAAAAGACGGCCACAAAATTGAGGTTATCAGGAACAAAATGTTTCCTGCGGTGGACAATTCCAGATCCGCTGTTTCTCTTTCGTTTACCGTAGACGACATAAATAAAAGCTTCGAAGAGCTAAAATCCGCCGGGGTCGATATAATGATGGAACCTGTCACCGCGGCCGGGGGGCTAAGGTTGTTTTATGCCAGGGACCCCAACGGGGTCCGGTTAGGATTTATTCAGGAATAATATTCAATAAACAATCAAAATCCGGATACCTGCCTGCAAACCGATAGTAGCAATGCCTGTCGCTTTCAGCTATTATCAGGGTAAGATACGGAGGATCATGGTAATGGCGGGTACTGCATCAGCTGAAGACAGCAGCATTTTCATAAGAATTGCCGGGCTCCTCTGCCGCGGAGCCCTCATCGCGGCTGCAGTCACATATACCGCCGATGCCGTACTGCCGATTAATCTGTCGGTAATTACCGGCTGGCTCGGTATTGTCGTACTGATATCGGGAATCCCTCTGGTAAAAAAATCCTACCGGCGGCCGGCCCTGTTATTCATTGCCGTTTCGCTTTTTCTTATAGTCCGCGAGAGGCTGCATCCGGCGATTATACTTAGCGGTGTAAACTCGATGCTGTCAATTGCAGCAATCATGACTGCACTGCAGATATTCCTGCTGCCGATCAGGGCCGGAGGTTATGATAAAAGCCTTGAACGCTACCTGAAGGGACGTTTCCCGTCCGAATCACCCTTATATATTTTTGTGAGCTTCATAGCGCATATAGTCGGAAGCTTCATGCTCTTCGGTACGGTTCCGATGCTCTACACATTTTTCGGGACTCCCATAAAAAAGATGGTCAATGATCCGCAGCGCTTTATTGTGACCGCAATTGGCCGGAGCTTTACCCTGGTCACGCTCTGGGCCCCCGGAGCAGTTAGTGTCGTGCTGGTAATGGAGAGCACCGGAGCTGACTGGCTGGATGTTCTGCCTGCAGCCCTTCTGCTTACAGCCGCCGGCTTTGCCACATCAGTTGCGCTCGAAGGGCTGACGGTACTTAAAGGAAGAAAAGTCCTGATGGAAGAGCCTGTCAGCGATGCTCATCGGAAAAGCGACAACAGGAAAATATTTGTTCTGATAGCCGTAGCGGCTATTCTGCTGACGGGAATCATAGCACTTGATCTTCTGCACCTTTTTTCCGGCTCGGCAAGAGTAATTGTAGTTGGTATACTTACCGCGGCCGTATGGACAATGTTTCACTGGAAGGGCGGCGGAATCCGGCAGCACTTTGGAGAGTACTGGAACAAGTCCCTAATGGTCGTGCCTGACCTTGCAATTCTGTTCATGTCGATGGGGATTTTTACAAAAGCCGTGCAGGCATCGCCATTTATGGAAACGATCAAAAACTGGGTAGTCTCGGCCGCGGGCAGTATGGGGTCTTTCAGCTTCCTGATTGTCACACCCTTTATTGTGCTCCTTTCGTTGACGGGAATTCACCCGTTTATGGGTGTGGCGCTGCTCGGGACTCTTCTCTCCTCCGCCATCCCCGACCAGTCCTCGATGATTGCACTCGGTCTGCTGCTTGGAAGCGCGGTTTCCTATTCCGTATCGCCGTTTGCCGGTACATTGATTACGCTCTCAAGATTCGCCGGCTGTTCGCCTGCAAAGGCAGCCTTCTCTTGGAACGGTGTCTTTTCTCTGCTGTTCCTCGCTGAAGGGCTTATTATTCTGACCGCAAAAGCAATTCTTTTTTAAAAGAGGATTTCAACCTCATTACGGAAAAATATGATATTATTCCGGCATGAGTATAAGTTTTATCCATGTTAACCTCGTTTCTGAAAACTGGCGGGAATTGGCCGATTTTTATATCGAAGTTTTCGGATGTATCCCTGTTCAGCCAGAACGCAACCTGTTCGGAAAATGGCTTGATGATCTGACCGCACTTGAAGACGCACACATAAGGGGCATCCACCTGAGGCTTCCCGGCTGCGGAGACACAGGTCCTACGATTGAAATATTCGAATATGACGAGATGTTTGCAAATTCGTTCAAACAGACCAACACCGGCGGGTTTGCGCATATTGCTTTTTCGGTTGATGATATAGGAACATACCTTAATAAAATTCTGTTAAACGGCGGTTCGATCGTCGGAAAGGCCGTAAAAACAGATATTCCGGGGCTGGGTCCGATCCATGTTGTCTATGCC
Organism: Spirochaetales bacterium; assembly: GCA_003245835.1. GTDB lineage: Bacteria > Spirochaetota > Spirochaetia > UBA9216 > UBA9216 > Thalassospirochaeta. Next base: position 11,855 of record QKCC01000153.1, on the reverse strand, counting down.
CGCGACCCGGAAGACAACATAATCGAACTTCAGGAAAAGGAGTAAGCCGGCGGACCGCACTTTTTCCGGTCGGGAAAGAAGACGGTCCGCTCTATACACTCAGCCCGCCTTGACTTCTATCTTTCTGGGTTTAACAGATTCCCTGATGCTGAGGCTCAGCGTTACAACTCCGTTCTTAATTGATGCCTCAATTTTGTTCCTGTCTATGGTGTCATCTATCGTAAACTCATGGTAATAATCTCCGGGACGGATTTCCCGTACCAGATATTTTCCGTTTTGATTACTCAGATTTTTTGTCCCCCTGATAATCAGCTGATCTTCATTCACCCTGACATCAAGGTCCTTATTCGAAACACCGGGCATCTCAAGCCTTAAAACGACCTTGTCGGTATCGCGATATATATCACAGCAGGCTTTGTAGACTCTTTTCTCTCCGACATTGTTCCTTTCGTTATTCATCTCATTACCCCCTATTTTACATTAACCGCAATCTGTCTCGGTTTGACTTCTTCTTTTTTGGGAAGGACCAGCTTCAGAATACCATCTTTAAGCTCAGCAGAAATTTTTTCCGCATCTACAGAGACCGGCAGCGGCAGGGTCCTCTGAAATGTTCCGGACCAGGATTCTTTCTTGTAATATTTCCCGTCCTCATCCGATTTCTCGCCATTCTTGCTTCCTTTGACCGTAAGTACATTTGACGCAATACTTACATCAATGTCTTCCTTTTCGAGTCCCGGAAGTTCACAAAAAACAGAGAAGCTATGCTCGTCTTCAATAATATCCACTGATGGCGAAGCATTCCGGTCAAAGAGCCCGGTAGATGCCGGATAACGATCAATGTTGAAAAGCTCATTGATCTCATCCTGCAGGCTTTTAAATTCTGCCCATGGATCATAGGTTTTTTCTTTTTTCCATCTCGTGATTGCCATAACAGCACCTCCTGAAATATGTTTTATGTTAGTATAAAAGCATAAAGCGTGCCAATTTTCATCGAGACATGCATGATTTTAATTGTTTACCAGCAAAAGAATTAAAAATTAGTTTTACACCGGCGAAAATTTCCGGTATATAAATCCGGACAATTTCAATGTGTCAATTTGAAACAATTCAGATATGAGAAAAAAAGCGGAAGTGTTATTTTTACACAAAATTCAGCTGCAGCCGGAAAAACCGACACACAGCCGATAGAGAACACACAGCAGAAGCAGCTCAGGCCTCTGCCGTCCTTGTTTTTGCCGAACCTGCCGCGTAGAAAAACACCGCAATTATAAGGATCATTCCCTTCAGCAGCATCTGGATGTACGGGTTCACATCAAGGATGTTCATCAGGTTGCTGAATATCGTAAGAATCAGCACCCCGCCTACAGCACCCGCAACATTCCCCTCGCCGCCCGCAAGAGATACACCGCCTATAACAACTGCCGTTATTGTATCGAGTTCATATCCCTTTCCGACAAGCGGACCGCCGCCGCCCATCCGTCCGGCAAGAAAAATCGATGCAAGCCCGGTGAGCAGCCCTCCCAGCAGATAGGCCGAAAGCTTGACCCGGTCCACCGCAATTCCGGTTATCGATGCAACCCATTCGTTCGCGCCGACTGCATAAAGATGCCGGCCGTAGCGGGAGCGGTTGGTAATAACCATAACCAGCACAAAGATTACAGATAGGTACAGAAAACAGACCGGCAGCGGGCCGAGAGTGCCTTCCGACAGAACCCTGAAGTCCTTCGGAATACCTCCGATTGTTTTTTTGGTATAGATAAATATTCCGCCCTGAATTACTGACATCGTCGCGAGGGTTGCCATGAAGGGTGCAATCTTCAGTTTCACAACAAGCAGTCCATTCACCAGGCCGATCAGAAGACCGATCCCGGCAAGGATCAGCATTACGGTAAGCGCGCCGATCTCAGGAAAATCCCGGTAAAGCCCTCCGGCTATCGAAGTCATGAACGACACTGCCGCCCCTATTGACATATCAATGCCTCCGGAGATGATCACAACCGCCTGCCCGAGCGACGCAATCCCCATTCCGACAGGCTGAATCAGGAAAACATTTTTCAGGTTTCTCGGCCGTATAAAAACCGGGTTGGCCAGTACGCTGAATATAATTATGGCAGCAAGCAGGATCCAGACGAAAATCCCCGGATCGGTCAGTTTAAACTTCTTCTTCATCGTCACATCCTCCTGCAGGCAGCTGATACTCATGACCTACGGCAAGCGAGAGGATCTCCTCTTCAGTGTAGGTCTTCTTGTGCTGATCCAGTATTCCGGCAGAGAATCCCTGGTTCATCACCAGGATCCGGTCCGACATACCGATTACCTCCGGCAGCTCGGAAGAAACCATTATTATCGATTTACCCTGAGCTGTCAGGTCCCGCATTATCCGGTATATTTCGTGTTTGGCCCCGACGTCGATTCCGCGGGTAGGTTCATTTATCACATAGATATCAGGCTTTTTCAGCAGTGCGCGCGAGATCAGCACCTTCTGCTGGTTCCCTCCCGACAGATCTTCTATCTTCTGATTCAGATTTGCGACCTTAGTCCCCAGAAGCTCAACCTGCTGCTTTGTAACACGTGTTTCTTCATTCCGTTTAATCAGCCATCTGCCGGTGTATTCGCCGAGATTGGTTATGGTTGTATTGACCGAGATCGATTCCGGGGCAATTATTCCCTTGTTTTTACGGTCGCTGTGAATGTAGCAGAAACCTGCTTCGATTGCCTGCCTGATATTCCTGAAAACCGCCGGTTTTCCCTTAAACCGCAGGCTTCCCGATGTAAGCGGGTTCATCCCGAGAATGGTCTCTACAAGCGCCGATCGTCCGGCACCTGCAATTCCTGCAATTCCGAGGATCTCACCCTCGCGCAGATCCATGCTGACCCCGCGGAGCTTTCCGCTGGAGAGGCCTTCAGCTTCCATCACAACTGCGCCGATGTTTCCGGACAGTTCCGGGTAAATATCCCCTATCTCTCGTCCGACCATCAGCCGGACAAGCTGGTCCTTGTTCAGGTCGCATACATTCTCGGTAGCCATTACCCGGCCGTCTTTCAGAACCGTGACGCGGTCGGCTATCGAAAATACTTCTTCGAGCATATGAGAAATATAGATTACTGTTTTTCCGTCTTCGCGCAGCTTGTTTATTATTCCGAAAAGCTTGGTAAGCTCCTTGTCGGAGAGTGCCGCCGACGGCTCGTCCATAATTATGATATCCGCGTCGATTGAAAGCGCCTTGATAATCTCAACGGTCTGCTGTTCAATAACGCTCAGGTCCCTGACCTTCGCCGAAATATCGATTTCTATCCCGATCGAATCCAGAAGCTCCCGGGTCATAGCCGCAGCTTTCTTCTTGTCAAAAAGACCAAGCCGAGTCCTTGGCTCCCGGTTCAGAAACACGTTCTCGGTAACGTCAAGTGTGTTGATCAGGCTGAATTCCTGAAAGATTATCGATATTCCTGCTGTCTGCGCATGGTGAGGGTTCTGAAGTACGAGTTTTTCATCCTTGTAGAATATTTCACCCGCTGACGGCTGGTAAACACCTGACAGAATCTTCATCAGTGTGGACTTGCCGGCTCCGTTTTCACCTACAAGCGCGTGTACTTCGCCGGGTTTGAACGACATGCTTACATCGGCAAGAGCTTTGACTCCCGGAAAATCCTTGCTGATCTTCCGGAATTCGAGTACATATTCCCCGTTCATTTCTTCCCCCTTCCGAACAGTCCGAGAGCAAGAATAATCACAAGGCCCTTAACCATCATCTGGCTCTGAATTGGAAGCGACGCTAAAATCGCGAGGTTTGTTATCAGCAGCAGAATTACCGAGCCGATTACGGTACCCTGTACCGATCCGGTACCGCCGCCGATTGCTGCCCCGCCGAGTACCGCTGCGGCAATGCTGTTGATATCAAACTCGTTACCGGCCCAGTTGTCGGCAATACCGGTATAACCCGACAGAAACACGCCCGTTAAAGCAGAGAGCGCTCCGCATATTATATACGCAGTCAGAATCACCCGGTCCTTCCTGATTCCGGACAGTTCCGCTACATCAGGGTTGCACCCGGTAACCCGAAGCCGCCGTCCGTATGAGGACCTTGCAAGCAGAAAATAAAAGAAAACCGCGGTAACTGCAAAAATAATTACCAGCCACGGAAGTCCGAGAAAACTGCCGGTTCCTATTTTCTTCAAAGCGCCGGCAACATTGCCCTTCGGAATTCCGCCCGTGGCAATAAGCCGCAGCCCGTTAACGACGATCGATACCCCGAGCGTCGCAATAAAAGCGGGAACCTTTCTCTTTGTAACCAGCAGACCGTTCACTGAACCGATAAGCGCACCGACAACAATTGTCAGAAGCATAACCGGAACAACCAGAGGATCCCTTCCGTTTATGAGAGAAGCGGCAAGTATATTTCCGGTTGAAATTACGGCGACAACCGAGAGGTCGAGCCCCCCGGACATTATCACCATAGTCTGTCCAAGCGCAACCAGGCCGAGCATTGAGAAATTCCGTGCAACATTCAGCATATTGCTCAATGTAAAGAAACTGACGCCGGTGATTATCTGTATAACCAGCGCAGCTATAATCAGGGCGATCAGAGCTATCCACAGCCCCGGAGATACAGCGCCCCGTTTTAAATTGATTGTCATTTATACACCACGCATTTTACCGGCTGCTGACTGAGCAGAAGCCCCCCGCAGCCGAGACATGCAGTACAGTAATTGACTTCATCGGCACGGCTGTTCATCAGCTTCGAAGGTAGCCCCGGATCGGCAAACCCCTGGCGGCCGAGACCGACAAAATCAACATTTCCGTCACGTACATTCTTATCGGCCCAGTAGGCCCAGCTGCCTATGCCGGTTTTACCGTCTGAAAGGTAGCTGTAGCCTGCCCCGACTACGGGGATGCGGACAGCTTTTTTTACAGCGGCGGCCCAGCCGAAATGCCGATATACACCGTCCGGATATTTTGCGGTTGGATGAATCAGATCGGCGTTTCCGACGGCGCTTCCTGCAGAAACCGATATTATTGAAATACCTGCCTTTTCGGCAAGCCTGGCCATTGCAATCGTCTCGGTCAAGTCCTCAATGACTTCTTCGGGCCCGGCGCTGCCGAAGCCCCCGGGAATACTCTCGTAGGCCGGGATTCGCAATCCCAGGATGAATCTTTTACCGGCTTTCGCTTTTACGCCTTTAGCAAACTCAGTAATGAAAGCGGTACGGTTTTTAAAACTTCCGCCGTATTTTCCTCCGCGTCTGTTCAGCGGCTGGATAAAGTCGGTTCCGAGGAACCCGTGACATATCTTTATTTCAACCCCGTCAAATCCGGCCTTTTCAGCCGCGAGGCTCGAATCGACAAACCCCTGAATGATTTTTTCAATTCCGCTGTCTGTAAGCACCTCTACACCGGAACCGGGACGATCATAAATCCCTACCGGTTTGGCAAAATCAGTGGAGGCAAGCGCACCCGCATGATCGAGCTGCAATATAAAAACAGCATCCGGATTTTCCTTTTTCACAGCTTCAGTCAGGGGTTTGAATGATTCCCAGTTGTCCGCTGTGAGTATCAGCTGGTTAACCCTCGCCCGGGCGTCCTGATTTATCGCGGTCGCCTCGCAGTATATCAGGGCGGCGCCGCCGGCGGCCATTCGCCTGTAGCGCTTCACAGTTTCAGAAGAAGGAACACCGCCCTCAGCAGCTGCATTACTTTCAGTCGGCAATACGGCAAACCTGTTCGACGCAGTCATTCCTTTGATTGAAATTTTTTTCATCATGTTTTCAATATTCACAGCCTCATCCTCAGTTATATTAAAATTCACTCACTTCATAAAAAACGGGTCTTCCGGCGTAAAACCGGAAAACCCAGAACCAATTTAAACCTAAAGCTTGGGAAGGAATTCCGCGGGGATCTGGTCGTCGCCGACCCACCACCAGTCTGAAAGCTCAGGCTTGACGAACTTTTTAATTGCCTCGGGACCCATACCCTGAAAGGATGCAGCAACCTTTTTGTCAACTGTTTTGCCCTTCATGGCGTCAACAAGGACTTTGACGGCTTCTGCAGAAAGCCTTGTGGACATCGGGTACAGGTATGCCGGAACATTCTTTTCGGTAACATACTTTGCGTAACCGTTCAGCTGGTCGCCTGTCGAAGGAACAAGAGGTCTTCCGGCTTCTTCGAATGCCTGCAGCGCTGGCCAGGACATAAGACCTGAGTCAGCCCAGATTCCGTCGATCTGCGGAAAAGCATTCAGCATTGCTTCTACGATAGTCTTTGTTTTTGCAGCCGACCAGTCGCAGTACTGATGATCGAGAATCTCAATGCCCTTGTTCGCGGCAAATACTTCTCGCGCGCCGGCGAGTCTTTCTTCCGCGGTTGTGTTGCCGGCAATACCGGACAGCATTATGATCTTGCCCTTTCCGCCCAGTTCATCAACAAGCCATTTAGCCTGTGATCGGCCGAATTCATACAGGTCCTGTGTTACAAGGCAGGTTAGCTTGTCGGTATTGATGCTTCCTCCGAAAACGATAACGGGAATACCTGATGCGTATGCGCGCTCTACTGCGGGAATAATTGCATCCCCGACAGTCGGATAAATAATCAGACCGTCAACGCCCTTCGCAAGAAGATCGTCGATGTCGGCAATCTGCTTCTCGGGTCTCTCGTTCGCATCCGATATATAGTATTTTACTATTTCCGGATGTGCTGCAACTTCAGCCTCAAAGTTGGCTTTCAGAAACTGTCTCCATGAATCGCCCATACCGGCATTGCTCCAGCCGATAACGAATTCATCTTTTTTGCCCGTGTCCTGCTGACCTGCGGCAAACCCGCCGGCTATTGCTGCCGTCAGGAGAACAGCAACCAGTAATAAAGTCAATCCTCTTCTCATTTATTCTCCACTCCTTTTGTTTATTAGTGTTTTGTATTATTTTAATGTCGATTTTTCCGGGTTGTATATGGACAAAACTGATACTTGTTATGGACTTTTCCGACTTTTTATATTTTTTCCGCGAAAATCGGGTTAGAATATCCTGATGAAGGCTCGGACGGTCCAGAGGACCCTGTTTTTTTCCTATTTTATCCCTATTCTTCTTACCGTCACTTTTCTTTCCCTGATCTTTTTTATCTATACATCAAGGGTGCTCCGCAGCGAGGAAGAATCCAATCTTACCGACGTAACAGATAAAATTATAAGTATCATCGATTCCGAAATTTCGAAGATGAACAACCTTTCACTTAACATTACCAATTCCGCCATGCTCAAAGAGAATATCACCGAGTATCAGAATCTTCTCGATGAGGGACTTCAGCCGGAAAGTACAGAGGTTTACCTCGTGGCCCGCGATATAGCGAACATGCTTGCAATGATTTCGGGACCGATAAAAACCGTACCCCAGATAAACTATATCGATCAGCAGGGCCTGCTCATCGGTTCAGGGACCTACAACCTGATTCATAAGCTGCCCATCGAGACAGCCGAAGCGATGATCGGCATAGACAGGGAATACGGAAAACGTCATTTCAGCGGTTCTATCCGGGACCCGCTTGCCGAAGAAGCCTTTCAGCTTTATAAAAACCAGGAATATATTTCACTGTTCAGAACGATATTCGATCTGCAGAACAAAAAGCAGCTCGGCGTTATCGAGGTAAAGCAGTTTTCTGAAACAATTTTTTACGGTGCCTCGAAGGTTCCGAAGGATTTTCTGATCTTCAGCCAGGATAACAGCCAGATTTTTCCTCCGGTGGTCGAAAAATCAGCGACTTATACCCAGCTGCTTAAAAGCAGCCCCGGAACAGGCATTGTATCGTTTAAAAACCCGGCTACCGGAGAGAGGGAAATTATTTCGATAGGAAAATGCCGCGAGATTGGATGGACTATCCTGAACATCACGAAGGAAAGGAACATTCTTAAGCCTGTATACCGCTTCCTTCTGGTAATTATCGTTAGCGGCGCAATAATGTTCATCATAAGTACGACGGTAGCAGGCAGGCTGTCGAGACTGATTACTCAGTCGCTCAGTCAGCTGAACGGCTGGATATCGAACCTGCACTGGGACAACCTCTCATCGGAGACTCCCGCAAACCTTGAAGCGATATCTCAGCTTTCGGAGTTTGAAGAAATCCACCAGGAATTCTGGAAAATGAACCGTAAGCTGAACGACTCTATGAAGCTGGTTGTAAAAGAGCGGACACTGCAGGAAAACGCACGTATGCTGGCGCTGCAGTCCCAGATGGATCCGCACTTTATGTACAATATGCTCACAACAATAGGCATTATGGCAGAAGACGGCGAGTCGGAAAATATAGTAGAGACAATCAGCCACCTCACTTCCATACTCAGGTATACTGCATCACGAAGCAGGCTGTATGTGCCGGTTAAGGAAGAAATAGCCGTTACCAAAAGTTTTCTGACATGCATGAAAATACGCTTCGGGAACGACCTTGATTATTCAATTGTGATGAACAAAAAGGCGGCGAATTTCATGATCCCGAAACTGATTATTCTTCCGCTTGTCGAAAACAGTATGAAATATGCCACCGACGGAAAGCCGCCGTGGAAGCTTAAAATAGCGGCTGAAGCGGACGATAGTCAGTGGAGTATCCTTGTCGAAGACTCGGGACGGGGCTTCGGGAAGGATGCCCTCGAGAACATCCATAATATAATTACATGCTGCGATGAAGAGGCCGAGAACCAGCTGAATTTCCATTTCGACGGACTCGGTCTGCCGAACATTTACTCAAGGCTTAAAATATATTTCAACGACAATGTCGATTTTCAGATTTACAACAGCAGCAGCGGCGCCTGCGTCAGAATGGGAGGACCGGTTGGAGGGGCATAGAAATTACAGCATCGTAATCGCGGAAGATGAACACCGAATAAGAGAAAACATCGCAAAAAAAATACCTGCGGCAAATCCGAGGTTCGAGGTTGCCCGGACAGCTGCAAACGGAGAAGACGCCCTCGAAATCATCGAAAACCGCTGCCCCGATCTGCTGATCACCGATATCAAAATGCCGGTGATGGACGGACTCGAGCTGATTGAAGAGCTTTACCTGTCGATGCCGGAACTGCCTGTTATTATCCTGAGCGGTTACGATGATTTTAATTACGCTAAACGAGCCATCCACTTCGGTGTCAGGGAATATATTCTGAAGCCGGTATCGATGAGGGAACTGAAGGATGCGCTCGAAAGGCTCGAAATACTGCTGGACAAAAGCTTGGCCTATCTGCCGGAGTCAACCGGCTGTTACGATCCCTCGACTGCGGCAAATGATCTATGCGGGAATATTATAGAATTCATGAGGGCCCGATACAAAGACGACATTTCGATTTCGGATATGGCGGAAACATTCAGGCTGAACCCTACTTATATGAGCCGGATTTTTAAAAGGCAGACGGGAACAACCCCGACCCGGTTTCTTACCGAACTCAGAATAAATCATGCAAAAAAAATGATCAGCGACAACCCTGATCTGGAAATAAAGGAGATAGCTTCCGCACTGGGATTTGTCGATCAGGGCTATTTCAGCCGCCTGTTCAAGAAAGAAACTGGAATGAGTCCGGGCAGCTACCGCGGCAGGTAAATCAACGACTCCGTAAAAAGGCCTCAACCTCGGACCGGTCCGGCATTGATGAAATCGCGCCCTGCCGGCTCGATACTATGGCCCCGCAGGCATTGGCGTAGCGGATGAGTTCGAACGCATATTCGGCATCGATGTCGCCTACGCTTTTTCCGTCCGACATCATCTTCCCGAGAAATCCTCCAAGAAAGGCATCACCTGCTCCTGTTGTATCTATCGCGTCCACGCTGAATCCTTCGGCCTCGACATTGAAATCCGGGGTAAACAGCCTTGCGCCGTTCCTGCCCATGGTATAGATGAAAATTGCGGGTCCCCTCGAGAACAAAAACTCCGCTGCTGCCTCGACATCCGGCGTTCCCGTAATGAATTCAAGCTCTTCATCGCTTATTTTGATTACATCTGCGTCTGTCATAAATTCAAGACAGGTGGATTTTAATGCTGCGCGATCAGGCCAAAGCGGGAACCTCAGGTTCGGGTCGAACACGACCAGGCAGTCTTTCCGCTTTGCGATTTCAATCGCGCGTTTATGTGACGAACGCACAGGAGTTTCAGGAGTCAGGCTCACGGCGCAGAACTGAAGGATATCGCCGGGCTGAAACCAGTTTTCATCTATTTCATCAGGATACAGCAGCAAATCGGCGCTCGGTTTTCTGTAGAATGAGAATTCACGGTTTCCGTCGCTTTTGAGCGAGACAAACGCAAGACAGGTATTGGCCTCGGACGTCCTCAGGACCCTGTCGGTATTGATGCCGACGCCCGACATTGTTTCTACCAGGTAGTCACCGAAAGCATCCTCGCCTAATTTACCGATGAATGAGGCGCTGTTGCCGAGCCGTGCTACGGCTGCCGCTACATTGGCAGGGGCTCCTCCCGGTTTCTTGATGAATCCGCTGACATTCTTCAGATCGGTATCAACATCAATCGGTATAAAATCAATGAGGGCCTCGCCCATACTGAAAAATCCTGCCATTATCGGACTCCTTAAAGACCCAGTTTACAGGCCGAGAACTTCCTCAGCGTTTCGGAAACAAATCATTTCAAGCTCGGCCATGCTCAGCCCGGATTCCTCGAGCTGACTGATATACCGTTCGGCGTTCAGCAGCGGGAAATCCGTACCCAGCAGAATTCGCCCGGCACCGATTATGGCGGCTGCTGTTTTCCAGATTGCCGGATCATAAAGAAACGGCGACGCGGCGCTGTCGAACCAGACATTCGCCAGTACCTGCTTCGCCTCTTTTTTTAATAAATTAAAGAACAGCAGACCGCCGCCCCAATGCGCCAGGATAATTTGATTGTCCGGGTATTCTCTCACAAAATCATAGATACCGCGGATCGACATCGGAGCCTTGCCGCTGTAATTATGACCTACAGGCTCGTTTACGTGCATCATCAGCGGTTTTTCAAGCTCGCGGCAGACTTTCATAACCGGAGCCATTGCTTCAATGTATTCCCGGTCGAGGTCCCTGTCGTAAAGCCCAATCTCGCCTATTCCGGCAGCGCCGCTTTGCAGACACCTCATGGCCTCGGCTCCGGCCGTCCCCTTCTCCGCAAAGGGGTAAACACAGGTAAAACCGTGAAGCCGCCCGTTGGAAACCGCCGCGTCGGCCAGGATCATATCATTATGCCTGCGCAGCAGCTCCGGATCACGCCATGCGAACCCGAGAATAACCGAGGCGTCGACGCCTGTTTCAGCCATCGCCTGCAGCACATCAGCACTGCCTGTAAGCCTGTATTTGGGGTTTTCGTACAGCAGCCTGAAATCCGGCTCACCGGGCAAAAATCTGCCGCGGTTGGCAGCAACCTCCGCAGGCTGCACATGGGTATGTATATCAATAATCCTGCCGCTGTACTTCAAACTGCATGTCCTTGAAGCAGGCTACCAGGCAAGCCTGGCTACAGGCGGGTAAGCCTTTTTTACAGCCTTGGACAGCACAAAACCGCCCAGAACACCGACTGCATTCTGCAGAATATTCATCGGTATCTCTACAGCCGAAGCTGCGAAGCCTACCATTACACCGCCGCCGAGAAAGTACAGACCTACCATAACGATCATCCCGGCAGTACCGGCCGCAGGAACAGCTGTCTTCCGTCCTGAAAGCGCCCTGATAATCAGAGCCGCCGCAAGTCCCTGAAGACCGTGGGCCGCAAAGGTAATCGGCGCCCACTGGGAATATCCTGCCACAATGTCGGCTATAGCAGGCCCGAGCCCGCCGGAAATCAGCGCTGTATAGGGACCGAATGTCAGGGCGGTAAAAAATACCGCGACATCACCGAGGTTGATATAACCCCG